>NZ_JAGJEJ010000008.1:0-175826 GCF_018101025.1 Pseudoalteromonas sp. MMG006
GGCCCATGCAGAGCTCAGTAGTTGCCGCTCTCGTATCTCCTGTACTCCAGGGTATTCCTATACATCAAACAAAACACCTCAAAGGCGAGCCCCGGCCAATGATAGTATCCCATTTGCTATGTGAAAGTAGAACATTCTACTGCGTAGCGCACCGACTTCAAATTGTAGAAAGCCCGATTCGAAAGAGTCGGGCTTTTTTACGTCTGCAGAAAAGTGAAATACGCACAATTGATAGACACTCATCAAGCCTTTATCACGGAGGTCGGGCATAGCGACTCCTGACGCTAAAAGCATGTTAAATGACACTAAAATCACGCAATATCGCAGTCGGCCAAGACAGTAACATTTTACTGTAACTCTCCACGGCTGTTGGTAATCAAAAGTGAGTAGATTGGGTGTTAGCCTTGGCCTCACTAAAATAGTTTTTATTTAAACCTTCCTGGCATGTATTTCTTTTTGTCGACTCAGAACAATTATTACTCTAGTCTAAATTTAATAACTGTTACTTTATAAATTTACAAATAGAGTACAGAACTCAGTTATATAAAATTAGAATAATAAGGGATTTATAATGAGTAAAATTGAAAATCATCCGCATGGTACTTTTTGTTGGTCTGAGCTTTGCTCTCATAACTGGAAAGAAGGTAAAGCATTTTATACTTCATTATTTGATTGGGGGTATGATGACCAGCCAATTGGAGAAAATTTATATTACACCATGCTGCAAAAACAAGGTGATGATATTGCAGCTATGTATGAAATGGATCAAGAACAGGTTACTGCGGGTGTTTCGAGTTATTGGTTGGCATATATTACTGTAGATAATGTCGATGAATGTGCTTTAAAAGCAAAAAGCCTTGGTGCTGAAATTATTGCGGGTCCTCATGACGTAATGGATGCTGGCAGAATAGTAATGATAAAAGATCCTGTTGGAGCAACTGTTGCTCTGTGGCAAGGGAATGCGCATAAAGGGTGTAAACGTATTGAGGAGCTAAACACGCCATATTGGTATGAGTTGGCAACGCGAGATACTAAAGTAAGTAAAGATTTTTACTGTTCTTTGCTGGGTTGGCAAAGTGAAACAAAGCCAATGGATAATATGCAATACACCTTATTTTTAGTTAATGGTAAACCTATCGCAGGGATGCTTGAGATGACAAAAGAGTGGCCGGCAGATATTCCTCCTCATTGGATGATTTATTTTGCTGTTGAAAATTGCGATACAGCTATTAAAAAAGTTAAAGAGCTTGGCGGGCAAGTGTGTGTATCTGCGACAGATATTCCTGATGTTGGTCGGTTTAGTGTTATCTGCGATCCTCAAGGTGCTGTATTTTCGGTAATACAATCAGATATGTTTAGTAGTTCATTAACGTAAATATATGCTGGTATTAAAGATAATATTATTTAATACCAATAACTAAGTTCCCCACGTTATTTGACTATCCATTATGAATTAATGTTTAATTTTTCTTGCTATAATGCACATAATTAAATAGCTAGTAGCACTGAGAGCACAATGGAAATTGAACAAGATAGCAACTTAACCCTTCCTTTATTTCTTCTTGATGAAACTTTAAGTGAAAGAGATTTAGAGCAACCTGATTTTGAAATTTCTATTGCGTTAAATGATGAGTTATTAACTCAAATTTGCCAAAACCCGAGCGAAGATAGCAGTGTTGCTATTACGCTAAGTAATTACCAGCTATTAATTACAGATTCGGTGTACTCAGCAACTTTAGAACAAGAGCACGATGCGCAAATTACTTTAACTCATGGTCCTTTATTAAGTGTGGTTCTAAATACCTCAGAGCAACAAACGTTTGTGTCTCCACAAATGGATATGATGCCAACATTTGACTTAGGTGATGAGGATGAAGAGTGAAAAAAATACTAATAAGCACCTTAGTACTGATCATTTTGAGTGGTTGTGCATATTTGGGTAACGCTCATTACGATAATGTATTCGGTGCAGAGCAAACACAGGAGCGTATTGTTTCACATACCACGGGTGCTGGAGCTGATTTTTTACAAAATGTAAAACCAGTACTCGATACTCGCTGTGTTGTATGTCATGGCTGTTATGATGCGCCTTGTCAGCTGAAGCTTTCATCGCCTGAGGGGATTGATCGTGGGCTAAGCAAAGACCTTGTTTATGATGGAACACGTTTACTTGCCACTACACCGAGCCGTTTATTATTTGATGCTACTGATACAAAGCAATGGCGAGAGAAAAACTTTACGCCTGTGCTTAATGAGCGCGCTCAAACAGAAGAGGCCAACTTAGCTGGTAGCGTGCTATTTAATAGTTTGGTATTAAAGCAAAGCCATGAATTACCTGCTAATGAAGTATTAGATGATGAATTTGATTTTTCACTTAGTCGCTCGCAAACATGTGCCACAATGGGCGAATTTGGTCGACTTGCGGATGAGCAACCTCATGCAGGTATGCCTTATGGTTTACCTGGGGTATCGCGGGAAGAGTTTAATCATTTACAAAACTGGCTTAAAGGTGGCGGTAAAATGTCGCACCTTAAGCCACCTAGCCAATTTGATTTAAACAAGATAAAAGGCTGGGAAGCATTTTTAAATCAAGATAGTTTAAAGTATCAGTTATCAGCCCGTTATATATATGAACATTGGTTTTTAGCGCACATTTATTTTACTCCAGAAAACCCACAAAGCTTTTTTAAACTTGTGCGTTCAAGTACGCCCCCTGGTGAAACAATAAAGCTAATCAACACGCGCCGCCCATATGATGATCCTAAAGTTAGCCGTGTTTACTATCGTTTCATGCAAGAACGCTCAACTATTCTTTCTAAAACACATTTACCACTTGAGCTTAATGAAGCTAAGTTACTGCGTTTATACGAGCAGTTTATTGCGCCTGATTACACCGTAACTAAAATGCCAAGTTATAAAGCTGAGTCGGCTTCAAATCCATTTAAAACATTTGAAGTAATTCCGATTAATTCTAAGTATCAGTTTATGCTTGATGAAGCAGAACTTATTATTATGGGTTTTATAAAAGGGCCTGTTTGTCGTGGTCAGATTGCGCTAAACGTCATTAATGATCATTTTTGGGTAGCTTTTGCTGACCCTGATAAAGTAGCCACACCTGCTGTAGGGCAAATGCTTGTACAGCACGAAGATGCTTTAGAACTTCCTGCAGCTGAAGAAAGTAATGCATTACCTATCTCTAGCTGGGTTAAATATTCAGTACGTGAAAAAAAATATTTACAGGCTAAAGTTGAGCTTGCAAACGAGATGTTTAAAGGTGGCGAGCATCTTACAACCGATTTGCTTTGGAAAGGTGATGGGCATAATAAGAACGCAGCTTTAACTATTTTTCGTCATTTTGACAGTGCTACTGTGGTTAAAGGTTTTATAGGACAAGAGCCTAAAACAACTTGGATACTTGATTATGCTTTATTTGAGCGCATCCACTATTTACTTGTAGCCGGTTTTGATGTGTACGGAAATATTGGTCATCAATTAGTGACACGCTTATATATGGATTTTTTACGTTTAGAGGGCGAGCAAAACTTTTTATCATTGCTGCCAGAGGCAAAGCGTAATCAAATTAAAAAGCAGTGGTATCGTAACTCGCCACCAGATTTATCTAAGTTCTTTAAAAATAATCGCGAATTTAGCCAGCCAAGCGGTATTGAGTATAAAACCGATAACCCACAGCACGAGTTATACGCTTTAATGAAGGAGACTTTAGCGCCTGTACTAAGTGAGAGGTACGATTACACTAAAGTGCCAGAGCCGTTAAGTGCAATAAATAATATGCCTGCTAAAGCGGTTAATTTATTGCCTCAAATTTCTTTTGTACTTGTTAAGCAAGCTGATAATAGCCATAAAGGTTATACAATCATCCATCATAATGCACACTATAATATATCGAGTTTATTAAACGAAGATGGCCAGCGCGCCTATGATGAAGATACAGCTACAATAGTACCTGGCTTTATAGGTGATTATCCTGCTGCTATTTGGTATTTAAATAACGAGCAACAAGTTAGTGCATTTGCCGAGCAGTTGCCAATGATGCAAATTGAAGCTGATTATCGTGCTTTAAAAAGTAAATTTGGAATACGCCGTACTCATCCACAGTTTTGGCAATACAGCGACATTTTACACTCTGTGGCAAAAGAGTATCGTGGTATAGAACATGGAATGTTTGATTACAACCGATTAGAAAATAGATAACGTTTAACTTTATAAAACCCAGCTTTTGCTGGGTTTTTATTGTCATCGCTTTTTTGTCTAAACGTAGCTTACTTAATCATATAAATGGTATTACTCTTACTGATTTTGCGTTCCATAAAATTAGGCTACACTTAAATAAAAAAACAGGCTCTTACATGTTCAATATTATCAAAAGTGTTAGAAAACGATACCGATGGGCGTTATTAGCTATTGCGCTTTTGATCAGTGGTTCTGCATTATTACTCCAATTAAGTATTTCGGTTCAAAAGTTTGATGCTAAAATTATTAATATTGCAGGTAAGCAAAGGATGCTCTCGCAAAAAATAGCATGGCATAGTAATACTATACTTAACACAAATAACTACTCTGCATTACACACTCAATCTCTAAAAAAATCTTTAAATGTATTTAAATCTGCTCATCAACAATTATTAGCGCAAAACCCTGACGGGGAATATAAATATTTAACGCCTGAACTTATAAAGTTATACCTATATGAGCCAGTACAACTAGATAAAAGCGTCACACAATACATATTAGAAGCAGAGAAGTTGTTATACCAAAAAGGAGAGGTAAAGCAGTCAGTTTTTTCTATTGAAGAGGTAGAAACGCTTTTATTAAATCTCGATAAGGCTGTTAGCTTATATGAGCAAAGCGCGCTCAGTAAGGTTAACTGGGTTTCTAATTTAGAAATATTATGCTGGCTATTAGCCATGATATTACTACTAATTGAGCTAAGATTTGTTTTTATGCCAATGGAGAAAGAGGTAACAAATACGCTGTCTGAATTACAAAAACAAAAAGATTTTGTTCTACAGATTAGCCAAAACAAAGAGCATTTTATTGCCAGAGCAAGCCACGAATTTAGAACACCTTTACAGGGTTTAATCACATCTATAGAAGCGCTAGAGGTAACTTCTGAGCAAGAAAGTATTAAAACTCAGGCAAAATATTGCTCTCTCAGATTAATATCCATGCTTGATGAGCTACAAGACCTGCAGGCATTAAGTGCAGGGAAGTGGGTACCCCATTTAAAAGATGAAAACCTATTAGAGTCGTGCAATAAAGTAGTGATAGCTTATGAATATGTATGTAAGCAAAAAGGTATAAAATTAACGAGTCATTTAGATGAATCGTTAAATTGTATTTGTAAATTAGATCACCAGCGCTTGCAGCACATGTTTACTGAATTGATGAGCAATGCGATTAAATTTACTGCCGAAGGTGAAATTAATGTATTTGCAAAGCTTTTAAATAATGAGTTTTGCTTAACTGTGAAAGATACTGGTTGTGGTTTTTCTCAGGCAGTTGCTGACCTTGAATTTGATTCGTTCAAACAGAGTAATCACTTTCAAGGGTTAAGAACCGGACTTACCCGCGTACAGTATGTAGTTAAGGCACTTCATGGCACAATTAGTTTTAAAAATAACGAGCCGCATGGTGCTATAGTAACTTTAAGTTTACCAATAATAAGCCATAAAGAAGCGCTTGAAGAGCATACATTAAACAGCAATCTAACGTGCTTAGTTGTTGAGGATAACCCACTTAATACTATGTTACTCACACGTATACTTACTCTTTTAAATTTAAGCTACGAATGCGCCGTAAATGGAGAAATAGCATGTGATATGGTGAGTCAAAACGAGTACGATATTATTTTTATGGATTTAAATATGCCAGTAATGGATGGCTTCACAGCCATAAAAAAAATACGTGCTGAGCTTAAAAAAACGATGCCAATTATAGCTGTAACAGCAAATACCTCAGATGATGATATGGAAGAAGTATATGAAAATGGCGCTAATGCTCACATCTATAAGCCCATTAGTCAGCAGGCAATTGAGGATGCTTTAAATAGTATAAGTAAAATTAGTAACCCGTGTAGCGAAGGTGCTTGCTAAGCCCTTTAAATATGCGCTAAGTTATTGTTTTATTGTTTACTCGGAAACACACGTGCAGTCAATTACACTTCAGCAATTTAATGGTTATTTAAAAGGGCAGGGTAAAAGCCGTTACAATATTAGTACTTTAAATTGGCAAGTAAATTTGGGAGAACATTGGCTATTATTAGGCGGTAATGGCGCAGGTAAATCAGCGCTAACGGCTACCTTAATAGGCGAGGCACAGTGTGAGGGTGGAAAACGTTTAAGTAACATTGACAAGTTGATGCTGGTCTCATCTGATTCCCAAAAGCAATTACTAGCAAATGAGTTAGAGCATGAAAAGCAAAGCCTAGTAAAAGATCTTATATTTACCTCGCAAAACCAACACAGCAGCCTTTTAACTCAGCTTATTGAGCTTTTTAAATTTGATACGCTACTAAACAGGCGCTTTAGAGACCTATCAACCGGTGAAACCCGCAAGTTATTACTCATTAATGCGCTTAGCTCAAGCAGTGATTTAGTGGTGCTTGATGAGCCTTTTGATGGACTTGATGCGGATTCGTGCCTGCAGCTTAATCAAATACTAGTAGATCTTAGTAAAACAATTACTTTTGTTTTTGTCTTAAACCGTCTGGATGAAATCCCTGCTTTTATTTCTCATTATGGTTATGTTAGCCAAGGGTGCTTAATCCATACATTAGCTAACCCAAGTATTGAACAGTTAAACGACTTACTAAAATTACTGCATTTAGAGCACACTACATTAAGTGTACCAAAACCCGATAGCACACAGTTACAATCGCTATTTTCCGGGGAGACTTTAGTCAAATTAAATAATGCCAAAGTTAGTTACAGTGATGTAACTGTATTTAAAAACTTAAGCTGGACTATTAAAAAGCATCAGCATTGGCAACTAAGTGGAGCTAATGGTTCAGGTAAAACCTGCTTATTAAGCTTAATAACAGGAGACAACCCTCAGTGCTATAACAATGACATTGAGGTGTTCGGGTTTAAACGTGGTACGGGCGAAAGTATTTGGGATATAAAGCAGCATATAGGTTTTATATCAAATGCACTTCATATGGATTACCGAGTAAGTATATCGGCACTTAATACTGTTATTTCAGGATTTTATGACAGCATTGGTTTATATCAAAAACCGAATGATTCACAAGTAAATATCGCCAAGCAGTGGCTTGCATTAATAGGCTTAAGCGATAAACAAAATACCTCATTTACCCAGCTATCTTATGGCGATCAGCGTATGTTATTAATTGTACGCGCAATGGTAAAATACCCAACATTACTTATCTTAGATGAACCCTGCTTAGGGCTAGATGAAGCGAATAGGCAGCGGGTGTTAGTATTAATCGAGAAAGTATGCGCGGCTAATACAAGTACTGTGATTTATGTAAATCACCATGCGGCAGACAAAATTAAAGGAATAGAGAATTACTTAAAAATGGAAGATTTTCATTAAGCATTAAAGCAAAAGGCTAAGCATAATACGCCTAGCCTTCAAGATTATAATTTAAAGGCGAGTAATGCTAAAACCTTCATCTTTTAACTGCTTTATTAAACCATGCTGCTCTGGCAGGTGTAACGCACCAACAGCAATAAATAGTTTTTCATTAGCTAAACGAGGCACTAGTTGCTCAACCCATTTATCATTACGATTAACTAGCATAACTTGCTCGCTTATTTCACCGTAATTACTCTCGTCAAAACTCATGTTGTAGTACTCGGTAAGCGTATCCATATCGCCATTTTTCCATGCGTTTACTAGCTTAATGAAGTAGGTATTAATGTCGGCAAGCTGCTCAAACGTTTCTTCAATCATTTCGTTACTTAACAGCGCCATACCATCAAACATTTGTAACTGCTGCTCTAGCGTTTCGAGCTCGCCTATTCTAATTTTTTGCTCTTTAGCGTAAGCAAGTACTTGCTTATCTATGCCCGTTTGATCAGAAAAACCTGCATTTTGAAACTCAATTTGCATCATGGTTACCATTACAGCCCACGGTTTTAGGCCGTTAAACATAGCAATATCAATCGACTTTTTAGCAAAGTAATCTTTAAGCTTATTGTAATTTTGTTTTGATAGTTCTGTTTGTAAAGTTTTGCCGTCTTTAAGCATCATAAATGGCATTGAGCGTTGCTGCATTTGCAGTGGCGTGAGTTTACTAATATCTACTTCTACAATCACTTCATCGCTTTGATCTATAGCCTCGGTTACTTTTTTTGGCAAACCTTTCATGCTGGCATCACCTACGTGAACTGTGCCAAACAAATACGAGCTAGTGCCGTTTTTTTCTACTTTATATAAAGCCGGTGCCGCAAGGCTATTAAAACTGAGTACTGTAAACAGCACTATAATAAAAAGGTGACTAATACGAGGCATTGCTTTCATGGCTTGTCCTTAAAATCTCATTGTTGAGTTAGATAAATACTAACCTAAATTCACTTTAGGGGCAGTGTTAAATTAAATGTAAGGGTATTATTTTCGTTATTTAGGCTCGTTTAAAATAACAGCGTCATGCTATGTAACAACACTTAAGAATTGCTTAAGAGAACCTACGTATTCCCTGAGGAAAATAAATATTTTTTATTTGCAAAAAACCTCAAAAATTAATCAAACCATAAATGAGAGATATAAGAATAGTGAATTTCCATGCTTGAAATTAAAGCATAAAAAATCCTTTAAATGGATTTGTGGTGAATTTTAAAACCACTTAATTTGAGTTTTAGTGTTTTTTTTGAATTGAGTTTGGTATTGACTTAAAGGGCTCAGCACGGTACTAATACATAACAGAGCGAAAGATTACCTTTCGTAACAAATGATTTAAATTTGGTATTAATTACATGCTTACAAATGCACTTAACCTAGTCCTGATTATTATCGTGGTGATTATTCCCGCGAGGGCTTCGTAGTGCTATAAACTTAAGCATTAAAAAGCCCTCCGCACCTAACCGTTCGGAGGGCTTTTTAGTTTTAAGTACAAAGTTTTAAAGATTTTAGCTATAAGTTTTAAGTAAGTATTTAATTGGGTTGTCACTGAGGAATGAGGATTAATTAATGACAGGCGCAGAACTAACAATCGATTTATTAGCCAAGCACGGCGTAAAAGAGGTATTTGGCTACCCAGGCGGAGCTATTATGCCAATTTACGATGCGCTGTATGGCGCGCCAGTCAAACATTACCTTACTCGTCATGAGCAAGGTGCTGGCTTTGCTGCTGTAGGTTATGCCCGCAGCACAGGTAAATTAGGCGTATGTTTAGCAACCTCAGGCCCAGGGGCAACTAACTTAATAACAGCACTTGCCGATGCGATGATGGACTCAGTGCCATTGTTAGCAATTACCGGCCAAGTACCTACTGCAGCCATTGGCTCAGATGCATTTCAAGAAGTAGATGTATTGGGTATGTCGCTTTCGTGTACAAAACACAGTTACATGGTAGAGCGAGCAGAAGACTTAGCCGAAATACTACAAGAGGCTATGCACTTAGCCCAAAGTGGTCGCCCAGGTCCTGTACTTGTAGATATTCCAAAAGACATTCAAATGGCGCAAGTGCCTTTTAAACCTTGGTTAGCGGCTGATGAATACTTACCGCAACTTGATTTAAACCAAGTTGCCATTGCAAATCAGTTATTAAGTGAAGCAAAGCAGCCAGTTGCATATGTTGGCGGCGGCGTGCAAGCCGCTGATGCACAAAATGAGTTAATGCAGTTTTTAAATAAAACGCAGATGCCAGCAGTATCCACACTTAAGGCATTAGGCAGTGTATTACCAGATTACGAACATTACTTAGGCATGCTAGGCATGCACGGTACACAAGCCGCTAATATAGCAGTACAAGAGTGCGATGTATTAGTGTGTATAGGCGCTCGCTTTGATGACCGCGTAACAGGTAACTTAGCTAAATTTGCAGCCAAAGCAAAAGTAATCCACTTAGATATTGACGCAGCTGAAGTAGGTAAACGTAAACCTGCTAAAGCCTCATTAATTGCTGATTTAAAATCGTCATTACCGGCACTTGAGTGCTTTGTAACCCCTAAAGCATGGTGCGATACAAATAAGCAGTTAAGCGTAAAGCATGCGTGGCGCTACGACTACCCAGGCGAAAAAGTATTTGCCCCGTATTTATTGAACCAATTAAGCCAGCGTATGCCAAAAACAGGTGTAGTGTGCTGCGATGTGGGTCAGCACCAAATGTGGGTAGCGCAACACATGAAATTTAGCCACCCGAGCAACCATTTAAGTAGTGGTGGTGCAGGCACAATGGGCTTTGGTTTACCTGCCGCCATTGGTGCACAAGTAGCGCGCCCAGATGATTTTGTAATCACGGTGTCGGGTGATGGCTCAATCATGATGAACATCCAAGAGCTTGCCACTATTCGCCGTAACAATTTACCAGTAAAAATACTAATATTAGATAACCAACGCTTAGGTATGGTTCGCCAATGGCAGGAGCTATTTTTTGAAGGACGTTACTCTGAAACAAACCTGTCAGATAACCCTGATTTTGTTCAATTAGCCGCTGTATTTGGTATTCCTGGGCAAACAATTACACATGCAAATCAAGTTGATGATGCAATAACAGCATTAGTTAACAGTAAAGGGCCGTACATAGTACATGCCTGCATAGACGATAAAGAAAACGTATGGCCACTTGTACCACCTGGGGCTGCAAATGACGAAATGATTACGGAGAAAGCACAATGAAACACAGCCTAACTATTGCATTAAAGAGCCAAAGTATAGCGGTCGAGCGTTTTTTACGTGTAGTGCGTCACCGTGGTTTTGATCTTACGCATTTTCAGCTCAATATGGATGATGGCCACTACAATGTTGCAATGACAGTAGACAGCGATAAACCAATCCATCTTTTAACAAGCCAGTTAAATAAGCTGGTGGACGTTAAAGAAATCACTTTACAAAATTTACAGCAACAAGCTGTGTAATTGCTAACGACACAAATTTACGAGTAATTGAATAACAGTTACTCACCAATTTTTAGAATGAGGAATGCCCGCTTACAGAGCGGCAAAACAGAGGTAACTATGGCTAAATTAAGAAGTGCAACAACAACTGAAGGACGTAAACGCGCAGGCGCACGTGCATTATGGCGCGCAACAGGCATGACCGACACAGACTTTGGTAAACCAATTATTGCTGTAGTTAACTCGTTTACACAATTTGTACCAGGGCACGTACATCTTAATCAGCTTAGTGAGTTAATGGCTGAAACAATCACTCAGGCGGGTGGCGTACCAAAAGAATTTAATACCATCGCTATTGATGACGGTATCGCAATGGGCCACGGCGGTATGCTTTACTCACTGCCTTCTCGCGATTTAATTGCCGACTCAGTAGAGTACATGGTTAATGGGCACTGCGCCGATGCGATGATCTGTATTTCTAACTGTGACAAAATCACTCCAGGAATGATGCTCGCAGCGCTACGCTTAAATATACCGGTTATTTTTGTATCGGGCGGACCAATGGAAGCGGGTAAAACGAAACTTGCTAACATTGATATTAAACTAGATTTAGTTGATGCCATGGTTAAAGGCGCAGATGAAACAGTAAGTGATGCAGATTCAGAGCAAGTAGAGCGCTCTGCATGTCCTACTTGTGGGTCGTGTTCAGGCATGTTTACTGCAAACTCAATGAACTGCTTATTAGAAGCTATTGGCCTTGCACTACCAGGTAACGGTACAACGCTTGCAACCCATAAAGATCGTAAGCAGTTATATGTAGAAGCGGGTGCTCGCATTGTTGATTTATGCCGTGAGTACTACCAAAAAGATAACCAAGACGTACTGCCTCGCGCTATTGCTAATAAAACAGCCTTTATGAACTCTATGGTTGTTGATATTGCCATGGGTGGCTCTTCAAATACCGTATTGCACTTATTAGCAGCGGCACAAGAAGCCGGCGTAGATTTTGATATGTCGCACATTGACGAGCTTTCTCGTAAAACCCCGTTTTTATGCAAAGTAGCCCCAGCTACACCAGAGTATCACATAGAAGATGTGCATCGCGCTGGTGGCATGATGGCGATTGTGCGTGAGCTAGGCAAAGCCGGTTTAGTTGATTTATCGGTAAACCACGTAGCGGGTATGACAATGGGTGAGCTTGTTAAAAAGTGGGATGCGACAGATCCTACAAACGAAGCGGCGCAAAAGTTTTACCGTGCAGGCCCTGCTGGTATTCGTACTACAAAAGCAATGAGCCAAGAGTGCCGTTGGGATGAAGGCGATAACGACCGAGAACATGGTTGTATTCGTAGTGTTGAACATGCATTTAGACAAGATGGCGGCTTAGCTGTGCTTTCAGGTAACTTAGCGGTTGACGGTTGTATTGTTAAAAGCGCGGGTGTTGTTGATGAAATGCTACATTTTGAAGGCACTGCAGTGGTGTACGAATCACAAGATGATTCAGTTGAAGGCATTTTAAACGATGAGGTAAAAGCTGGCGATGTAGTTGTTATCCGCTACGAAGGTCCTAAAGGCGGCCCTGGTATGCAAGAAATGCTGTACCCAACGAGCTACTTAAAATCAAAAGGCTTAGCTGAAAAGTGTGCATTGATCACCGATGGTCGTTTCTCAGGTGGTACATCAGGCTTATCTATTGGCCACGTATCGCCAGAAGCGGCAAGTGGCGGTGCTATTGCGTATGTTGAAAATGGTGACAAAATTGTTATTGATATTGCTACGCGTGAAATCACCTTGGCATTAAGCGATGAAGAGCTTGAAGCGCGTAAGCAAAAACAACTAGCACGCGGAAAATTAGCCTACAAACCGGTTGATCGTGAGCGTTACGTATCGTCTGCATTAAAAGCATATGCACTACTTGCAACGAGTGCCGATAAAGGCGCAGTACGTGATTTAGCCAAACTGGAGGAGCTTAGCTAATTATGGTTTCTCAAGAGCTCGATTATTTTCGCGCTATCATTCAGGCAAATATGGAGCCTTTGGCTAAAGTCACTGAGGTGAGCGAAATGCGCGATCTCAGTGATAAATTAGGCAACCATGTTTGGTTAAAGCGTGAAGATCAACAGCCTGTGTATTCGTTTAAGTTACGCGGTGCTTATAATAAATTAAATAAGTTACCTAAAGGGTCTGTGGTTATTACGGCATCGGCTGGTAACCATGCTCAGGGTGTGGCACTTAGTGCTTCGCACCTTGGTCATAAAGCCACTATTGTTATGCCCGTTACCACGCCTGAAATAAAAGTAAGTGCGGTACGCGCACTGGGCGGTGAAGTGGTACTACATGGGCATCAATTCGATGCTGCAAAAGCACATGCGCTTGAACTTACAGAGCAGCGAAATGGTGTATTTGTTCCGCCCTTCGACGATCCCGATGTTATTGTTGGGCAAGGTACAGTTGCTCGCGAGTTAATGCAGCAACTAAACGAGCTTGATGCAGTATTTATACCTGTGGGCGGGGGCGGCTTACTTGCAGGTATGGCTGTTTATATCAAGTCATTACGCCCTGATATAAAAGTTATTGGTGTAGAGGCAGATGAAAGTGCATGTCTGCAAGCTGCACTTGAAGCGGGAGAACCTGTAGAGCTTGATCGTGTCGGCAGTTTTGCCGATGGCGTAGCGGTAAAAATAATCGGCAGTGAAACATTTCGCTTAGCGCAAAAGTTTTGCGATGAGGTTGTGACCGTTACTGGCGATGAAATATGTGCCGCTATGCAAGATATTTTTGTCTCTACCCGCGCAATTGCAGAACCTTCTGGGGCTCTTGCAACAGCAGGCCTTAAAAAGTGGAGCCAGCAATCGGGTTTAAAAGGACTGCATTTAGCCGCTGTGCTTTCGGGCGCAAATTTAAACTTTGATCGCCTGCGTTATGTTGCTGAGCGCACTGCGCTAGGTGAAAAAAACGAAGCGTTATTAGCCGTTACCATCAAAGAAGAAAAAGGCAGCTTTAAACAGTTTTGTGCTTCTTTAGGGGGGCGTGCTATTACTGAGTTTAACTACCGTTATGCGGGCCCAGGTGAAGCGCAAATTTTTGTAGGTATTGCACTGCGCCAAGGTGAGCAAGAGCTCAACGAATTAAAACAAGACCTCACCAAAAACGATTATGCATTTTGTGACTTGTCAGACAACGAGCTCGCTAAATTGCACGTACGTTATATGGTTGGCGGTAAAGCGCCAGAGCAGTTACACGAGCGATTACTGCGTTTTGAATTTCCAGAATACCCAGGCGCCCTTGCGCGCTTTTTAGATACGCTTGGTAGTAATTGGAACATTACGCTATTTCATTATCGTAACCACGGTGGCTCAATGGGGAATGTATTGGCTGGTTTTGCTATTGAACCAAGTCAGTTTGATATGTTTAACGAGCACTTAAACCGTTTAGGTTACAGCGTTCAAGATGAAACACAAAACCCGTGTTTTACGCAATTTTTAACTACTCAATCCCAACATCTTAAAGCCGAAAACCTAATTTCAGCTTAATTATCTATAAGTATGCACCCTTAGTAGGGTGCTTGCTTTATCTCTATTTTTACATATAGTTACAAGTATTTACCATTATTTGGAACTCCCAGTTGCCTATTAAAGGATTAATACTCGTAACATTGTTTTTTTGTAGTCCGTGTTTTGCACAAGAATCTGTTACGTTACAACTAAAATGGACTCATCAATTTCAATTTGCCGGTTACTACATGGCCAAAGAAAAAGGGTATTATAAAGAACTCGGCCTAGACGTAACAATTAAGCCAGCTAACCCTTCAATGCCCGATACTTTCTCTCCGGTGGCTTCTAATAACGCCCAATTTGGCGTTGCGCATTCAGGTATTTTACAACAAAAAGTTATGGGGCAACCTTTTGTTGCAATGGCTGCAATTTTACAATTTTCTCCTTATTGTTGGATGGTTAGAGATACGTCTGACATTTTTCACCCTCGGGATTTTGTTAATAAGCGTATTACTGAGGTAAGTAGAATAGATGGAACTGAGCTTTTAGTCATGCTTAAACGCAGCGGAATCGATGTCGATAAACTCGAAGTCTATGGTGGTAAAAATCCGACGCAAGCATGGATAGAAAACAAGCTTGATGCCATGCAGGTTTATGTGACGAATGAGCCTTATAACATGACGCAGCAAGGCATAGCCCACAGACTTGTGTGTCCGCAAAGATATGGAATGGACGTTTATAGTGATATTTTATTTACTAACGAATATATGCTTAAAAAGCATCCTCAAACAGTAGAGAACTTTTATCAAGCAAGTTTGAAAGGGTGGCGTTATGCCATTATGAACATGGATGAGGCTATTGCTGTTACGCAGTTAAAATACGCTACACATAAAAACTTTCATCAATTAGCGTACGAGGCAGAGGTTTTGCGGGAGTATATTGTACCGCCAACAACGAATTTAGGTAATATGTCGATGGCAAAATGGCGGCTTATAGCTGACTTATATGGCATTGGGAAAAATGAGTTTGATGAAGTAAAAGCTGGCTTTATTTATAACTACGAAGAGCCAGAAACCATGCAGTTATCGTGGATGTTAATTGCTGCAATACTGGTGAGCATAATTTCTATTCCGCTGTACTTACGGCTTATTTTTAGTAAAAAGTAGACGTGTAAAAGCACTTAACTGGTATAATAAATCGTCTTTATTTTAGTTTAAGTTGTTATGACGTTAGTTGAACGATTTTTTGCTCTAGATGCATTTTTAATGAGTACTCGCCACTATTGGCAATGTACCGCATTTGATTTTGAGAGCCTCCCGTGGCCTGAGTTAACGACCTTACTTAATAGCTTAACTGATCAACAAGTCGCTGAGCTTGATTGCGATCAAGCGCGGTTGTATGAATTTTTTACTCCATATATAAATAACGTAAATGACCTCGAAACCCTGTGCGAAATCCCGCAAATTGATGTATCTCGCAGTGAATACCCATTTTGGATTAGTACCGGTATAAAAGGGCGCAAGTTTGAGCAGCTACAAGACTTTGTATCGGCATTACCTAATACTACCCAACCTGTTTTAGAGTGGTGTGCAGGTAAAGGGCACTTAGGCAGAATGCTTGCTTTTAATGGCGCAAGTAGTGTGCACAGTATTGAGCTTCAGGCTAATTTATGTGAGCAAGGACAAAAAAGTGCTCAGCAGCAAGGCTTACCAATGCACTTTAGCCAAGCCGATGTGCTTAGTGACGACACTCAGTCTTTTTTTAACGAAGACACTCACGCTGTTGCACTGCATGCATGTGGGGCACTACATCAAGTATTTATGCAAAAAGCATGCTTTGCTAAAGCCAAGCAAATTAGCTTCTCCCCCTGTTGCTATCATTTGTATACGCCAAATAACTATCAAGCAATGAGTGAAACTGCAAAGCAAAGTAAGCTTAATTTAACTCATCGAGATTTAAAGTTAGCTTTACAAGAAACGGTTACCGCTCCATCTCGATTAGATAAAGTGCGTAAAACGGAGCTTGAATGGCGACTCGGCTTTGATGCGCTTAGAAAGTCGATAACGAATGAGCAGTCTTATGTAAGTGTCCCATCGGTTAATAAGGCAATATTTTCAGATTCATTTAAATCATTTTGTTCATGGGCTGCTGAAAAGAAAGCATTAACCTTACCTCAAGATATTGATTATGAGTTATTTTTAAGTGTTGGCCAGAAGAGAAAAACAGTCACTGACCGAATTGAACTGGTTCGACATGTATTCAGAAGGGCAATAGAAGTTTGGCTTGTGCTCGATCGTGCTTTATATTTGCAGCAGCAAGGTTATCAAGTAAACATTAACACGTTTTGCGAAAAGCAGTTAACGCCTCGTAATATACTGATCCTTGCCAATATAAATTAAATTCCCTGTCCTCGACTTAATAAGAGACGCAATGAGAAAGCTAAAAAATTTATTCGAAAATAACAAACGCTGGGCTAAACGCACGAGTGAAGCAAACCCTGAGTTTTTCAAAATTTTATCAATGCAGCAAAATCCAGAGTATCTATGGATTGGTTGCTCAGATTCTCGCGTTCCAGCCAATCAAATAGTTGATTTATTACCTGGTGAGTTATTTGTACACCGCAATGTAGCAAACGTTGTAGTGCACACCGATCACAACTGTTTGTCAGTAATGCAATACGCGGTAGAAGTGCTAAAAGTAAAACATATTATGGTAGTAGGTCATTACGGTTGTGGTGGCGTACAAGCTGTATTGGACAATGCTAAGTTTGGCTTTATTGATAACTGGTTACGCCACGTTGGAGATGTAAAAGAAAAGCACCTTGAGCACCTTAATACTATGGATGAGAAACAGCGTTTGAGCCGTCTTATCGAGCTCAATGTAATAGAGCAAGTACGTAATGTGTGTAGAACTAACATAGTGCAAGACGCATGGGAAAAGGGCCAAGATTTAACGGTTCATGGTTGGGTTTACGGGCTTGAAAATGGTCATTTGCATGACTTAGAAGCGGTTGTTACCTGCGCCGAGGAAGAAACGGAAAGTTATAAAAGAGCGATACAACACGTTTTTCAAAAAGCGGGTTGTGAGTAACTAAGCGCATGGCTAAAACGGCGGTTTTAATAGGTGCCACAGGCTTAGTGGGCAATGAGCTACTGCATAAGCTACTCAGTAGTAAAGATTACTCAAAGGTAGTGACTTTAAGCCGTCGTGATTTAGCCATCTCGCATGTTAAATTAGTAAATCATGTGATTGATTTTGATAAGCTGACTCAACACTCAGAGCTAATTAAAGGCGATGTTTTTTTCTCTTGCTTAGGTACCACACTTAAGCAAGCGGGCTCAGTAGCTGAGCAGCGTAAAGTCGATTTTGATTATCAATTTATAGCGGCGCAATTAGCTGCAAATAACAATATTCCCCATTACTGCTTAGTTTCTTCAAGCGGGGCTAATGCACACAGCCGCAGCGCGTACTTAAAAATGAAAGGGGCGCTTGAACTTCACGTTAAGCAGCTTAATTTTGCTAAGTGCAGTATTTTTCAGCCTTCTTTGTTACTCGGTGAGCGTAAACAATTAAGAGTGGCCGAAAAAATAGGGAGTTATCTTTTCCCGGTTATTACAATGCTGCCTTTTTTAAAGCGGTATAAGCCAATTACGGGCAAGCAAGTTGCGAAAAAAATGTATACGGTGAGCATTGAGCAGCAAGCTGCGTTATCGTATTACGTGCTCGATGAGTTATTTAAATAAAGCTAAAAATACAAAAGGCAGCCTAAGCTGCCTTGTGTATTTTTACGCTTATACCAATCTGCTTATATATGAGGTTTATTTAACGTTAAGAAAATTACGCTAGAACTAGGCAAAAATTTTTGTATCTATTTGTTCTAAATAAAAAATTTTTAACGACGTTATAGTGCAATTTAATTCGTTAAATTGATCAAAGATTTATGCAGGTTGGTATTGATTATTCAGCGTCTGTTTTAGCACTTATCTGCTGCTCAAGTAGGGCAACTTTTGCTTCTAATTCAGTTAATTTCTCGCGAGTACGAATTAGCACTTGGCTTTGCACATCAAATTCTTCACGGCTTACAAAGTCCATTTCAGCAAGCTTATTTTGTAAAACTTGCTTAGTTTTACCTTCAAGTGTGTCCGCTAAATTTTTTACACCTTGTGGCATATTGCTCGTGATTTGCTTTGCAATTTCTTCAAGTTTTGCTGGGTTGATCATAATTGTCCCTTCGGCCTTGCCTAAAATGATAATAACTCATATTACCTTATACCCACTGTATTTAACACATGATCATCTTTATCGAATTAATTAAGGCAATTGCTTTGCCTGCTGTGGTGGTTACGTTAAAATTGCGCGTCTTTTAAATCTCTTTGGTCGTTATGAAACTCAATCCTAAACAAGATGAAGCAGTAAAATATATTAGTGGTCCATGCTTAGTGTTAGCTGGCGCAGGCTCTGGTAAAACTCGTGTTATAACAAATAAAATTGCTTACTTGGTACAACAATGTGAATACAAAGCGCGAAATATTGCAGCTGTAACGTTTACAAATAAAGCCGCTAAAGAGATGCGTGAGCGCGTATTACAAACGCTTAGTAAGCAAGAGGCAAAAGGATTATGGGTATCAACGTTTCATACCTTAGGCCTTGAAATAATAAAAAAAGAGTTAAAAACGTTAGGCTTTAAAGAGGGCTTTTCGTTATTTGATGATCAAGACACAAACCAGCTTTTAAACGATTTAACAGAAGACGAATTAAAAAACGATAAAGACTTACTCAAGCTATTAAAAATGCAAATAGGCAATTGGAAAAATGAACTCGTTTTACCAGAGCAAGCAGTGCGTGAGGCACGTGATGCACAGCAGTCTTTATTTGCGCAGCTATATGCGCGTTATCAAATTCAGCTACGCGCCTATAACGCATTAGATTTTGATGATCTTATTATGATCCCAACGTTGTTACTTACTAATAACGAGACTTCTCGAGAGCGATGGCAACAGCGCTTTAAGTACTTGCTAGTGGATGAGTATCAAGATACCAATACCAGTCAATATCAGCTTGTTAAGCTACTTGTTGGCGAGCGCGCACGTTTTACTGTGGTAGGTGATGATGACCAATCTATTTACTCATGGCGTGGTGCAAGGCCGCAAAACTTAATTCTTTTAAGTAAAGACTACCCAGGCCTTAGGCTAATAAAGCTTGAGCAAAACTACCGTAGTGCACAACGGATTCTTAAATCGGCAAATATACTGATTGCAAATAACCCGCACGATATTGAAAAGAAATTATTTAGTGAGTTAGGTTACGGCGAACCCATTAAAGTAATTGGTTGTCGTGATGAAGAGCACGAGTCGGAGCGTGTGGTTGCAGAGATCATATCTCATAAGTTTATGAAGCGAACGAGTTATAAAGATTACGCTATTTTGTATCGCGGGAATCATCAGGCTCGTGGTTTTGAAAAATCATTAATGAGCAACCGAATACCCTATAAAATAAGCGGTGGAATGTCGTTTTTCTCTCGCTCAGAAATTAAAGATATTATGGCGTATCTACGCTTACTCGTTAATCAGGATGACGATAACGCCTTTTTACGTATTGTTAATACACCGCGTCGTGAAATAGGTACAGTCACCCTTGAAAAGTTAGGAACGCTTGCAAACGAAAAGCACCAAAGTTTATTTGCCACCTGTTTTGATAACGACTTAGGCTACAGACTTAAAGGCCGTGGCTTAAATGCGCTTTCGGGGTTTGCTCGCTGGGTAGTGGAGTTATCTGATAATGCAGTGCGCAGCGATACACTCGAAGCCGTTAAAGATTTAGTTCGTAACATAAACTACGAAGCGTACTTGTATGAGTCATCACCGAGCGCAAAAGCGGCTGAAATGCGGATGAAAAACGTTTCTGAATTGTATCGATGGATCACCGATATGCTCACAGGCGATGCTGATAATGAGCCGATGACGCTCGCTGAAGTTGTAAGTAAACTAACCCTTCGCGATATGCTTGAGCGCAACGAGGAAGAAGACGAGTCAGATGCAGTGCAACTACTTACTCTGCATGCATCAAAAGGCTTAGAGTACCCGTATGTGTTTATGGTTGGTATGGAAGAGGGGCTTTTACCTCACCAAGTAAGTATTGATGAAGACAACGTTGATGAAGAGCGCCGCTTGGCTTATGTAGGTATTACCCGTGCCCAACAAGAGTTGACACTAACGTATGCAAAAATACGTCGTCAGTTTGGAGAAACATCGCAAACGGAGCTAAGCCGGTTTGTACAAGAGTTACCGCAAGACGATTTGGCGTTTGAGAATAAAAAAGCGCCCAACACTCAAGCTGAGCGAATGGAAAAAGGCCAAGCTCGTGTTGCAAATTTACGGGCTATGCTTAAAAAGCCAGAGTAGCTTAACTTAGCTGTGACTAAGACACCGCAGATATGTTTTGTGTGTGTGTGAGCGTGTGCTGCTTACCTACAAAAAAAGCTAATCCGTGCTTATCTAATAGGGCTCTAAAATTAAGTATGGACGGGCCTTTTGCAATCACTTTCATATTCTTAAGCTGGGTAATTGCAAGCACCCCTTGTAGCTGTAAATCAACGCTATCTTGTTGTAAAACACGTTTGCTAAATGTTGAGCTAAGCAGTAAATAATCAAAGTCTATTTCAGTTAGTAAGTTTAGCTCGCACCCATCTTTGGCAAAGTTATTAAGCCCAATAGAAAACCCTAACTGAGGTAACTTTTTGAGGTTATCTATTTGCATAGCACTGGCATGGCGAATTTCTTGCTCATCAAATAATAAGCAAAGCTGACTTTGCCCTTGTTGTTTATTCAATACCTCGGTAAAAACAATAAACTCCAGCTGTTCAAGCAAAATAGTTGAACAGGGTACAAGTGCCATTGCGATCTCCGCACTAATGGCTTGCGAATACGCTTGTTGCAATAATTCTAATTCAACTTGTACGTGCTGATCTTTATCCGTTGCAAACTTTTTCAAAATATCAAAACTAGTGCAACCTAAAACAGGGTGTTCGCCAAAGGCTTCAAATAAAGACTCTGATTGAAATTGTTCATTAAGTGTAATAATTTCGCTGCTTTTAAAATGCATTGGGAGCAGGTCTAGATGATGAAGTGTTTGTGATTCTTGTGTAGGAATTGATTGCGTTAATAATGGATGATAGAGCTCGTAGCGGTCTCGACCTGAATTTTTAGCATAATACATCGCTGCATCCGCATCACGTATAATTTCATCTGTATGAGTATATTGTGGTTGTGAAAACGTAATACCAATACTAGCACCACTTTTAATACACGTGCCTTTACTGCAAAATGGTTTTTTCATTATCTCAATAATACGATTCGCAACATCTTCTGCTTGTTGTGGTTCAGTTAGATGAGTTAATAAAATAACAAATTCATCGCCACCTAAACGTGCAAGTAAATCATGCTCACGTATACAATGAGCAAACAAATCACCCACGCTTATTAAAAACTGATCGCCAGCTTGATGCCCTAGCTGATCGTTTATATCTTTAAATTTATCTAAATCAATAAACAGTACAGCAAAATGATGCTCTGGAAAGCGCTGATAATTTTGTAGTGTTTTTTCTAGCTGTGTTAAAAATAAGCTACGGTTGGGTAAGCCAGTTAATGAGTCGTGATGAGCATCGTGATAAAGTTGCTGTTCAATTTTTTTTCGCTCATCTATTTGCATTTGCAAATGCAGATTTGTTTGTTGAAGCTCTTTTGTTTTTTCACTAACTCTAAACTCAAGCTCTTGGTGACTTTTTTCAATAGCTTGATTAGCTAGCTTAGTTTGTAAAACAGCTGCAATTTGGTGCGATACAAAGGTAATTAGTTCACTGTCGTCTTGACTAAAAATATGTTTGTTATTATACGCTTGGCAAACAATTAAGCCCATTACACCTTGCGATGTTTTGAGAGGAGCACCAAGCCAACTCGTTGCTTTTTGCTCTAAAGGGACAGGGGTTGAGCGTTGTACAACGCCGCTTTTTAATAGCTCCCTAGCTCTACAAGGGTGTATGAGTTGTGTTTGCTCAGTACTAATTACTAACTCACTATAACCTTTAGCAAAACGCCGTGGCTTTGCTATCTCTCTAAATTCATCAGCGTAATAGGGAAAGTCTATCCATCCACTATCTTTGTTATATAGCGCAATATATAAATTGTCGGCATAAGTAATGGTTTTTATTATCTGATGTATTTGAAGATAGGCATCATCAATATTTTTTGCTTGTGTGGCAAGCTCAGAAATTTTAAATAATATTTGTTGTCTTTGCAGTGCGTGTCTTCGTTGCTCCACTTCAATATTCAGCGCGTCATTACTTTGCGTAAGTGCACGGGTACGAATTTTTACTTCTGACTCAAGTAACTCACGTTTTTTTACCCGCTCAATTGCCGTTGCCAAATAAAGTGACATTACTTCTAATAGCTGTATTTGCTCACAGCTATACCCTTGCTGGGTATCGTAACTTTGTGCCGCGAGTACACCTATAATATTTTTTTCTTGGTAAACAGGTACGCCTACCCAATGCTCTGCAGGTGTTCCTAATGCTTTAAACAAGCCATTAGCTGCAGCTTGCTGCATTTGCTTTTTAGTAAAGTAGGTTGTTTTACCTTGCTTAAATACATAACCCGTAGCCCCTTCATCAAAACTATTAGATTGGTTTAGCGGAACAGCAATCCCGTCTTTTTCATCTGAAAAATAAGAGAGTTCCAATGAATTGTTATACGAATTGGAAAGCACCACATAAAAGCTTTTGCTCGGTAAGTATTTTTGCAATATATCGTGGATGGCAGGGTAAAGTAGGGTTAACTCGGCAACAGTGCTCGCTTGCTCTGATAATTGTATCAGGGCACTTTGTAGATGGTGAGATTGCTTGTACTTTTCTAATAGCGCTTTGAGCTTTTTATTTTGATACGCTAACTTACTCGGTACAGTGAGTTTATCTTCCAATGACGTTGACCGGCGATTTTTTATTGTATAGTTATTGTTCTTATAATTTCACTTTTAAGGGGACAGGTCAAGTAAGTATTGTGGTAAAAATGTGGCTAAAAGCGTTAAAAAGGCATTAAAAAAGGCCTACCTAAGGTAAGCCTTCTTACATTACTAAATAGTATTTACTTAGATGTCATGAAATCGATAGCAGCGCTAATCTCGTCATCAGAACAATCCATACAAGTCCCTTTAGGCGGCATTGCATTAAAACCATTTAGTGCGTGCTCAAGTAAAGTATCTTTACCTTTGGCTATACGCGGTGCCCAGTCATCAGCTGATTTAGGCGCGCCTAATGCACCAGTACCATGACATGCAAAACAAGCACCTTGGTAAACCTGCTCACCTGAACGTGGGCCTGTAGGCTCAGCAGCAACAGCCGCTTTGTCGCCTTCAAGGTATACAGCACCAACCGGCGCGAGACGTTTTTTTATTGCATCTTCAGTCATAGAATTATCATATGGCTGTGCGTATGCGGTGGTTGCTAGCATTACTAATGCTGCAGCTGTTAGTTTTTTCATTTTGCCTTGCTCACTTCGATTTGAACGTGATCAATCACGATTATAGATGACGGAAATTAAACCGATTATAACTCTCTGAAGCAATTTATAAAACGCTAAGAGGCTATTTTATTAATAAAACTGACTAATTTTTGCGTTAACGCAATAAAATTTAAAAATTAACGTTATTTTGTAAAGTAAACAAATAAAGTTAATTTGCTACATTACAAGCAAAGTCATTTTAAGTTAGCTCATAGATAATACGCTGCGTACAAGTTTTTCGATCCCTGCATCGGCTTCAACAAGCGATTGTGCAAGCATATATGCAGGGGTGGTTACTAATTTGTTTGGTTGATCAATTACAATATCGTCAACCGCACAGTCTACGTGCTTAGCGCCGAGCGATGTTAATGCGTTTGCTGTATCTTCATCAGTGCCGATAGTAAGTGAAGCATCATCATAAATAAAGGGGATCAAAGCCGGAGCTATACACATATAACCTGCTGGCTTTTTAGCTTTTGCAAATGCTTTACCCACTTCAAGTACCCCAGCGTTGATAGTTGCATTTGTACCATTAAGAGCAAAGTCACATAAGTTTTTTGCTGCACCAAAACCACCAGGAACAATGAGCGCGTCAAATTGTTGTACGTCTAATTCTTTCAGCGATTTAATGTCGCCTCTAGCAATTCGTGCGGCTTCAACAAGCACATTACGCGTTTCAGGCATTTCTTCACCCGTGATATGATTTATAGTGTGATGCTGCGCTATATCTGGTGCAAAACACTGATAGCTAGCATCATTTTTAGCTATATGTAATAAGCTAAGTACAGCTTCATTAATTTCACTACCATCAAAAACACCAGACCCTGCTAAAATTACGGCTATTTTTTTCATGCTTTTGTGCTCCTAAAATCATTTTCATAAGTCGATTGGGTGAAGTCTAACATGCTCAAAATTTCTCGTTAAAATAAATTTTTAGTATAAAAAGCATTCGCTGAGCAAGTTATTTTGCGGTTTATGCCATTTGCGATCACTTCGCCTCTAAAAAAATTATAAAGGATCGCTATGATCTTTGATCCATTATGCTAGAATACTCCTCCGGTTATTTAAATGGATACAAATAATCAAAGTGACTAACAGCGGATGTAACAGTTAGAAAACCTTTTTCCACATTGGTTTAAAATAATAAAAAAAGAACCTCGTATTATCTTTTTTAAACAAAAACAAGCAGTTAAAGTATTTTCTAAGCGTTTTATATTGCT
Source organism: Pseudoalteromonas sp. MMG006 (assembly GCF_018101025.1). Lineage (NCBI taxonomy): Bacteria > Pseudomonadati > Pseudomonadota > Gammaproteobacteria > Alteromonadales > Pseudoalteromonadaceae > Pseudoalteromonas > Pseudoalteromonas sp. MMG006. The sequence goes on from NZ_JAGJEJ010000008.1 coordinate 25,305, forward strand.
TCGGAAGAATAGCCTGTGGCTGTTATCTACATACTTATCCACAGCTTGCTCTAATTTTTATACCACGATGGATAATAATTCACTGTCGTTTTATTTACTGCCTTATGGCATGCTTACAATTACCTTAATTTTTTGTATTTAGGATCCAAATTCACCATGGCTCAGATCCCCGAAAACCCGCTTATTTTAGTTGATGGCTCTTCATATTTATTTCGTGCTTATCATTCTCCGCCGCATTTAACTAATTCAAAAGGTGAGGCTACTGGGGCTATTTATGGTGTGATCAATATGCTTAAAAGCCTGATCAGGCAATATGATCCGTCGCACATGGTAGTGGTGTTTGATGCCAAAGGTAAAACCTTTCGTAATGATATGTATAGCGAGTATAAAGCTAACCGCCCGCCTATGCCGGACGACTTACGCACACAAATAGCACCAATACACAGCATTATTAAAGCAATGGGTTTTCCGCTTATTAGCATTGAAGGTGTAGAAGCCGATGATGTAATTGGGACCTTTGCACGCATTGCATCAGAGCAAAAACGTCATGTCCTCGTTTCAACGGGTGATAAAGACATGGCTCAGCTTGTAAATGAGCATGTAACACTTATTAATACCATGACCGACAGTATTTCAGACCCACAAACCGTAGTAGAAAAATTCGGTGTAGGTCCAGAGCTGATTATCGATTATTTAGCATTGATGGGTGACAAGGTTGATAACATACCGGGTGTTGAAGGGTGCGGTCCTAAAACAGCTGTTAAGTGGCTTCAAAAATACGGATCGCTTCAAGGTGTAATGGATAACGCTGGCGATATTAAAGGTAAAATTGGTGAAAAGTTAGCAACGGCGCTTGATCACCTGCCTTTAAGTTATGAGCTTGCAACAATAAAATGTGATGTTGAGGTTGAATCTGATCTTGATACCTTTAAGCTTCAAGAGCCAAATAAAGATGAGTTAATTGCATTATATGGTGAATGCGAATTTCGTCGTTGGTTAGCTGAATTATTGGATGATCCTAAAACCGCAGATACACATATAGATGTGCCTACTGAGGCAAATGAGCTGCCAAAAGTAGAAGATGCACATTACGAAACTATTTTAACCGAATCACAATTTGATACGCTTATTGAGCAGTTAAACAGTGCTGAATTATTTGCGTTTGATACCGAAACAACCAGCCTTGATTATATGCAAGCGCAGTTAGTCGGTATGAGCTTTTCAGTAAAAGCGGGTGAAGCAGCTTACTTACCTGTTGCGCACGACTACCCAGGAGCACCTGAGCAATTAAGCCTTGAGTTTGTAATGCAAAAACTTGGGCCAATTTTAGCTGATGCAAATAAAGCCAAAGTAGGACAAAATCTTAAGTACGATAAAAGTGTGCTGGCTAATGCCGGTTATGAACTTAACGGTATTAAGTTTGACACTATGCTTGAGTCGTACGTATTTAATAGCGTAGGCACACGCCATGACATGGATTCATTAGCACTTAAATACCTAGGCCATAAAAATATTAGCTTTGAAGATATTGCTGGCAAAGGTAAAAAGCAGCTTACCTTTAACCAAATTGAGCTTGAAAAAGCCGCACCTTATGCTGCTGAAGATGCGGATATAACTCTGCGTTTACACGAAGTGCTGTGGCCTAAACTAGAGGCAGATGAAAAGCTAAAATCGGTATTTGAAGAAATAGAAATGCCTTTGGTAAATGTTATTTCGGATATTGAACGCACAGGTGTAGCAATTGATAGCAATATGCTTGCAGCGCACAGCCAGCGCTTAGGTGAACGTTTACTTGAACTTGAAAAAGAAGCATATGAAATAGCAGGCGAACCATTTAACTTAAGCTCACCCAAACAATTACAAGTTCTATTATTTGAAAAGCTTGAGCTGCCAGTTATTAAAAAAACGCCTAAAGGTGCGCCTTCAACGGCTGAAGAGGTACTGCAAGAGCTTGCCCATGATTATCCATTACCAAAAGTAATTATTGAACATCGTGGATTATCTAAGCTTAAATCAACGTATACCGACAAATTACCGTTAATGGTCAATGAGAAAACGCAACGTGTGCATACGTCTTATCATCAAGCGGTTACAGCAACAGGGCGTTTAAGTTCAACCGATCCTAACTTACAAAATATACCAATTCGCTCTGAAGAGGGACGCCGTATTCGTGAAGCCTTTATAGCCGCAGAAGGCTATAAAATAGTGGCTGCCGATTACAGCCAAATTGAACTGCGTATTATGGCGCACTTATCGCAAGATAAAGGCCTACTTAATGCCTTTGCAAACGGTTTAGATGTTCACAGTGCAACTGCTGCTGAAGTGTTTGGTGTTGAGCTTGATGATGTAACCACAGATATGCGCCGTAAAGCTAAAGCAGTAAACTTTGGTTTAATTTATGGAATGTCAGCCTTTGGTTTAGCGCGTCAGCTTGATGTGCCACGCCACGAAGCGCAGCACTATATTGATAAGTACTTTGAGCGTTTCCCTGGTGTACTTGAATACATGGAAACAACCCGCGAAAAAGCCGCTGAAAATGGGTATGTTGAAACTATTTTTGGTCGTCGCCTGCATTTACCAGAAATCAATGCGCGCAATGGCGCTCGACGCAAAGGTGCTGAACGTGCAGCAATTAATGCACCAATGCAAGGCACAGCGGCAGACATTATTAAAAAAGCAATGTTAAGTGTACATAGCTGGGTAAGCGAGCAGGCACCAAATACGATTAAGTTACTTATGCAAGTTCACGATGAACTGGTATTTGAGATTAAAACGGATTGTGCACAAGCGTACACAAAAAAAATTTGTGAACTCATGTCACAAGCGGCCACACTTGATGTGCCTTTAATAGTAGAAGCCGATGAAGGTGAAAACTGGGAACAAGCTCACTAATACTTAATTATTTATTTACTTTAAAGCGCCACTAGGCGCTTTTTTTATGACTGTAAAAAACTAGCGCAATAATGCTTTAGGTTTTTGCTGTGAACAAGGTTTAGTTAAAAGTAGGTTAATTTAAGCAACTATTTGTATTAAATAGTTATATGTTCGTCAATTCGAACTGTTTTTGAGGAATATCATTGTATTTTTATGCGCTCTTTTGTTAAAGTCCCGCCCGTCCTCATCCTGTAGGACATCCTGTTGATGATGCATCTGAAAGGGTGCAACAAATTGATAGCTTCTCCCCAGTTTGCTATACCGGCCTGCCATATTTTTGGTGGGCCGTTTTTTATTCTGCTCCTAAAAACTCAGCTTTATTAATTTTGCTCATCGCGTTATCCATTCGTTACTTTGAGGTGGTTTGGGTACATCGCAGGTGATACCATCAAAGTGCTATTATTTTTGATTCCTATTATTTTCATTTTATTACTAAGGAGTGCGTTATGTTTAAAGCATTAGCTATTGCAGGTTTTTCTTTATCAAGTTTAGTCATTTCTAATGTTGCTCAGGCTGATTGGCAGCTTGTTAATGATAAAAGCCAATTGAGCTTTGTATCAATTAAAAAAGATTCAGTTGCAGAGGCCCATCACTTTACCAACCTCGAGGGCATGCTTACAGATAGCGGTAAGTTTAGTGTAAATGTCGACTTAAGCTCTGCAGAAACGCTTATCCCAATCCGTAATGAGCGTTTAGCTAAACTATTATTTGAAGCGAGTAAATTTCCAAATGCTGTTTTAAGTGCTGATTTAGCTAAAGAACTTAGTCGTGTTAAAAAGCCAGGCCAGCATGTGCTTAAAGGTATTGATGCTGAACTTGATTTTCATGGAAATAAAAAGCCATTCAAAATAGATGTGTTAGTAACTAGCTTACAAAACGGTGACTTAAGCGTGTCATCTTTCACACCGATTATTATTAATAGTGATGATTTTGGCGTAACGGAAGGTGTTAAACAGCTACAAAAATTAGCGGGGTTACCGTCAATAGCGACAGCTGTACCCGTTACATTTGCACTAACACTTAAAAAGCAGTGATCTCACTTGCACAGCTTAGTAAACAATTAAGCGAGCCAAGCAAACCGTTTGACAGCTGGCAGCCAACTCATTGTGGTGAGCTGCCAATTGTTATTGATGAGCAAGGGCAATGGTTTTACGATGGCAGTGAGATAACTCGCATTGCTATGGTGAAGCTATTCGCCAGTGTTTTATGTAAAGAAGGTACGCAGTTTTACTTAAAAACCCCAGTCGAAAAAATAGCGATAGAGGTGCAAGATGCGCCATTTATAATTGTGGACTGGCGTTTTGAAAATACAGCACAAGGAAAGGTTTTGTGTTGTGTAGATAATATTGCTAGGCAATGGCTCATAAGTGCTGAACAGCCATTAACTATACAAAACTATAAAGGTATAGCCGTGCCCTATTTACAGCTACCGTATGGTTGCTGTGCACGTATAAATAGAAGTGTGTTTTACCAGTGGGCTGAAATAGCCGCAGAAGATGAGCGCGGCTATTATATAAAATCAGCAGAAGAAAAGTTTTATCTTTCTTAGCAATTAAGCGTTAGGGTCTGTTTCTTTGCTTTGTTTGTCTTGTGGTGGAATTGCTACAACGGGACCTAAGTACCATTCATCTAGCTTTTTAGCAACTTCAGGTAAGCCTGTGCCTTTAAGCGATGAAAATGCATGTACAGTAATGTCACCATCAAGCTCGCTTAATTCACGACGTACTTGTAATACCTGTGCCTTACGCGCACCTTGCTTAAGCTTGTCTGCTTTTGTTAAAAGGGCAAGTACTGGTATTTCGCTACCTATAGCCCAGTTAATTAAATCTTTATCTAAGTCTTTTAACGGATGGCGAATATCCATTAATACCACGATACCCTTTAGGCTTTGGCGTTTTTGCAGGTATTCACCTAACGACTTTTGCCATTTCTTTTTCATTTCAATTGGTACTTTAGCAAAACCATACCCAGGTAAATCGATTAAGCGCATGTTGTCAACATTGGCAAGTTCAAAGGTATTGATTAGCTGAGTACGCCCTGGTGTTTTACTTGTACGAGCTAGCTTTTGGTCTGTAAGCGCATTAAGTGCACTTGATTTACCTGCATTAGAGCGACCAGCAAACGCGACTTCAATTCCCGTATCAGCAGGTAATTTAGTAATGTCTGGAGCGCTTGTTACGAAAGACGCAGTATTATATTTGATACGAGATTTGAGCACAGGCTCTCCTAAAACTTAAAAATGGTCATGTTGAGTAAACTAAATTCACTCAGGGCGCGTATTTTATACTATAAAGGATGTATTAAAAAGCGTATTTAAACACCTTAAAGCAGCACAAATGGCACATTAAAAGACACTTAAAGCTTAATCTAGGTCAAAACCCTATAATTTATAAGCTTAATATGAGTAGAAAACGTGCCAGAGAATTTTTTATCGTGTAGAATACATGTATTACAACTATCTATATTGTAGATGATACAGGGTCGGAAACAGAGAATTCACCATGAAAAAAATAGCACTATCTTTAACAATATTGCTTGGTGCGTTGTCAGCAAGCAACGCAACAGCATTCGATGGCGATGTAAACGCAGGTAAAGAAAAATCAGCAACGTGTGCGGCTTGTCACGGCCCAGATGGTAATGCGCCGGTTAATATCTACCCTAAGCTTGCAGGTCAACATCCAGATTATATCCTTAAGCAACTTCAGGATTTAAAATTAGGTATGACTTCTGGCGGTAAAGAAGGTCGTATGGATCCGGTTATGAGCGCTATGGCGATGCCACTTAGCGAGCAAGACATGAAAGATTTAGCTGCCTATTTCTCTTCATTGAATATGTCTGAAGGTTCAACACCTAAAGATGTGGTTGAAGTTGGTAAAATGCTTTTCAAAGCGGGCGATGCAGAACGTGGAATTCCATCATGTGCAGCATGTCATGGCCCTCGTGGTAACGGTTCATCACTAGCTAAGTTTCCAAAAATTTCTTTCCAACATCCAGAATACATCAAGTCTCAACTTGAAAAATTCCGCGATGGCACGCGTAGTAATGACCTAAACGGCATGATGGGCGATATAGCTAAGAAATTAACAGATAAAGACATTGAAGTGCTTTCTCAGTACTTAGGTGGTTTACACTAAAGTCGTATTTATCTAGCCGTCACTAGATAATAGACTGTAATGTGTTGAAAAAAGCAGCTTAGGCTGCTTTTTTTGTATGTTAATTTACCGATATAACCCTTTGCCTATGTGAGACATTGACCATATTAAGTTGTAAGAAAAGTCCTCTTTTAAATTTTTGTTTCAAGTTAACTAATTGAAAAATAAATACTTCACCTCATGTTAATGTAATCATTATAATAAAAGTTATATAAACCAGTTGTAACAAAATTATTAACGAGTAAATTAACCACTGTCGCAAAACAACAATAACAAAATGGATTATGCTAAAGGAAAATGGCGCGACACGACTACATAGCACAAGATGTTGCTACTAAAGGAAATAATAAAAAAGAGTCAGGACGACCGAGAATAATAAAAAACTCATGGAAGTTTAATAATAAAAACAAAAGGGAATGTTACAGGGAAGGTATTAATAATAACAAAACGGACCGATAATAATAAAAATAATAAAGACTAAAAAAAGTCGAAGGGAGAAGTGTCCAGATAATGGCGCTCAGATTAGCAGGCGGTAGAGATGTTTTCTCTACCGCCTTTTTATTTGTCCTGTTACAATACCCACCGTTTAAAATTAGCGATTATTAGCTAAGGCGCTTTTTAATGAGTAACCCAACCTCTATAGCGCAAACTGAATTCTTCTGGCTAGGCCAGCACTGCGATGCCCATTAAGTTGCGCCTCGCTCAAAACCTCTTAAGTGAGATGATCAAGATATGAGTAGAACTAAAAAGTCACGCAAAAGCCCATCAAATGGACCTGTTCGTCTAAGCCAAGACAAACTTAAAGAAATGCGCGCATTGAAAGAGCAGCGAGTAAAAAAAACCAAAGGTGCTAAGCCTGGTTCTCGTAACGCTCCTGAGCTATTAGATAATGATAGCCAAAAAGGCGGTTACACGCCCAAAGATAAGCGTGTAGGCAGTAAAAAAGCAGTGCCATTAATTGCTACAGCACCTGAACCTAAAGTTGAAATGAAACGTAACTTAAAACCTACGGTTGAACTTAAAAAGGTTACTGAGCCTGAGATTACACCAGAACAAGAGCTTGAAGCGCTTGAAAATGATGAGCGCTTACTAAAATTAGTCGAGCGCCATGAAAAAGGTGAAATGCTAACCGGTAAAGATGCTAAGTACTTTAATAGCCGTATTGCTCGCCATCAAGCCTTATGTAAAATCCTTGGTATTGAAGATGAGGATGAAGACGAGTTTGAAGATGATTTCGAAGATGACTTTGCAAGTGAAAGCAACGCTGACTTCGATCAATACTTATCTGACGATTTAGCCAATGAATGGCTAGACGAAGACGACAAATAGTAAGGGCAAATAATGAGTACAGCGTTGATCATAGCCTTATTTGTAGGTGCTGCGATTATTGCTGGCTTAGCATTTTATGCGGGTCAGTTGCTTTATAAGTTAAGTGCACAAAAAAAGCTAATTGCAAAAACTCAAGCTGAGCAGCAAAAAAAGCTTAAAAAGTCACGTTTAGAGCGTAATGCTAAATTGGCCGACAGCATTCATTTAATTGCTCGTGCAATGAACGAAGAGCAGTGTGAGTTTTCAGAAGGGTGTTTGCGTATTTGGGTCCTTATGTCTCAATACGCATTTGAAGATGAGCGTGATTTAACTGCTCAGTACCCTGGCATTTTTGAAATGTACGAAGTAGTTAAAGAAATGCCAACGCATGATGCTCGTAAAAAATACTCTAAAAAAGAGATTTTTAAACAAGACACGGCTCGTTGGCGCGCAGAAGAAAAGCTTAATGACGCTATAAAAGCTGATTGCGCAAAAATTATTGTAGAGTTTAAAGCGGCTCCTGGCAGCGATAAAGTAGTGTTTAATTAAGTACTATTGATAATGTAAAAAAGCAGACCTAGGTCTGCTTTTTTTATGTCGATGTATTTATTACCCAAAGTTCAGGCTAAATTACTCTGGAAAATCGCGTTGCGTTAATTTGTTTTTGTAAGTGAGCATCGAAGCACATGCAAATTATACGTATAAATAAATTGCCGCGCGGCGTTACTTTAATCGTATTGTCATTGATTGTTACCATGGCATCATCTATTAGCGGTATAAGTGCAGTGAGAGCATCTGCAAAGTAACTATTAAATTCAATACCATGCTTATTGGCAAAGTCTTCTGTATTAAGCTCAAACTGGCAAATAAGCTGTTTAATAGCATCAGCACGTATTATGTCATCAGTATTTAAATGCATCCCTTTATTAATCGCACAGCCGCTTTGTGTTTCGGTTGCATGATAATATTGCTTTAGCTCTTTTTGATTTTGCAAAATAGCATTGCCAATTTGTGAAATAGACGATACACCTAAGCCCAGTAAATCACAGTTACCATGTGTGGTGTAACCCTGAAAGTTACGGTGTAGCTTAGCTTCGTTTTGTGCAGTTGCTAGCTCGTTTTCGGGGCGAGCAAAATGATCCATGCCAATAAATTGATATCCTGCTTGAGTCATTTGTTCAAGAGTGTTTTTGAACATAGTCAGTTTGTCATGCGCGCTAGGCAAATCTGCATCTTTAATTTTACGTTGTGCAGCGAAGCGCTCTGGCAAATGAGCGTAATTAAATACCGATACACGGTCAGGGTTTAACGCAATTAATTGCTCAATAGTATGCTTAAAGCTTTGAGGTGTTTGTAGTGGAAGCCCATAAATCATATCTGCATTAATTGATTTAAAGCCAAGCTCGCGCGCTTGAGTAATTAGTTGCTTAACTTTACTGGCTTGTTGTGGGCGATTTACAGCAAGTTGCACCTCATCATTAAAATCTTGAATACCAAACGATACGCGGTTAAAGCCTAGCACACGCAAATCAACGAGCATGTTGTCGCTAAGTGAGCGTGGGTCTATCTCTATTCCACGCTCAGTTGTATGAGTAAAATCAAAATGCTGCTCTAATAAAGTCACTAAGCGAGTCATTTGCTTGGTATTTAAAAAAGTGGGAGTTCCACCACCTAAATGTAATTGCTCTACGGTGTAGTGTTTAAATAGGGAAGCTTGGGCTTTAATCTCTTTAGCAAGGTAATCTAGATACACATCTGCTTTTGATTGATGACGAGTAATAATTTTATTACAGCCGCAGTAATAACAAAGTTGGCTACAAAACGGAATATGTATATACAAAGATAGTGAACGGCTAGATGATGACTCAATGGCGCTTAGCAAGTCTTGCTGGTTGTAACCTTCACTAAGAGAAAGTGCCGTAGGGTAAGAGGTGTAGCGAGGACCAGAAACATTATATTTGTTTATTAGGGAATCATCCCATTTTGGAAGTTCTATCATCACGCGCACCTTTATGTTAATAAGGTGCAAATTATAAAAAGCTTTGTAAGCAGAGTTTTTGATCTACAACAAAAAAAGGTGCCGCAGCACCTTTTTAACTTTATTTTTAACGCTAGTAAGTCACTGTATGAGCATCTTTAAGGTACTGAAATAACTCTTTGTAACCTTTACCAGGCTTTTCAGCTTTAGCTTCTTTGGTCGCATTACGAACTAACTGGCGTAACTGTTGGCGGTCTAGCTCAGGAAACTGCTCAATGGTTTCATTAATTAGATCATCACCTTGCTCAATTAAGTCTGCGCGAAGCTGCTCAATTTTTTTAACCAATACTTCAGCTTGGTTATTTTTATTTAGCATTACATCGATTATTGCTTTAATTTCTTCGATGTTTTCTACAGTACGAAGCGTTTTTGCAATGTAGTTTAAGTGACGACGGTAAGCATCACTTTTATTACTAATTTTATCAGCAACAACCATGGCCTCTTTTAAATCGTCATTTAATGGTAGGCGCTCTCGCTGTTTTTTACCCATTTTGGCAATTTCAGAACCTAACTGATGAAACTCTTGCGCTTCGCGCTTAAGCTCCGTTCTTGATACATATATAATTTCTTCTTCAATTTCAGCAGGCTTGCCTTTTTTCTTTGCCATGGGGTGCTCTTAAATAAAAATAACTTTTGCCATTATACGCGATTCTTTTAGTGATTAATATTAGCTGATGTGGTGCAGTGAGTGTGTTAGCATTTAACTATAAAAAATGCGTGCAATATTGCCTTAAGGCTCAGGACTTAATTTATGAAAAGCCAACAACACGATCCAATTTATTCTCAAATCTCTCAAGTAAAAGATGCCGTAGCCGAAGTGCTTGAGCATGCAAAAAAGTTGGGTGCAACAGCTGCAGAAGCTGCGATGTCGAGCACATCTGGTTTATCGGTTAGTACACGTATGGGTGAAGTGGAAACCATTGAATTTAACCAAGACGGTGGTTTAGGTATAAGTGTATATGTTGGTAATAATAAAGGCTCTGCGTCTACCGCCGATTTGAATCCAAAAACACTGCGTACCGTTGTAGAAAAAGCGATAGACATAGCTAAATTTACATCTGATGACCCATTTAATGGCGTTGCCGATAAAGAATTACTCGAGTTTTCACCAAAAGATTTAGATTTATACCACCCGTGGGATGTAAGCCCAGAGCAAGGTATTGAGCTTTGTCATGCCGCAGAGCAAGCTGCATTAAATGCTGATGAGCGAATTGTTAATTCAGACGGTGCCAGCTTTTCATCGCACCAAGGTTTACGTGTATATGGCAACAGCCATGGCTTAATTGCAGGTTTTCCTCGGACTCGTCATAGCATTAGCACTATGGTAATAGGTAAAGAAGGCGAGCATATGCAGCGCGACTCTGCTTACACCGTTGCGCGCGATCAAGCTGGTTTAAATGATGCCGCTGCGGTTGGGCTTGAAGCCGCTGCAGAAACCCTCGCTAAACTAAACAGCCAAAAACTAGGGACTATGAAAGTGCCTGTTATTTTTAGAGCTGATATTGCTAATTCACTGTTTGGCCATTTAGTATCGGCCATTGGTGGTGGTGCACTTTATCGTAAGTCGAGTTTTTTACTCGACAGCCTTGGCACACAGGTATTTAGTAACTGTGTAAATATAGCTGAGCGCCCACATATTTTAAAAGGTTTAGCATCATCGCCTTTTGATAGCGAAGGGGTTAAAACGCTTGATCGTGAAATAATCCAAGGTGGCGAGCTACAAACCTATTTATTAGCAAGTTACGCTGCACGTAAAATGAATATGACGCCAACAGGCCATGCTGGCGGTATACATAACTGGTTAGTTGAACAAACTCATAACGATTTATCGGCTTTATTAAAAACCATGGGTACTGGTTTATTAGTTACTGAGCTTATGGGCCAGGGTGTAAACACCGTTACGGGTGACTACTCGCGTGGAGCAGCTGGTTTTTGGGTCGAAAACGGCCAGATACAATACCCTGTAAGTGAAATTACTATTGCCGGAAATTTAAAAGATATGTTTAAAGGCATTAGTGCAATTGGTGGCGATATTGAGCGCAGAGGCGGTATTCAAACTGGCTCAGTACTTATAGAGCAAATGCAAATAGCAGGCGCTTAATAGCAATTTGCAATAATACTTAATTAGGCGAATTGGTATAATATAAAAGCGCTCAGTTAAGCCAAACATTTACGTGCTTGGCTTAACAATGCTTTATTTAAATTTATGGGGTGTTAAATGGCAAAAGATAGATATGCACCAAAGCCGCTAACCGACATTATGGCGGGGCTTAACAACCGCTTGTCGGCCTATGCAGGTAAAAGCCAAGCACTTGATAAGCAGCAAACTCTATTAAAAGAGTTTTTAGGACCTAAGCTGAGCGAAAAGTGCAGAGTGAGTAACTACCGTGATGGTACGTTAATGATTGAGGCTGTATCGGCTTCTATCGCGCTTAAGCTTAATTATTTGAAAATGGATATGCAGTCACACTTTAGAGCAGCAGGAATGGCTGAGCTTGGGCAAATAAAAATTACTGCAAATCCGCAAGCTACTCAGCGATTAAGCGCTACTGGCAATAAAAGCCAAGCACAAAGCGCAGCTACGGGTAATTCTCGTAAAATGAGCACTCAAACCTCCGATTATTTAAATGCGATTGCTGCATCTGCACCTCCTTCTCTAAAAGAAAAATTAGAGCGTCTGGCTCTGCACGGAAAAAAATAATTTTTTGAAATTCAAATTATTTGTCATTGGTAGGGCTATTTCGTTTGCTCATCGCATTCAAAATACTTTGTTACATATTCTATTTTAATGTTTGTTTAATGGGGTTTATTATACCCATATGGCGTACTTTTATCTGAGTTCGCTCTTGATACCCATTCCATTAAGTAAAAGCGTGTAGGCAGTGCTATTTTTATTCCTGCTATATTCAAGAATTTAATGGAGTTGGTATTAAATTCTAACTAACAAACGGAATAACTATGAAGAAAGTAACTATTACCGCCGCAAGTATTGCACTTGCGCTTGGCCTAGTAGGTTGCGGTGAAAAACAACAAGAAACAAAAGCCACCGAAACTGCAGCAGTCACGGCTCCTGCAGAAAAAACACTTGAGTTAGGTGTAGACCTTGCCAACATGGATGAGTCTGTACGTGCACAGGATGATTTTTATTATCATATAAATGGTCAGTGGCTTGCTAAAACAGAGATCCCAGGCGATAAATCTAACTACGGTTCTTTTTCGCAGTTATATGACGAGTCGCAAAAAGCGATGAAAGTGGCTCTTGAAAGCGCGGCTGCTAATAACGCGGCTAAAGCGGGCAGTGACGAGCATAAAATTGGTGCTTTTTATAAAAGCTACATGAATAAAGGCGCGCGTAATGAAATGGGAATTACACCACTTCAGCCTTCTTTAGATACAATTGATAGTGTTGAGTCTAAAGCTGATTTAGCTGGCCTTATGGCTAAAATTCAAAAGCAAGGTGCTAGCTTACCATTTGGTTGGTTTGTAAATAACGATGCTAAAAATTCAAGCGAATATGCGTTGTACTTATCGCAATCGGGCCTTGGTTTACCAGATCGTGACTACTACTTAAAAGATGACGAAAAGTTTACTAAAATTCGTGCAGCTTATGAGCAATACATGACCGATATTTTAGCTAAATCAGGTGTTAAAAATGCATCTGAAGCCGCTAAAAGTGTTATCGCATTTGAAAAGTCTTTAGCTGATGCACAGTGGAGCCGAGTACAAAGCCGTGATGCAACAAAATCGTATAATAAGATGACGGTTGCCGATGCTGATAAACTAATGGGTGATTTTGATTTAGCTACGTTTTTTAAAGACGCTGGTGTAGATATACAAGAAATTATTGTGCGTCAGCCAAGCTACCTAGAAGCATTTGCCGACGTGTATAAAAACACAGGCGTAACAACGTGGAAAAACTATTTGAAATTCCATTTTGTGAGTGGCTATGCACAGCTACTTAGTGACGATTTTGTTGATCTTAAATTTAACTTTTACAGCACAACATTGCGTGGTGTAGAAGAGCAAGCGCCACTTTGGAAAAAAGCAGTTGATGCTTCTAACAGTGTACTGGGTGAAATTTTAGGTAAAGTGTACGTTAAAGATAATTTCCCGCCAGAAGCGAAAGCGCGTATGGAAGAGTTAGTTGATAACGTAATTAAAGGTTACGGTGTAGCTATTGAAAACCTTGAGTGGATGAGCCCGGAAACTAAGCTTGCTGCCCAAGAAAAGCTAAACAAATTTACCCCTAAAATTGGTTACCCAGATAACTGGAAAGACTACTCTGAGCTTACAATCAATTCAGAAGAACTAGTAGGTAACTACATTCGTTACAGTGAATGGGCTTACAAAGACATGATTGCTAAATTAGGCAAGCCTGTTGATCGTTCTGAGTGGCACATGACGCCGCAAACGGTAAATGCTTATTACAACCCTGTAAACAACGAAATTGTATTTCCTGCCGCCATTTTACAACCGCCTTTCTTTAATTTAGAAGCGGATGATGCTGTAAACTACGGTGCAATTGGCGCGGTAATTGGCCACGAACTTGGTCACGGTTTTGACGACCAAGGTGCTAAATACGACGGTGACGGTAACCTACGTAATTGGTGGAGCGAGACTGACCTTAAACAGTTTGAAGAGCGTACAGGTGCACTAGTGGCACAATACAATGAGTATAAGCCGTTTGAAGATGCAGGTGTTAACGGCGAGCTAACGCTTGGCGAAAACATTGGTGATTTAGGTGGCTTAACCGTAGCGCATAAAGCATATATGTTATCTTTAGGCGATAGCAAAGCGCCGGTAATTGATGGTTACACAGGCGATCAACGCTTCTTTATGGGCTGGGCTCAAATTTGGCGTCGTAAGTATCGTGATGAAGAGTTACGTAACCGCTTAATGACAGACCCACATTCACCAAGCCACTACCGTGTAATCGGTATCTTGTCGAACATGCCAGAATTTTATGAAGCGTTTGACGTAAAAGAAGGCGACAAAATGTATATCAAACCAGAAGATCGCGTAAAAATTTGGTAATTGATATTTATTTTAATTAGCTTAACCAAAATTTAGGTTAACTTAATAAAAAACCAGCAAGTGTTTAGCTTGCTGGTTTTTTTATACCAATAACATTGCTGCTATTGCATGAGGGTTTTATGCATCCAGCTTTCATTACTTAAAATATTTTTGTACAGAGCCAATTGGTTTTGAGCTCGTTCTAAGTTATGTTCTGCATGGGTGGTTTTAAAATACACGTCGTTATTTAAGTAATCAGTTAAAAAACGCACGCTAAGCATTAACGGCATAATTTTAGCGCCAAGCAACAAGCTTGATTGTTCTGCCTTGCTCATAACAGGCTGAAGGGGAGCTAGGTAGCCCTTAACGAGCGCCTCAAAAATCTCTTTACGAATAACTACTTTATCAAGGTTGGTCGAGTCTTCTGCCTCAGCACAGCAAAATGTACGTACCATGTCACCAAAGTCATACAGTAAAAACCCTGCCATACAGGTATCTAAATCGATAACCGCTTTTGCTTTATGCGTATTACTACAATACAGCATATTATTTATTTTAGTGTCGTTATGGCATACGCGAATAGGTAAGTCAGAGGCTATATCACTGAGTTCTTTAATTAAATGCTGCTGCGATAAGCAATAGGCTATTTCGCTTTCACAGCGAGTGAGCCGCTTCTCTGCACTTGTATTGATAGCTGAGTTTAATTGCTTAAAGCGAATGGCTAAGTTATGAAAATTCTCAATAACAGTGTAAAGCGATGCGGCATCAAAATCGTGAAGGGCGCTTGCAAAGGTGCCAAATGCTAAAGCTGCTTGATGTGCTTGCTCTGTGGTTTTAACTACATCTTCACTAAAGCTTTGCTTAATAAAGTTAAGTACTCGGTATTGCTCGTTTTCAATGCTTATTAAGTACTCATTACTGTGTGTGCGTATGTGTTTAACAATCTCAAGCGGGTAGCTGTTACTTTGCTGTTTAGCGCATAAGTGCTGTTCAATTAATTTCGCATTATTAATGAGTTGCAGAGGGTGTTTAAATACATGGGTATTGAGCTTTTGCACAATAAATTGCTGCGACGCATTACTAAGCAGCCACGTCGTATTTATGTGCCCGCTACCTATAGCGCTAACCTGAGTTTGTTCGGGGTTTAGCGCTAAAAGCTCACTCAACTTATTTTGAATTAACGTATTCATTTTACTTACGCGTATCGAGCTTGTATTTTTTCAATAATATCAGCGTTAGCCGCAGGGAAGTCGTAGTTACTAAGCTCGCTAATGGCTACCCATTCGCTTGGTTGTCCTTCAGCGCCACGTGCTTCACCGCTAAAATTACTAACGACATGAATATCGAGTCTTACACATTTATCACCGTAGTCATGCTCAATCACCATTAGCTGGCTGGAGCTGTGAATTGTGATCCCCACTTCTTCTGTTAGTTCACGCTTAAGCGCTGCAAATACGCTTTCGCCAGCTTCTACTTTGCCACCAGGAAATTCCCACAAGCCACCTTGGTGTTGCTCATCACCGCGCTTACAAATAAATATGGCATTGTTTTTTTTAATAACACCAACGGCTACATTTACTATTTTTATTGTCATATTTTTACTCCATAAAAAAAGCGACGCTAGCGTCGCTTTTTAATTACTTACAATACGTGGTTATTTTAATTTACCACAACACTGTTTGAACTTTTGACCTGAACCACAAGGACACGGATCATTACGGCCAACTTTTGGCTCTGTTCTAGCCATTACGGTTGCGCTTTGAGGTGCTTCGCCGCCTACGTGCTCAGCTTCTTCATGTTGGTATTCGCGAGGAGCGTTTTCACTCTTGCGGTGTTGCTCTTCTACTTTTTCAACATCTTCTTCTGCGCGTACTTGTACTTTACTTAAAATGCCAACTACATCAACTTTTAAGTTTTCAAGCATTTCAGAGAACAGTTCAAACGACTCGCGTTTGTACTCTTGCTTAGGATTCTTTTGCGCGTAACCACGTAAGTGAATACCTTGGCGTAGGTGATCCATTGCAGCAAGGTGATCTTTCCAGTGCTGATCAAGACTTTGTAGCATAATCGCTTTTTCAAACTGGCGTAGTACAGAGTCGCCAACTTGCTCTTCTTTTTGCTTGTAAGCTTGCTCAACCGCTTGCTCAATACGCTCACGAAGTTTTTCTTCGTAGAGTTTATTGTCATCAGCTAGCCATTGTGAAATAGGCAGCTCAATTAGGAAGTCTTGTTTTAAGCGCTCTTCAAGGCCAGGCACATCCCACATCTCAGCAAGGCTTTGCGGTGCAATGTACTGGTCAATAACACCAGTAAGTACATCACCACGGATAGCTGTGATAGTTTCTGAAATATCGCCTTCTTCAAGCAGTTCGTTACGTTGAGAGTAAACAACACGACGTTGATCGTTTGCTACATCATCGTATTCAAGTAGTTGCTTACGTACATCAAAGTTACGTGCCTCTACTTTACGTTGTGCGTTTTCAATTGCGCGGTTAACCCATGGGTGCTCAATTGCTTCGCCGCGTTGCATGCCTAGTTTACGCATCATGTTAGTCATGCGCTCGCCGGCAAATATACGCATTAGCGCATCATCCATCGATAGGTAAAAACGACTAGAGCCGGCATCACCTTGACGACCAGAACGACCACGTAATTGGTTATCTATACGGCGCGATTCATGGCGCTCAGTACCAATGATGTGTAAACCGCCAGCATCAATTACTGCATCATGGCGAATTTTCCATGCTGCTTTAATTTCAGCAATTTGCTCATCTGTTGGATTTTCTAGTTTTTCAACTTCGCTGTTCCAGTTGCCGCCAAGCACGATATCGGTACCACGACCGGCCATGTTGGTTGCAATAGTAACAGTACCAGGTAAACCTGCATCCGATACAATGTCAGCTTCTTGCGCATGGAATTTAGCGTTAAGTACGTTGTGCTTAATTTTTTCTTTGCGTAAAAACTGTGATAAATACTCAGAGCTTTCAATCGAAATAGTACCTACAAGCACAGGTTGTCCGCGCTCTTGGCAATCTTTAATATCGATTAAAATGGCTTCGTATTTTTCTTCTTGCGTTAGGTAAACTAAATCGGCGCGATCATCACGGATCATCGGCTTATTAGTTGGCATAACTACAGTATCCAGGCCATAAATTGACTGAAATTCAAATGCTTCAGTGTCGGCTGTACCTGTCATACCTGCTAACGTTTCGTATAAACGGAAGTAGTTTTGGAAAGTGATTGAAGCAAGCGTTTGGTTCTCGTTTTGAATTTTTACACCTTCTTTAGCTTCAACAGCTTGGTGTAAACCTTCAGACCAACGACGGCCTTCCATTGAACGCCCTGTATGCTCATCGATAATAATGACTTCGTTTTCTTTAACAACGTAATCAACATCTTTTTGATAAAGCTTATGAGCGCGTAGTGCTGCATATACATGGCTTAAAAGGGTGATGCTGCTTGCTGAGTAAAGCGAGTCGCCTTCTTCAATTAAACCGCGCTCACTTAATAAGTCTTCAACTTTAATTTGGCCACGTTCAGTTAAATGAACTTGCTTAGACTTTTCGTCGATTGTGTAATCGCCATCGCCTTCAACGCCTTCTTCGTCTTCTTTTTCTTGAAGCTCTAAAAGCGGCACTATTTTGTTGATTTCGATGTATAGCTCAGAGCTATCTTCAGCAGGGCCTGAAATAATAAGCGGTGTACGTGCTTCATCGATTAGGATTGAATCTACTTCATCCACTACTGCATAAAATAATGGGCGCTGTACGCGTTCATCAATGCTAAATGCCATGTTGTCACGAAGGTAGTCAAAACCAAATTCGTTATTTGTACCGTAGGTGATGTCGGCAGTATAAGCTTGCTTTTTCTGCTGTGGCATCATGCCAGGTACGTTACAGCCAACAGTTAGGCCTAAGAACTCAAATAACTCGCGGTTAGTTTCAGCATCACGTTTAGCAAGGTAGTCGTTCACGGTAATTACGTGTACGCCTTTGCCTGTTAAGCCATTTAAGTAGGCTGGAAGTGTTGCTGTGAGTGTTTTACCTTCACCGGTACGCATTTCTGCAATGCGACCTTGATGTAAAACCATACCACCTAATAGCTGTACGTCGAAATGACGCATAGCATTTACACGCTTTGACGCTTCACGTACCACAGCAAATGCTTCTGGTAAAATGTCGTCAAGGCTTTGTCCGTTGTCGTAACGTTCTCTAAACTCAGCTGTCTTAGCTCTTAAATCTTCATCAGAAAGCGCTTCTAATTGCGTTTCTAGCGCATTGATTAGCGCGACCGTCTTTCTTAGGTTTTTAATAGTGCGGTCATTGCGACTACCAAAAATCTTGGTAAATAAATTAGATATCATGATAAAACCGTTACAATGTATTCTTTGTTAACCGAGTGTCGGCTAACCCATTTTTTACAATTGGTAATTAATATGTGCTTTTACATAACACGTAGAACATATTAATTAGCAATTTTGTATTAAAGTGCTCAAAAAGCACTGTTTATTACGTGCGCTACTATACCAGACTCTGGCAAACAACAAACTATCTCAACAAAAAGATGTGTATTTAAAACAGAAAATTTTGATCTCGTTCGTAAAAATTACTTTAACTGATTTAATTACGCTAAAAATAGCCGCAAGTTGTAAAGATATGGTGATTAATAAATTAAAAACAAGGGGGGAGTAAGCGCTTAAGTTGTATACTTAGCGCTCTACATTACTGCCCCGCATTTTATAATTTAAACTGGTTAACCGTTTTATTAAGTGCAGTTGCTAAGTCACTTAAATCAGGCGCTTCATCGGCAAGTGTATAAGCATGATCGGCTGTACTATTTACTAAGTTATTTATTGCCGAAAGGCTGGTATTAATATCCTCTGAGACCACAGTTTGCTCCTCAGTAGAGGTGGCAATTTGATAACTTGGTGCTTCGCGCTCTATGTTAACTCTGGAAAGGTCTGCGATATATTTAACAAAAAAAGTTGAAGCTATTATTAGTAAAACTGTGATTGTTTCACCAATTAATAATAATATTTTCTTCCGTAATGATAAATTATTTAGCATAAGTGTACGTATTATTGTTATTTAGTAAGTTGTATCTTACTTAAAATCGCTACGAAGTCAGATAGACAGCACTAATTATGCGTTTAAAATGAAGGGTTATGCAAAAAATGAAAGATAAAGCTAATAAATTAGTAGTGCTAGGAGCGGGTTGGCTTGGTCATGCATTGTGTGTTCAAGCCAAGCAAGCAGGTTGGGATGTACAGGGCACTCACCAAAGTGAAGAGCATAGCGATGATTTTCAGCGCCAACTTACATTAGTTGATGGCAAGCTAAAACACGAAGTGGATTTACGCGATGCCTATTGGGTGTGCGCTATCCCTCCGCGTAGCCGTAACACTCAGAGCAACTATCCAGAGACCTTAGCCGCGGCACTTATTCTTGCTAAACAGCTAAATGCAAAAGGCTTTATATTATGCTCATCCACCGGGGTGTATGACCAAGAAGCTGGTATTTATAGCGAAACTAGTGAGATATCGTGTACAAATGAGCGACAAATAAAACTATACGATGCTGAAGAGCAAGTACTCGCACAAGGCGGTAAAGTACTGCGTTTAGCTGGGTTACTTGGGCCAAATCGTGAGCCTGGTCGTTTTGTTGCAGGTAAAGAGCTAAACACATCGAGTCAACAAGTGGTTAATATGGTGCACCAACAAGATGTAATAAATGCTATTTTTTCGGTAATCGAAAACTTTAATACTGGGCAAAATATTTACAATGTGGTGAACCCCTCACACCCAACGAAAGCGAATTATTATGCTCAAAAATGTGCAGAGCATGGCGGCGAAATGCCCACCTTTACAAGCGATGAAGTGGCTGAGCGTAAGGTGCTGGGCTCAGCTATTGAAGCATTAGGATTTAGCTATCAGTACGCAATTTAAACTGAATTGTGCTTGATATAAGTTTTTATTTTGAATTCAGGTTATTTTTTAAATGTTAAATGCCCACCTAAGCGGTATTTACTCCCAGGCGATACAAGTCGTGCGAAGCTCACTATGCCTATGGATGACCAAGTACGGCGGATTACTTGCAGACAAGGTTCTTCGTTGTATAGATTAAGCCACTGACACATTTCATCATTGGGCATCACTGCCTCTACAGTATGGCGGGCCTGGGTAAGTGGAGCCACGCTTGATAAATATTCGTGCGGAGTAAGCATTGTAAAATCTTGCTGTAAATAACCTTTTGCAATACCTGGGTTTACAAAGCGCTCTTCAACTTGCAGTGGTTTTTCGTTTTCGTTATGCACAAGTACACTGCGATAAACTACGCTGTCTATTTCTACTCCAAGTGCAATTGCAATAGGCGCTACTGCATTAATAGATTCGAGAATATGTACACTACAGCTGTAGCGGCCACTGCGTTCTTTAACTTCATCGGCAATATTTTTTATTTCCAGTAATGATGACTGCGATTTAAAACTCGCTACAAATGTACCTAAGCCTTGGCTTCGAGTTAAAATGCCCGCGTCAGTAAGTTCGCTTAAAGCACGGCGTGCAGTCATACGGCTTACACTAAATTGGCTGCTTAACTCATTTTCTGAAGGGACGCGCTGATCCTCTTGCCACGAACCATTTTTGATTTTATCGACAATAAATTGTTTTATCTGAGCAAATTTAGGCGTTGTCATTGAATAAATGCGCTGTATTTATAATAAACAATGTTAGTTAAGATGACATAATTACCTTGTATATACAAGACGGATGGTTAGATTGTATTTTAAGCAAATTAGAGGGGGAACATACATAATAAAATATTAAAAATGAACTAGATGACTTCGACTTACTAATTATTGATGCCAATATTGCCACTATGAACAGCGCTATAGATGCTCCATATGGAGCAATAGAAAATGTAGCCTTGGCCATAAATGGCAGGTTGCGTGGTTAGGTAAGCAATCGGATTTGCTAAGTTTTGATGTGTTTGCAATGCCTGCATTTAGTATTAAAGGGCAGTGGTTAACATCAGGGCTTATAGATTTTCATACTCACTTAGTATCTGCAGGCTCTAGTCACAAGAGTTTGAACAACGCTAGCACAGTGTAACTATGAGTAAATAGCTGCTCAAGGTGGCGGTATAGCAAGTACAGTTGCTGCGACTCGTGCAGCTGAACTCGAGTAATTACTAGCTGAAGGTGTTACAACTGTTGAAATTAAATCGGGTTGTTAGCAAACCAAGCAAGTGTTTGAAGCTGCTAAAAGACATAACCTGCCTATAAAATGCTGCCATGCAGAGCAGCTATCTAATCAGCGCAGTGCATAGCTGGTAGCTGAATTTAAAGGCTTGTCGGCTGATCATATCGAATACCTTGATGAAGATCCTATAAAAGTCATGGCACAAGCTGGGATTATTGCTGTGTTACTACCCAGTGTATTTTATTTCTCACGAGAAACGCAGTTACCTCCTATTGAGTGACTTTAATTCTGGTACTTCACCTTTATGCTCGTTGTAGTTAATGATAAATATGGTGCGTACCTTTTTTAGGCTTATGCCAGAGCTGGTGCTTGCAGACGTATCCATAAATGCAGCACAGGTTTTGGATTTAAAAGACCGAGGAATACTTAAGGTAGGTACAAGAGCTGATATTGCGCATAGGCACATAAGTCTCCCATCGCAATTAAGCTGCCCGTTTGGCGTAAATAAGCTATCAAATTTATGGATTTTGGGTAGAATCAATTAGTCTTGTATTATTTTTGTCCATATTTACATGTCTTTAATAAATTTTTTAGCTAATGGAGTGGCATGAACTTGAATATTTTGACTGACGGTAACTTCCCTGTTTTTTTTAGCGGTGCGCTGCTAATGGCGATGATCGCTACGTTATTCTCTGTTAAAAATATCAGTATTAAATTTAGTTATTTATGTACTGGGGTTGTTGGGTTAGCCATTTTAAGTAGTGGTGCGGCTTGGTTAGCTATTTTACTGGCTTTTGGTTTTTGCTTTCATTCGTGGCAGGCTTTTGAGCGAAATAACTGGAGCATGATTATTGTCAGCGCCGCTGCGGGGCTATTATTTATTGTGTTATTTTCGGCTCATTTATTATTAGCAGTACCACTTTTTTGGATAGTAGTTGCCATATTATTGTTAGCCATTGTTGGCTTTTTAAATGATGAAAGAGCAGAAAAAGAGGTTGTTATAGTGCCTCAAAGTATTGATGAGACGTTTATGGAAGAGTCCCCATTATCTATTTTTGCGAATAAAAAGCAGCTACGCCAAGGTTACTATCAGTGGTGTGAAGACAACCAAGTAAATGCAGTTTTAGTGGTAATTCGACTAGAAGGGTTTGGGCAAGTTAACCAGCATATTGGACGCGATTTTGGCGATATTCTCTTAGCTCAATCGGCTAATAGAATTAAAGAATCCTTAGTAAGTGATGAAATCATATCTATAAGTAGCCATGAAAAGCTAGCCCATTTAGGCGGATTAAATTTTGCATTTATTTGTAGCCTAGCAAACCAGAAGCACCTCCATGAACAAGTTATTGAGCAAATATTAGGGGCAACGCTAAAGCCTTTTAATGTAGCTAATTGTACGGTAGAGGTAAAAGCCCGCGCAAGTTATGTAAATTGTGATGGGCAAGACAGTAACTTTGATAATTTAATATCGTTTGTTTACCTTGCCCTTGATAGCCACCCAAATCGAAAAGTTGTGCCTTATCATCAACAAATGATGGTAGAGCAGCTAGAGCAGCAGGCGCGTTTAAAAGAGCTTGCTAATATTGATTTTGCTAGTGAACTTGAACTTTATTTTCAACCCGTTATTTGCAATGACGGTGGCCAGATTGAATTTTTAGAATTGTTACTGCGCTGGCAACACCCTAAACAGGGAATTTTATCTGCCAATCGTTTTATTGACGATATAAGAATTGCAGGACTTGCTTATCCATTAGCTAAGTTTGTGATTGAGCGAGCAGCAGAGCTTGCAATGGCATTGAGAATCGAAGGCATTACTGTACCACTGAGTATTAATGTGTTTGGCCCCGAAATGCTCAATGAAGAATTTGTTGAATTTGTAGATTTGGTAACAAATGAGCATCAATTAGAGCCGGGCGACTTAATAGTTGAGTGCCCTTTACATATATTCACAAGTCTTGATGATAAAAGCCGAGCGATGATCGCTAGATTAAATAATATTGGCCTAAAAATATGTGTTGATGGCTTAGGTGATAACCCTGTACTGCTTTCTAAGCTACCAAGTTTGGCTGCGGAATATATTAAAGTGGCGCCCTCGCTTACTGCTGATTTTAGCAATCAAAACAACATACGTAGCTTAGTGAGTGGCATGGTTGAAATGCATAACCAACAAAAGACTAAAGTCATATTTGAAGGCGTAGAGACTCTTGAACAACTAAAATTTGTCAAAAGTTTAAAAGCGTATGCCGCTCAAGGTTATTACTTTGGTCATCCGTTAAGTAGTATTGGTTTGATGAGTTGGTTGAAACAGTGGCGTATGGATATAACTGAGTAACCAACCCAGCCATTTATCTAAGGAGCATGTCTATTGTTCTTTAGCTTGTAAATAGCTATTTGCCAGCGCACTTAATACTTGCCCTGTATGCTCAGCGCCAGCGTCTAAACCGTTAGGGTGTTGGCTAGGCGCTGCTTCACATAAATGTAAGTACTTAGCGCGGCGATTACTCGCGGCTAAATGTACAAAATGTTCAGCATCAGCAACACTAAAACCACTGCAATTATAAGCGCTTACTGGCATGTAAGTTATACTATCCAAATCAACCCCAATACCTAGTGCATAATTATCGGTGTTGTGAAGTGCATGAGTGACAGCGCTACTTAGCGTTATTTCTCTTCTTACTGCAATTGCTTGATAACTAGTAAAACTGTGATTGGCTAGGGCCATTGCATCAAGTGTTGCCTGATTATTTTTAAGTTCGTGTAACCCAATTACATGATAGTTATTTAAGTGCTGCTCGCTATAGGCGTAGGTAAAGCCATTTCCACTATGGCGGCCTTCACATGGTCTGAAATCGGCATGAAGGTCTAAATTTATGACGTTGATGGGGTTTTGGCTGTGTTTACTCAAAGCTCTAATAATACCTAGGCAGTTATTGTGTCCGCCACCTATTACAATAGGCTCAAGACCTGCTTTAAATATTAAACTTAAAACGGCTTCTACACGTTCATCAAGCTGCCTGCAAAGTTCACGCAACTGAGTTAATTGCTCAGGCTGTTTTGCACTTAGCGGGTTACTTTGCAGCATTAAATCAGTGGTATTAACTTCACCAAGTAGTAATACTTTTTGAGTTGCAATAAATTGATTATGAGGCTGGTTTAAAAAGCGCTTTAAAAAGGCAGGCCAAGCTTGGTGGGCACCTTTATTTCCTAAATTCGCTCTGGGACCGATATCTTCACAAATACCAAGTAATACATAGCGAATGCCAAATTGAGCTGCATCTATTAGTGCTTGTTGAACGTTTACTTGGGTGTCTAGCAGGGCCATTGACTGCCAAGCTTTGGTTTCGTTTGCGCGGGTAGTGCAAAGAGCCTTAACCGCGCTTTCATCATATACTGTTAAGTAACTGGTCACGTTATACTTCTACGATTTCCAATTCTAGTTCTTCAGCAGATAAAACAATGCCAGTGCTGTCGGCATAAATAAAATCGTCATCAAAAAACGAAACGCCTGCAAAGTTAACACCTATGCCATCTTCACCCGCACCTTCGCTATCAGCAGCAACCGGGATAGATGCAATTGCTTGAATACCTAAATCTAGGTCTTCAAGCTCGTCAACATGGCGCACTGCACCATAAACAACAATACCTTGCCAGTTGTTTTCAAAGGCAAGTTCTGCAAGCTCTATATCAATTAGCGCACGGCGTGTTGAACCACCGCCATCAATTAAAAGCACCGAGCCTGTACCATCTTGAGAAAGTAATTCACGGATCAGTTCGTTATTTTCAAAACATTTAACTGTTTTAATGCGGCCACCAAAGGTATGGCGTCCACCAAAGTTTATGAACATAGGTTCAAGCACGTCAACCACATCGGCAAAGTGATCACATAAATCAGAAGTGCTGTAATCCATTATTTTATCCTCAAAATATACATTAAGTTATAGCTCAGTATACCCTCCTTATAAGCAATAACAACGACTTAATAGCAGTAAATTTAAGCAAAATACACGTAAGATCGTCAATAGCAACAATAGTGTCTTAAAAGCGTCACTCAATTGTTATTTACAACGCCTAAGCTAAAAAAGTGTTCGGATAGTATACAGCTAGGAGTAAGTGATGACTAATAACAGTGTACTTAAAAAAGTAGCTCGAATGGATGAGCAATTGTTTTTAACTTTATTTAATTACAATTCACCAAAATGGTTTAAAACAGCGGCGCTTGGCTTTTCAAAAAGCGGAGATGGTGCGCTTTACTTATTGCTATGTGCCGCAGTGTGGTGGCTAAGTAGTAATGAACAGCATCAACTACTTCCTGCTACGGTACTATTAGGCTTTGTTATTGAAAGACCTATTTATTTTTTAGCTAAAAATCGATTTGCACGCATTCGCCCATGCGATTGTTTGGTAACCAATGCCTATATTGTGCCAAGCGATAAGTTTAGCTTGCCATCAGGGCACAGTGCAGCTGCATTTTTGGTGGCGACTATTTTAGGTCACTTTTTCCCTGAGTTAGGCTTACTTTGTTTTGCGTGGGCTACTGGTGTTGCATTGTCTAGAGTGATATTGGGCGTGCATTTCCCGGCAGATATTATTATTGGAGCAGCTATCGGTAGTTCATGTGGCTTATGTGCATTAATGCTGGTGGTGACTGTATGAAAATACTGTATGGAATTCAAGGTACTGGTAATGGTCATATCACGCGAGCTCGAGTTATGGCTAGCCGCTTCAATGATTTAGGAATAGATGTAGATTATGTTTTTTCAGGGCGTGCAAATAAAGATTACTTTGATATGCATGAATTTTCTGACTACAAGACATTTCGCGGTTTATCGTTTAGCACTCAAAATGGGCAAGTTAAAGCGCTGCAAACACTTAAAAAGGCCAGGGTGTGTAAATTAGTCAGTGATATAAAAGCATTTGATGTAAAACAGTATGACTTTGTACTTAACGATTTTGAACCTGTATCGGCTTGGGCTGCAAAGCGAGCGGGCATACCCGTGGTGGGAATAAGCCATCAGGCTGCATTTTTAGCAGACAGCGTACCGATATTTGGCCATGGCATATTAAGAAAGTCTCTTATTAAAACTTATGCACCTGCAAATACTTATTTAGGCGTGCATTGGCAACCTTTTGCGCACAACATTATTCCACCGTTTATTGCAAACCATGAACATGGTAATCCGGTTGCTGTTATGAACAAAGTGTTGGTGTATTTACCGTTTGAAAACCTAGATAGTATTGTTGATTATTTGAAAGACTTTCCTGAAAAAGAGTTTTATTGTTACCACCCCCATACCCAAGATAAATCGATTGGGCATATACATTTACGGTCTCCTTCTCGAACTGGTTTTTTAAATGACTTAGCAAACACAAGTGGCGTGATAGGTAATGCAGGATTTGAATTGGCTAGTGAGGCGTTAAAATTAGGGAAAAAGCTCTTATTAAAACCACTAGAAGGGCAATTTGAACAAGATGCAAATGCACAAACATTGCTTGCCATGGGAATGGCGCACGTTATGAATTACTTAAACCCACAAGCACTTGATGATTGGAACAGTGCACCGCAAAACAAGCAAATTAACTATCCAAGTGATCCTACCCCTTTAATTGATTGGCTACTCAAAAAGCAGTGGGATAATACTCACTCACTGCATAGAGGTTTGTGGGGAAGTGTAAATTTCTAGTGATAAAGGATGTATAAAAAGCGAATTAAAGCAAAAAAGTCGTTAATTTGATGAGCCTGGTCACTGAGTAAGCTATACTATAAATGCATATTAAACAAAGGCATTTACGATGGATTTTTTACAAAACTTAACTATTAAACGACGTTTACAATTAAACGCTGTGGTTGTTGGTTTAGCAATGGTGGTTCTTTTATGCGTGATCATTTATGAATCACGTACAACCCTTAGTTTAAACAAGACTATTCAATTGACAGAAGAGCTTAACGTGCATGCACTAGCATTGCGAAAATATGAAAAAAACTTTTTATTTTATAAACAAGAAGATGCGTTAGCTGCATTTGAAACAGATTTTGAACATTTAAGTGATAAAGTAAAAAAGTTAACACAGTTAATGGATGACCAAGGTATAGCGCAGGGGCAAGTTCAGCGCTTTGAGCAACTAATAAGTAGCTACAATAATAATTTTAGTACTGTTGTTAAGCTTCAAAAAGAGATAGGCCTAACCCCCACCGAAGGCTTGTACGGTAAGTTAAGAAGCTCCGTTCATGAAGTTGAGCAGCTTTTAAAGGAGCAACAAAACTACCAATTATTGTCGTCAATGCTACAGCTAAGACGCTCAGAAAAAGATTTTATGCTGAGATTTGATACTAAGTATCTAGGGCGTTTTAATGAGGGAATTAATACATTTAAACAGCAGATAGCTTCAGCGCAACTACCAAGCGAATATAAAACACGAATTATTCCTCTGATTGATACATACCAAGATGAGTTCAAAACACTTGTGCAGGCACAAACTGAGCTTGGACTGGACCTTGAGTCGGGCGCGCTTGGAATAATGCGTAATAGCGTAGATAAAAGCGACGCAATTGTTACGCAAATAGTTAAAGACACTAAGTTACAAGTAGAGCAAAGTGTAGAGCAGGCTCAATTTTTAGCTATTTTAGTTTTTGTGATTGCAGGTGTAATTGTATTAGCGCTAGTTTATTTTACGAGCCATTCCATTATTGTACCTATTGAACGTGTTTATCATACTATTAATGATATTCGTCGTAATAATGATTTAAGAGTGATGATTGAGCAAACAGGTAAAGATGAAATTACCACTATGACCATAGACTTTAATAGTTTAATTGGTGACTTTAAAAATCTGATTGATGAGGTTAACACCGCTTTAAATACGCTAAATGTGGCTACTGAGCACTTATCTGAAAGTACAGCAGCTACAAGTTCTGGTATGCAAGAGCAATTACATGAAGCAGACATGGTAGCCACAGCTGCAACGCAAATGCAGGCAACTATTCAAGATATCTCTCATAATACAGAAGCCGCAGCTAAAAAAGCAGAATCAACCAACTTAAGCGCACAGCAAGGGCGTAACGAAGTTAACTCAACGGTTAAGCATATTAGAGATTTATCTAGCTCATTAGGTAATGCATCAAGCGTTGTATCGCAATTAGAAAAGGACGGCGAAACCATTGGCTCTGTGCTTGATGTGATCCGCGCCATTGCAGATCAAACAAACTTATTAGCGCTTAATGCAGCAATTGAAGCGGCTAGGGCTGGAGAGCAAGGGCGTGGTTTTGCAGTCGTGGCAGATGAAGTTCGCTCACTTGCTCAGCGCACACAAGAATCGACTAGTGAAATAGAGGGGATTATTAATACCCTGCAACAACGCACTCAAGAGGTGGTTAGTATTATGCACCAGTGTCGCTCACAAGGAGATGAAAGCGCATCGCAGGCCATTAAAGCCGGTGAGCTACTCGGTGATATAACCGAAGATGTACAAACTATCATGGAAATGAGTACTCAAATAGCCGTTGCGATTGATGAGCAAAGCCAGGTAGCGTCTGAGGTAAATAAAAACGTGGTACGGATAAGGGATATTGCACAAGATGCTTCGGGACATGCTACTAATAACGCGCAGACAAGTGAAGAGGTGTCTCAGCAAGCACGTGTTCTGTTTACTGCAATTGATAAGTTTAAGGTGTAATAACGCTTAATAGTGCGTGTCTATAAAGATTAAGGAACAAACTTTATAGGCACGCTATATTTACTTTCTTCGTGCTCAGCTACCCGTGCTAAATATTCACTCCATAGCGTATCTTGTTGCTGCTGTAGTTTTTCAAAGTAGCGCCAGCTAAATAGCCCGCTATTATGGCCATCGTCAAAATCTAAACGCAGTGCATAATGACCAACTGGTACTATATTTTTTATTCCTACAGCTTGCTTATTAAGTACTAACTTCATTGGGCCAGTGCCGTGGCCTTGCACCTCTGCTGAAGGGGAGTGAACACGTAAAAACTCACAGCTAAATACAGCTTTACTGTTATCATCAAAGTAAACATCAAGGTTTCTGCTCACACTGTGATAATGTACTTTTGTTACGTGTTTCATTTTATATGTCCCATTAAAAAGCCCCCGTTCTGGAGGCTTTTAGTATAACGTTTATATTCGTTCTATAGAATAAAGCGGCTTAAATCTTCATCTTCAACAAGTGCGCCTAAGTGTTTTTCAACATAAGCGGCATCGATTATTAATGATGAGCCTGCTTTTTCAGAGGCATCGTATGAAATTTCTTCCATCAGCCTTTCCATTACAGTATGAAGACGACGAGCACCGATGTTTTCGGTTTTTTCATTGACCTGCCAAGCGGCTTTAGCAATACGCTCAATGGCATCATCGCTAAACTCAACATCAACTTGCTCCGTTTTAAGAAGTTCGCGTTGTTGCTCAGTAAGTGAAGCATGCGGCTCTGTAAGAATACGTTTGAAGTCATCAGCAGTGAGAGCTTCAAGCTCAACACGAATTGGTAGACGACCTTGTAGCTCTGGGATCATGTCTGATGGTTTAGACATTTGGAATGCACCAGAGGCAATAAATAGCATGTGGTCTGTTTTAACCATACCGTGCTTAGTATTTACCGTTGAACCTTCAATTAGCGGTAGTAGATCGCGCTGTACGCCTTCACGGCTAACATCTGGGCCAGACGAATCGCCACGCTTACAGATTTTGTCTATTTCATCAATAAACACAATACCATTTTGCTCTACTGCAAAAATAGCCTGCTCTTTTAGCTCTTCAGGGTTAACTAATTTAGCGGCTTCTTCTTCCGTTAATAGCTTAAAGGCTTCTTTAATTTTTAACTTACGTTTAGTGCGCTTGTCGCCACCCATGTTTTGAAACATGCTTTGCAGCTGGTTGGTCATATCTTCCATACCAGGAGGCGCCATAATTTCTACATTTGGCTGTGCTTGCGCTAAATCAATTTCGATTTCTTTATCATCAAGCTGACCTTCACGTAGTTTTTTACGGAACGTTTGACGAGTTGATGAATTATCATCACGCTGCGTTTCACCGTATTGATCTTTCGCTGGTGGTAAAAGTGCATC
The DNA here is from genome assembly GCF_018101025.1 of Pseudoalteromonas sp. MMG006. Taxonomy (NCBI): domain Bacteria; kingdom Pseudomonadati; phylum Pseudomonadota; class Gammaproteobacteria; order Alteromonadales; family Pseudoalteromonadaceae; genus Pseudoalteromonas; species Pseudoalteromonas sp. MMG006. Next base: position 56,018 of record NZ_JAGJEJ010000008.1, read on the forward strand.
TAAAATGCGCTCTTCTGCAGCTTCTTCGGCGCGGTGCTTAAACTTTTTAGTTTGTTGCTCGCGAGTCATTTTAATCGATACATCAACTAAATCGCGAATGATGGTTTCAACTTCTTTACCAACATAACCCACTTCCGTGAATTTAGTCGCTTCTACTTTAATAAATGGTGCATTGGCCAATTTTGCTAAACGGCGTGCAATTTCTGTTTTACCTACACCTGTAGGACCAATCATTAAAATATTTTTTGGTGTAACTTCGCTGCGCAAATCATCATTGAGTTGCATACGGCGCCAGCGGTTGCGAAGTGCAATAGCGACTGCTTTTTTAGCTTTAGCTTGACCAATAATATGTTGATCAAGCTCGTGAACGATTTCTCTTGGAGTCATAGCAGACATAGCAATTCCTATTATAATTCTTCGATTGTTTGGAAGTTGTTAGTAAATACGCAGATATTGCCTGCAATAGTTAAGCTTTTCTCTACTATTTCACGAGCGCTTAAATCTGTATTTTCTAATAGAGCAGTCGCTGCTGATTGGGCAAAGTTACCGCCGCTGCCAATGGCAATTAGGTCGTTTTCTGGCTGCACAACATCACCATTACCAGTAATGATTAAAGAGGCCGTTTCATCGGCAACCGCAAGGAGGGCTTCAAGTTTTCTAAGGGCTCTGTCGCTGCGCCAATCTTTGGCCATTTCTACTGCAGCTTTGGTAAGGTTACCTTGATGCATTTCTAGTTTGCTTTCGAAGCGTTCGAAAAGGGTAAAGGCATCAGCAGTACCGCCAGCAAAACCAGCGATTACTTTGCCATTATAAAGACGTCGAACTTTGCGAGCATTACCCTTCATTACGGTATTACCAAGTGAAACTTGGCCATCGCCGCCGATTACTACTTTGTCGCCGCGGCGTACACTTACAATAGTGGTCATGTTATTCCTCATCATCGAGTTGCATTGGCAACTCGTAAAAAACGATTATGATGAGGTTATATGGGTGAATGGTTTATTTTCAAGTCCAGCCCCAAATTCCGCAGCCGACTATTTTTACACGTTTTAGTTTATTTTTATCGCTTTCAGCTTGGCGTTTGGTTTTATAAGGGCCTAAGCGTACTTTGTACCAAATTCCATTGCTGCCTTTTGCTTCTTTTATTTCAGAAATTAGCCCAGCAAACGCTATCTTAGCTTTAAGCGATTCGGCTTGTGCATGAGTTTTAAACGAGCCGCACTGCATAACATACGGACCTTTTTGCTCAATTTCTTTTACCTCAACCTGAATTTCGTGCTCTCTAATTTCTTTAATAAATTCAGGAGTGCGTGGTATCGCTACTTCTACTTTTTTTGCAGGAGTTGGGTTGGCTTGTTTTTCTACCAGTTTTGGGTCGGCATTATTTTTTATAAACCATAACCCATAAACAAAACCGCCAACGAGTAACAAGGCGATCATTACTAATAGGGTTGGGAAGGGCTTTTTAGCCGGTGCTTGTTTTTTACTGTTTCTGCCTGCAGGCTTTTTATTAATATAATCGTGCTGTGCCATGGTGTTATTGTGGCCTTAACCTAAATCATGTCTATAGGGTCTACATCTAAGCTCCAGCGAACTTTTTGGGCGAGTTTGCTAGTACTTAAATAATCAACCATTTGCGAAAGATACTGGTGTAATACGCGGCGATCTTGCGCTTGAATATGTAATTGAAAACGATACATGCCTGCAACTCTTTCAAGAGGTGCGGGGATCGGACCCAGCAATTGTATACCAGATACCCCATTTACAGGAACCAAATCTGTCAAAAAATCGACGACTTGTTTAATACTGTGTCCTTGTGCTCTGACAATCGCCATATTAGTGATTGGCGGTAAATCAGCGTCGTCCCGCTCGCTTAAAGCAAAACGAGCAAAGTCTTGATAGCCGTTATTAACTAAATCTTGTAAAAGAGGGTGCTCTGGAAAGTGCGTTTGTAATAATACTTGCCCAGGTTCGCCAGAGCGACCAGCACGTCCTGCTACTTGCGTAACTAGCTGAGCTAAGTGTTCTGTTGCTCTAAAATCGCAAGAGTATAAACCGCTATCTACATCTAAAATAAGGACCAAGCTTACATCTGCAAAGTGATGACCTTTAGCAAGCATTTGTGTACCTACTAAAATGCGTGCGCCCCCGAGATTTATTTCATCCAGTGCTTTTTCAAGGCTCCCTTTGCGGCGGGTCGAATCGCGATCTATACGTGTTACTGGTGTGTCAGGAAACTCGCTCGATAAAAACTCTTCTATTTGCTCAGTCCCTTTACCGTTTGGAAATATTTGCGTGCTTCCGCAGTCAGGGCATTGATGTGGAACATGGTATTGATCGCCACAGTGATGGCAAATCATTTGACCTATCGCTTTGTGAAAAGTAGCACTGGTACTACAGCGTTTGCACTCACTTAGCCAGCCACACTCATGGCAAATAAGAGTAGGAGAAAAACCACGACGATTTAAAAATACCATCACTTGTTTACCCCGGTTCAAATGTTGGCGCATAGTCGCAAGGCTTGCATGTGCAATTCCTGCTTGGTCGGGCTGCCCTTTCATATCAAGTAACTTAAATTGATTATCGGTGGCTGTTTGCGCTCGTTCAGTAAGGCTTAAAAGCTGATACTTGTTGTTTATAGCTTTGTGCAGTGTTTCGAGTGCGGGCGTTGCACTGCCTAAAATAAGCGGTATTTTGTGCTGAAAAGCACGGTAAGCTGCTAAATCTCGAGCGTGATAACGTAGGGTGTCTTGCTGTTTGAATGATGAGTCGTGCTCTTCATCAACCACTATCATACCGAGTTTAAAAAAGGGTAAGAAAATACTCGAACGTGTGCCTATTACTATGGCGCAACTGCCTTTTTCGCAAAAACGCCATGTTTGTAAGCGTTCGTTATCTGTAAGAGCCGAATGCCATAACATAATGGGTGTATCAGGAAAGCGCCGACGAAAACGGTTTACAGTTTGCGGGGTTAAGCCTATTTCAGGTACGAGTACTAATGCTTGCTCGCCACGCTTTAAAACTTCCTCAAGGCACTGTAAATATACTTCGGTTTTACCGCTGCCCGTTACTCCTTCTAATAAAAAGCTTTTAAAGCCAGTGCTTTGATTAATAGCCGTACAGGCAACAGCTTGTTCTTTATTTAGTACAGGCTTGCTACCAACAGTAGGCGCAAGGCTTTGCCATTCGTTATCGTGCTCAATAGTTTGTGTTATTAATTCTTTATCTATTAGGCTATCGATTGTTTTTTTACTAAAGCCAAGGGCCTTTAATTCAGTTAACGATGATTTACCTGATTGTGATAGCTGCTTTAATAGATTTAACTGAGTTTTAGCTTTTAGCGAAGGGACTTTTGCGCCTTTTTCAGTAAGGGTAACCATATTAATACTGGTTTTATCGGGTGATTCACCTTGGCGAAGAGCCCCCGGTAGCGCAATATGTATTGTTTCGCCAAGTGGATAGCAGTAATACTTGGCGGTAAAACTTAGTAAATCTAGATGCTGGGCGCTTAAAATAGGGGTGTCGTCGATGACTTCTATTATATTTTTTATTTTGTTATCAGGTACGTCAGTCGTATTTTTAATGCTGAGAATAACAGCGACTTTTTTTTGGTTACCAAAAGGCACCAAAACCCGCATACCCGGCTCAAGTTGCCTTGATAACCCGTTGAGTTGCTCTTCTACTTTATAGTCAAAAGTCCGTGGTAGTGGGACTTTAATAGCAACTTCAACAAAACGCATAACAACTTCACCCATAAAATTAATTGCCTAATGTACTAAAAATACGCCTAAAAACCTATAAGCAATAGTACTGTAGAAAGAGGTTGTTCACTTTTTTATCAAAAAACTTAATTAATGCTTGTGCAGGGGGGGGTTGTTGGATAAAATCCGCGACCAACAAATTTGTTTTAACGACGTATGGTGCCAGACTTCGGGTTTGGAGAGCGATGCGGCCTTAACTAGAGGTTCCTATGAAAGAAGGTATTCACCCTAAGTACGAAGTAATTTCTGCAACATGTTCATGCGGAAACAAATTCGAAACTAGCTCAACTCTTTGTAAAGACATTCACTTAGACGTATGTTCTGCGTGTCACCCGTTTTACACTGGTAAGCAAAAGATTTTAGACACTGGCGGCCGTGTTGATCGCTTCAACAAGCGCTTCGGTGCACTTAGCAGCAAGAAGTAATTATTGCTGTTTAGTTAAAAAAAGCACCTTAGGGTGCTTTTTTTATGCCTAAAATTTATAAAAATGACTTAAGTAAGCTTCTTGCGTAGTGCTCACTCGTGCATAACTATTTCCTATTATTATTCTGACTATGCATAAACCTTTAAAGACAAATCTATATATATTCTCTATATTTTAATTAGTACATTTTATAACTAGGTTGATAAAAGTAGCTAACATGGAGTTATATGTTTTTAAAGTGATGTAATAGGCTAATATTTTAAGTTTATATTGATACTTTAAACGTACATTTTATGAGATTTATTTGGCACATAAAAGCACCTCAATATGTGCATTTCAATTGAATATTTATTTATTTAATGTCGGTATAATTCAGCAAAGTTACTGAAAAACCTATTAAAATTAAAGGATATAGCATATAACAGGATAGACCTGATATTGCTTGGAATTTAAAAATAATAAGGGTATCTTACCAAAAGACACCACCTCTCACTTTAACTTAAATTGCAGGATACCATCGCGTTATGTCAGACTTTCGTGAACAAGCACTACATTATCACTCGCACCCAGTACCAGGTAAAATTAGTATTGAACTAACCAAGCCCGCTGAGACGGTACAAGATCTCGCGCTCGCATACAGCCCAGGTGTTGCCGAACCCGTTCGTGAAATAGCAGCAGATCCTGCTAATGCTTATAAATATACAGGTAAAGGCAATACTGTTGCGGTAATTACTAATGGTACTGCAATTTTAGGACTGGGTAATTTAGGGCCTTTAGCTTCTAAACCCGTTATGGAAGGCAAGGCGCTCTTATTTAAACGTTTTGCTGGGCTCGACTCTATCGATATTGAAGTTAAGCATCGCACCACTGAAGATTTTATTAATACCGTGGCAAATATTGCGGATACTTTTGGTGGGATTAACCTTGAAGATATTAAAGCACCAGAGTGTTTTGAAATTGAAAAAGCATTAATTGAGCGTTGTAGTATTCCCGTTTTTCACGATGACCAACACGGTACCGCCATTGTAACGGCAGCTGGTATGCTAAATGCGCTGGAAGTACAAGGTAAGTCAATCGAGGATGCGATAATAGTTTGTTTAGGTGCAGGTGCTGCTGCAGTGGCCTGTATGGAGCTTTTAATTAAATGTGGTGCATTGCGCGAACATATTTATATGCTTGACCGCAAAGGCGTTATTCATACTCGTCGCGATGACTTAAACGAATACAAAAAACTTTTTGCTAATAATACCGACAAACGCACATTGCAAGATGTAATTGCAGATGCTGACGTATTTGTGGGGGTTTCGGGTCCTAACTTATTAGCTGCCGAAGATTTAAAGCTAATGGCAGAAAAACCTGTGGTGTTTGCATGTTCAAACCCAGATCCTGAGATAGATCCTGCACTTGCGCATGGCGCACGTAACGACTTAATTATGGCAACGGGACGATCTGATTACCCTAACCAAGTAAATAATGTTTTATGTTTTCCGTTTATTTTTCGTGGCGCACTAGATGTACGTGCGAGTGCTATTAACGATGAAATGAAAATTGCCGCCGTAGAGGCTATCCGAAGCATAGCTAAAGAACCAGTACCAGCAGAAGTGTTAAAAGCTGCAGGTGTTGATAAGCTTGAGTTTGGCGCAGACTACATTATTCCTAAGCCAATGGATCCACGTTTATTGCCTCGCATAGCTAAAGCCGTTGCTGAGGCTGCGGTAGAATCAGGTGTTGCGCAAATCGACTTACCTGAAAATTATATGGCGTAGTGTATAGCGCTTAAACAAAAAAACCTCAGTAATGCTGAGGTTTTTGTTTAAAAAGGTAACGATTTATTCTTCGTTTAAAATAGGCACTTCTAAGCCCATTTCTTGCATTATCTTCTTAACTTCTTCCGGTACTTTTTCTGCGTTGTCTTTACGTAGGTCATCGTCATTTGGTAATGGCTGGCCCGTAAATGCATGCAAAAATGCTTCGCATAACAACTCACTGTTTGTTGCATGGCGAAGATTATTTATTTGACGGCGCGTACGCTCATCCGTTAAAACTTTTAATACATTTAGCGGGATCGAAACGGTGATCTTTTTAACTTGCTCTGATTTTTTCCCGTGTTCTGCGTATGGGTGAATATACTCACCATTCCATTTAGCCATAAGATGTATCGTTGCCTCAGATTATTAATTTCTAACACGGCGTAAAAAGCGTGTAAATATGCGTGAAATTCTATCGATTTAAAAAAGATAGTCAAATAATAGATACCAATCTATCTTAATAAGCTGGCTGTAATAGTAAATATAGCCCCATTCAAGTTTTATCGGTCTGTTATTTTTAGCCATCTAGAGCTTTAAAATCTTTGACTTATTAAAACAGATAACTTACTCTTTTGGACGTCTAAACATCCAAATTAATCAGGTGACGAATATGAGCGAAAAAAACAAAGCGACTATTGCAGTTCGCAACGGCGTAGATGCAGATAAACACCACGGCGCTGTAGTTCCGCCAATTTATTTGTCGACTACGTATTCGTTTGCCGACTTTGATACAAAGCGCCAGTACGATTATGGACGAAGCGGTAATCCTAATCGCGATATATTAGCCGAAACGCTGGCTGAACTTGAAGGTGGTGCGCGTGGCATTATCACTGCCACAGGTATGGCTGCGGTGCATTTAGCGACTCAGTTACTAAATAATGACGATACCTTAGTAATTCCACATGATTGTTATGGTGGAAGCTACCGTTTATTTACGTCTTTGCAAAAACGCGGATTACTAAAACTCGAAGTTTTAGATTTAACTAAACAAGAAAGCTTAAATAAAATTTTAGCCATAAAACCTAAATTAATATGGATTGAAACACCAAGTAACCCAGTACTGCGTCTAACCGATATTAAAGCTGTCACCGATATAGCTAAGCAGTGTGGGGCGCTTGTTGCTGCCGATAACACGTTTTTATCACCTGCGCTGCAAAACCCAATCAAATTTGGTGTAGATATTGTTGTTCACTCGACGACTAAATATATTAATGGCCACTCGGATGTTGTAGGCGGCGCCGTAATTGCTGCAACACAAGAACTTGGTGATGAGCTTGCTTGGTGGGCAAATAACATTGGTATTACAGGTGCACCGTTTGATAGTTATTTAACGCTTCGTGGTTTACGTACTTTAAACGTACGTTTAAGGCAGCATCAAGAAAATGCGCTTGCAATTGCAAAGTACCTTGAGAGCTCTGAATTTGTAAGCCAGGTTTACTACCCAGGCCTTGAGTCACACCCTCAACATACATTAGCAAAGGCTCAACAACTTGGCTTTGGTGGTATGGTGAGCTTTGATATTAAAGGCGATGTTAACGACGCTGCGGCATTTTTAACAAGCCTTGAAGCATTTAGCTTAGCAGAATCGCTAGGTGGCGTAGAGAGCTTAATTTGTCACCCTGCAACGATGACGCATGCAGGAATGGAACCTAAAGCCCGTTTAGAAGCAGGGGTGGGTGATACGCTCATTCGTATTTCTGTAGGTATTGAAGATATAAACGATTTAGTTGCCGACTTCGAGCGCGTTTTTAACCTTGTAAAACCAGGACAAAACAAAAACGTTAACCGCATAGGTTAAGGGGCTGGTACGCCTGATGGGAATGTAGAATTAAATGCAGCTCATCCAGCGCTTTGGTAGTAGTCCCAAAGCGCAATAACACCTAGTCGGTTTGAGGGGGGAAACCGCAGGCTAACTTTGTTAAAAATTTCTCATATAGAACAACTAAACAACGAAATTTTTGCCTTGTTATCGACACGGTTTTCTTACCTCAAAATAAACAATTTAATTAAGCGAATTGGTAAAAATATGGTCAATTGTGTACATAAATTTGGTGGGTCAAGCTTAAGCTCAAGTGAGCGTTATCAAAGCGTAGCTAAAATAATTATTGAGCATACTCAACCTGGCGACTGTGTTGTGGTATCTGCGGCAGGCAAAACTACAGATACACTTGTGTCGTTGTGGCAAAGTTATCAGCAGCAAGACACACAAGCTGTCGCTGATATTTTATTGCAGTTAAACAACCATCAAAGTGATTTAATTGATCAATTGTTACAAGCTGATTTAAAGCGTGATGCACTTAAAACATTACTCGAAGAGCTAAATGTAATTGCAAGCTTAGCGCAAACTGAGCAGCTTAAAGAAGCGCAATTACTTGCCCATGGTGAGTTATGGTCTGCACGATTATTGGCTGCGTATCTACAACAGTTAAATATACATGCTCGCTCACACGATGCTCGCCTGCTTTTTACTTTAAATGATGGTGAATTGTGCCATGCTCAAAATAAGCTGCAATGTAACAGTGTCATAGATGCCAATAAAGTGAATGTAATAACTGGGTTTATAGCTGCAAATACACTTGGCGATACCGTAACGCTTGGTCGTAATGGTAGTGATTACAGTGCTACATTACTTGCCAGTTATTGTGATGCCAAACAGGTATGCATTTGGACTGACACGCAAGGTGTATTTAGTACCGATCCGCGTAAGGTAAAAAAAGCAATTAAGTACGCTAAAGTGTGCCGCACTCAGGCCAATTTACTGGCACGCTTGGGTAACCCTGTTTTACATGCCAAAACGTTATCGCCTTTAAAGAATACCGATATAAAACTAGCCGTACGTAGTAGTTTTGATGTTCAAGCAAGTCCAACTCGTATTGTTAAAGAAGGCTTAGCTAAGAAAAAGCGCTTTATAACGACGCTACAAAATGTTGACTTATTAACAGTAGAAGGCTTGAGTGAAGGTGAGGTTGCAAGTGTAAGCCAGCTTATTCAGCATAGCCTTCATCACTTTAACCATAATGGAGAAGTGTATTTAGTCGTACCGGCTGCACAAACATATCAAGTTATTAATTACTTTGCTGGTAGAGCTAATATTAGTGAGTCGAATTTGAACGGCTGTGCTGTTGTTGCACCAGAGCAAGATGTCAGCACACTTAACCTACAAGCTTTAGAAGTATTAGCTGAGCAAACTATAAAACCGCGTTTTGTGCATCAAGATAATGGTTACGTTTTATTACTAACTGATCAATTTATTGATAGCGATGTGCTAAGCACATTGCACGATAAGCTAGTTAATAAAGGCCAAGAAATCGCGATTATAGTTGCAGGTCTAGGCAATGTAGGTGAAGTATTTATACACCAATTGACCAAGCAACTAGAGCGTTTAGGTAGTGATTTTAGTATCAAATTAGTTGCTTTGGTGCGCTCTCAAAAGATGTTGTTTAATCCAAGTGGAGTTAATCCTCAAACATGGAAAGAACAATGGCAGCTTGAGGCACAAAAATACCAAACTAGTGATTTATTAAATGCAATTAGCGAGCTTGATTACGAGCATAAAGTTGTAATTGATATTACTGCTAGCGAGCAATTTAGCGAGCTTTATACTAGCTTTGTGCAAAACGATTGCCATTTAATTAGTGCAAATAAATATGCGGGCACAGCACCTACACGTTGGTATCAAACCCTTATAAATAACTTAGCAGAGCGCAACCTACACTGGCGTTATAACACAAGTGTAGGGGCAGGCTTACCTATAAACTTCGCTTTAGCTGATTTACAAAATAGTGGCGATAAAATTACGCGAATAGAAGGTGTGTTTTCTGGCACACTATCGTGGTTATGCAGTAAGTATGATGGCAGTATCGCGTTTTCAGAGTTAGTGCTTGAAGCGCAAAAAATGGGTTTTACAGAGCCAGATCCGCGTGAAGACTTATCTGGGCGTGACATGCAGCGCAAGTTACTTATTTTAGCCAGAGAGCTAGGTGTAGAGCTTGAGCTGGACGATATAAGCCTCTCGGCGCTCATGCCAGTTGAACTTGCTCAAGGTAGCTGGGACGATTTTATAGATAAAAAAATGCAGCTTGATGGCTTTATTGAAGAACACGCTGCAGCAGCCAAAGCTCAAAATGCTGTGCTTAGATACACAGGGGTATTAGAGATTACGCACGATAACGTCGTTGCAAAAGTAGGTATTACCTACGTGCCAAACGGTGATGCGTTAGCAAACTTAACGCCAGGCGATAATATTTTTGTGATCAACAGTAAATGGTACAGCGGCAATGCATTAGTTATTCAAGGCCCTGGGGCGGGTAGCGAAGTAACTGCGGCAGGTATTCATTCTGATTTATATTGGCTTGTGCAAAACTTAAAATAAGTTATGTATGTAGGTATAAAAACGGCGGCTTAAGTTAAGCCGCCGTTTTTATATAGATGCTTTAAAATAGCTCTTCTTCTGTTTTTGTATCTTCTTCAAATATATCGTTAGGCTGTGATAGCACGTATTTAGTCGGTGCTGTGCCTTTTTCAAAATACTCAAAGCGACTTGTATAATCATTTTTATGACTAAGTAAACCAGTCGCTAAATCAATACGAATAGAGACAAGCCCTTCGGGTGGCTCAATGGGTGCTTCAGGAGTGCCCTCAAGTGCAGCTCTCATAAACTCAACCCATGCTGGCTGCGCTGTTTTTGCACCTGACTCTGCACCGGATATTTGATTACTATCTAGGTTGTTATTATAAGTTGAACGACCTAGCGGATTTCCTGGGTTATCAAACCCTACCCATACAGAGGTCATCACTTTACTATTAAAACCACTAAACCAGGTATCAACAGAATCGTTGGTGGTACCCGTTTTACCAGAAAGATCACGACGTTCTAATGCTTGAGCGCGCCAACCTGTACCACTCCAGCCAGTTTTATGTGCCCAACTACCCCCGCCCCAAATACCGCTGTGCAACGCATCAGCTATTAAAAACGCATTTTGTTTAGATATAACGCGAGGAGCACATCGACGAGGTTGTTCTATTTCATCAGTGCTGTTGTTTAGCATAAGTTCATTGCTTACAGGAGTCGCACTTTCGTCACAAGCCATCGCTGGGTTAGCTTTAAATAATACATTGCCATAAGCATCTTGAATTTCTGAGATAAAGTAAGGTTCTATTAAATGGCCACCATTAGCAAAGCTGCTCATACCACGAGCTAGTTCTAGAGGTGTTATAGAGGCGCTACCAAGAGCAAGTGACTCACTACGGTTAATATCTGAGTTTTTAAAGCCAAACTTTAATAAGTGATCAGCTGTGCGTTGCAGGCCAACGCCACGTAGTAAACGTACTGAAATTACGTTTTTAGATTGCGCTAAAGCACGGCGAATACGTATTGGACCATTATAAACTGCAGGGCTGTTTTTAGGTCGCCATGCAACACCTTGGCTTTTATCCCACTGGTTAATGGGGGCATCGTTTAGTATTGATGCCAGCGTATAGCCTTTCTCTAGCGCTGCAGAGTAAATAAAAGGCTTAATATTTGAACCGACTTGGCGCTTAGCCTGAACTGCGCGATTGTATTGGCTTTGCTCAAAACTGTAACCGCCTACAATTGCTTTAATTCTGCCATCTTGTGGATCAAGCGACACAATAGCGCTGGCAGCTTCTGGTATTTGGCTAAGTATGTAAGAGTCGTCTTGATTTTTACGTAGCCATATCTGCATACCCGGGCTCAAAATATCGGTGGCTGCTTTGGGTGCAAAGCTTTGGCGGTAACGAGTAATGTATTTACGCGCCCACTTTAAATTATCCCAATCAAGAGTAGTCTTTTGGCCATTTTTTAAAATAACATCAGCACTCTTTTCGCTTACTCTTAATACAACCGCAGCGTTTAAATCGCCAAGTTCTTTTACTGGTTTCAATTTATCGATAATTTGCTGCTGTGTTAAAGCTGGTTGTGTTTCAGGATCCCATAAAACATCAACAGGCCCTCTAAAGCCATGGCGCATATCGTAATTATGCAAATTATTAACTAACGCTGTTTGCGCTGCTTTTTGCACGCGAGATTCAACGGATGTAAAAATTTTAAAGCCCGAGTTATAGGCTTTATCAACTCCGTAACGAGATACCATTTCAGCTCGAACCATTTCTGAGATATAAGGTGCGTATAAATCTATCTCTGCGCCATGAAAATAAGCGGTAATAGGCTGGTTGGTTGCTTCATTATATTGTTCTTGGGTGATGTAGTTTTCAGTTAATAAACGTCCTAAAACGACATTTCGGCGAGCTTTTGCTCGAGTAGGGTTGCGGATAGGATTTAACGCAGAAGGGGCTTTGGGTAAGCCTGCAATCATCGCCATTTGTGCAAGTGTTAAATCTTTTAACTCTTTGCCATAATAAACTTGTGCTGCAGCACCAATACCAAATGCACGGTTACCTAGCTCTATTTTATTAAGGTAGAGCTCTAAAATTTCGTCTTTAGTTAATATATTTTCTATGTGTAGGGCTATAAATATTTCTTTAACTTTACGGATATACGCTTTTTCGCGCGTTAAAAAGAAGTTTCGCGCAAGCTGCATCGTTATAGTACTTGCACCTTGCTTTTTCTCACCGGTAGAAATAAGCACAATAGCAGAGCGCACGATACCGATGGGATCTATGCCGACATGGTCGTAAAAACGGTTATCTTCAGTTGCTAAAAATGCATTAATCAGGGGCTGTGGTATTTCATCAATAGTGACAGGAATACGACGTTTTTCACCAAATTGATTGATCAAAAGGCCATCTTTAGTGAATACTTGCATAGGAGTTTGTAATTGCACGTCTTTTAAAACTTGCACACTGGGGATATCAGGTTTAACGTAGTAATAAAGGCTGATTAATGTAATCAGACTAATTAACGTACAAATGATAAAAAATTGTAAAGTTCGTTTTAATAAAATCACTTATATTTCCCTAAATGGACTCCCAATTGCGAGTTTTGACTGCTAGTATATATTGATTAAAAAATGAATAATATTTTTTCAGATAAAAATTATAACTTGTTTATTATTAAAACAAAGGCCAAGTTGCAAACATGCTAAGTCAACTATTTCAAAAGCCGTCACCGATGATGGTAGGGATTGATATTGGATCGCACTCAATTAAGGCTGTGCTTTTACGTGAGGTTGAAACGGGATTTCGACTAGAAGCACTTGCAATTGAACCTATGCCAAAAGGCGCTATAAATGAGCGCTCTATTCAAGATATTGAAGCGATAGGAAACGTAATTTTAAAATTAAAAAGAAAGTTACCTAAGTCGCTAAAATCTGCTGCTGTGGCTGTCTCGGGCCAAACGGTTATCACCAAAGTAATTTTCATGGATGTATCGTTAACTGATGCTGAACTTGAATCGCAAATTGAAATTGAAGCCGATAGTTTAATTCCATACCCTCTTGATGAAGTGAGTTTAGATTTTGAAAAGCTCTCTACCAATGAGGCCGATCCGAGCAAAATGAATGTATTGCTCTCAGCCGCTCGAACGGAAAGTGTAGAGGCTCGTGTTGGTGCGCTTGAAACAGCTAACTTAGAAGCTAAAATAGTTGATGTTGAAAGCTACGCATTAAGTAGAGCTATGGATGTTTACTATCAACAGTTACCGAGTGACGCATTTAATCAGTGTGTAGCAGTGATTGATATTGGCGCAGTACTCATGCTTGTTAGTGTTGTTCAAGCTGGTGAAACCATTTATACCCGAGATCAAGTATTTGGGGGGGATCAATACACCAGCAGCATTGTTAGCTATTACAATAAAGGCTTTGATGAGGCAGAAATCGGTAAAACGTCAGGGGATTTGCCGCCTAATTATACATTTGAAGTATTAGCGCCTTTTCAGACATCATTGCTGCAGCAAGTTCGTCGTGCAGTACAAATGTTTTTAACGACCAGTGGAAAAGAGCAAATTGATTATATTGTACTTACTGGTGGTACATCGATGATTAAAGGTATTGATCGATTACTTATCGAAGAACTAGGTATCCATACCGTAGTTGCAGAGCCCTTTACTAATATGGAAATCTCACCAAAAGTAGATCGTAATGTAATGCAGCGTCATAGGACGCAGTTTGCGATAGCAACGGGCCTGGCATTAAGGAGTTTTTCATCATGCCACATATAAATCTACTCCCTTGGCGTGAGCTACAGCGTGAAGAATCTAAAAGAAAGTTTGTAATCATGCTAATTGGTGTTGTTATGATTTGTTTCGCATGTATGTACTTACTCAGCTCTTATTACAGCGCCTTAAAAGATGGACAAAATTTAAAAAATAATTATTTAAGTTCAGAAATTAGCACGCTAGATAAAAAAATAAGTGAAATTAGAGGGTTGGATAAAAAGAAAGAAAACTTACAGCAGCGAATGAGGCTTATTGAAGAATTACAGGGTAGCCGAAATTTGGGTACTCAGATAATGGATGAAGTAGCTAAAATAGTGCCTGCAGGTGTTTATTTAACAAAACTTGAACGTAAAGGAAGTCAAATTCACGTTAAAGGGCGTAGTGAGTCTAATAACCGTTTATCAACAATGCTTCGCCAAGTTCAAAGTTCATATTTATTAGAGCGTCCATCAATGCAGGGCATTGTGGCCGGTGATCAATCTTCGCGTTTACTCAGTGATTTTAATATGGAGTTTTATGTAAAACCTTTTGACCAAATTGGTGAGGTTAGCGATGAGCCTTGATTTTAAAGCGCTAAGCGAAATAGATTGGAATGAGATTGAGCTCGATAATATTGGCGATTGGCCGGTTGCAGTTAAAGCAATTTGTTGCGCATTTGTGACTTTGCTTGTTTTATTTTTTAGCTATAGCTTATTAGTCTCTGATGAAATTGATAGTTACCACAGTGCAGTGGCTAAAGAAATTGAGCTACGTACTACTTACAGGACTAAATACGCAGTAGCAAGCAAACTTGACATTTACCGCCAGCAAATGATTGATATGGAAGAGAAATTTTCTCAATTATTGAAGCGCTTACCCACCTCAAACGAAACACCGGGTTTATTAGATGATTTATCTTATGTAGGTACAACCAGTGGGCTGACGTTTTTAAAAATTGGTTGGCTTCCTGAAGTAGAAAAAGAGTTTTATACAGAGCTACCTATAAAAATAGAAGTAATAGGTACATATCATGAATTTGGTGAGTTTGTAGGGAAGGTCGCTCAGTTACCGCGTATTGTGAGCTTGCATGACTTCTCTATTTTATCATCAGGCGATAAACAACTAACATTTAGTGTTGTGGCCAAAACATACCGTTATGAAGAAGGGAGAAAAAAATGAATCTCCTTCGTCTTATATCAGTAGTCATTGTTTTAGTTCTGAGTGGTTGTAATGATGACACCTCAGAACAAAGAGAGTTTATAGACCAAGTAAAAGCAAGTACTACGGCAAAAGTAGAATCAATTCCGGAGCTGACTAAATTCGAAATTTTTGAATATAGTGCTGAGCGACTACGTAGTCCCTTTGTAGCGCCGCAGCCAGAAATAATTCAAAATAAACTAACACAAATAAAGAACTGTTTGCACCCTGATCCAGAGCGCCGCCGTGAGCCCTTAGAAAAATACCCACTAGACAACTTAGCTATGAAAGGCACTATTGGCTCTAGCGGCCAAGTTTGGGCATTAATAACTGCGGCAGACGACACATTACACCGCGTAACTGTTGGAAATTACCTTGGTAGTTACGATGGGAAAGTGCAAGTAGTAAATAATGATTATATAGAATTGGTGGAATTAATTCCTGATGGGTCTGGTTGTTGGAAAGAGCGCCTGACTAAATTAGAAATGTTAGAGGCGGCAATAGATGGCGCAGATTAATAATAAAAAAGGTAAAAATAACATGCATAAGGATGTACTTTGGCTTAAAAGCATTTCACGGTCATTATTGGCGGCAATCGCTTTAATAACCGCAAATGCAGCCATTGCAGGGCCACTACTTTATGATGTTCGTTATAATCCGCTCCTCAAAGGTGAGACTGAATTACAGCTTGTTTTTGATGAAGAATTAACGCTTGAACCAAAAGTGCAGGTTTTTAATAGTCCAGCCCGCATTGAGATGTTTTTTGATACCGCTGAGCTTGAAGTGGGTTTAAATGATGTTGCTGTCAACCAAGCGGGCATCAGCAGCGTGACCAATATTTTGACTGACGAGGGCCTTAAAGTAAGCGTAAATCTTGATAGGTTAAAAATTTATGAAACTGAGGTTCATAATAATCTAGTGTCAATACGTGTGTCAGAAAATCCACTAACAGAGTCTGATAGTGAAGATGTTGCTGTGGATGCAAATAATGTAAGTGGAAATTACATAAATCGAATTCAATCAATTGACTTTAGACGAGGTGAGAAAGGCGAAGCAAAGGTACTCGTATTTTTACAGGACACTCAAGCCGCAATTGAAGTGCATGAGAGCGGCGGCAAAATTTATGCTGATTTTCACCATACAGATATTTTAGATGACTTACTTTATGAACTAGATGTTTTAGACTTCGGTACTGTTGTAAGCAATATCGAAACGTTTAAAGAAGAAGGTTTAAGTCGAGTTGTTATTGAACCCAATGCTCAATTTACATTTACCTATCAGCAAATAGATAATATTTTAACACTCTCTGTAGAAAAAGATGGCACACAAAACGCGTATTTAGATGGTGGGATTGAGTATCAAGGTCGTCCTATGACCTTAAACTTTCAAGATATTTCTGTTCGTGCAGCATTACAAATTATTGCAGGCTATAACGACTTTAACCTTGTAACAAGTGACTCAGTAACCGGTAATATCACACTTCGTTTAGATGGTGTGCCATGGGATCAAGCGCTTGACGTAGTACTACGCATTAAAGGCTTAGATAAGCGCATGGATGGGTCTATTCTAATGGTGGCGCCTGCAGAGGAGCTTGCAGCACGTGAAGCTAAAGATCTAAAAGCTAAGCAACAAGTTGAAGACTTAGAGCCGCTTTATAGTGAATATATTCGATTAAATTATGCTAAAGCAGAAGATTTTGCTGATCTATTAAAAACAGATACAAACAGTATCATCACTGCTCGCGGTAGTGTATCGGTAGATCTACGTACTAATACTTTATTAATAAAAGATACTGTTAAGAGTATTGAGAATATTCGACGTATGATTGAAACTCTTGATATTCCGGTCCAGCAAGTTGTTATTGAGTCTCGTATGGTCACTGTACGCGACAATGTCACTGAGGATTTAGGCGTGCGCTGGGGTTTTAGCGATCAGCAAGATAGCGATGGCATTTCTGGTTCACTTGAGGGGGCAGAAACTATATCTAACGGTACCATTCCAGATTTAACTGATAGGCTAAACGTAAACTTACCGATTACTAATCCTGCGGCGAGTATTGGTTTACATATTGCTAAGTTGGCGAATGGTACTTTAATAGACTTAGAGTTAAGCGCACTCGAAGAGGAAAATAAAGGCGAGATTATTGCAAGCCCACGCATTATTGCAGCAAACCAACAAAAAGCACGAATTGAGCAAGGGACTGAAATTCCCTATACAGAGTCTGCCTCAAGTGGTGCAACGACGGTAAGCTTTAAAAAGGCTGTATTGAGTTTAGAGGTTACGCCTCACATAACGCCTGATAATAAAGTTATTTTGGATCTAGTAATAACGCAAGATACTCGGGGTGACACAGTACAAACGGGTACAGGTGAAGCGGTATCTATTGATACTCAAGAAATCCAAACACAAGTGCTTGTTGAAAATGGCCAAACTGTAGTGCTGGGTGGAATATTTCAACAGCAAATAATAAATACTACAAATAAAGTACCAGTTTTAGGTGATATTCCTTACTTAGGAAGGTTGTTTAAAAGTACGAGTGAGTTCAATGAAAAACGTGAACTACTCATTTTCGTGACGCCAAAAATACAAATAGACTAAAATTTAGTGCTATTTTGTTAATCAACAGGCAATTATTTAGATTAATTGCTCGTTATATGGCTTTTTATTCTAATTGACTTGAAATACCCCGGCAATTACTGAGATAATCCCCTCCTTAATTTTGGGGCCAGGTCGTTAGGCGGGGTTTTATTTCAAATTTTAGAGTTCGTTTGTACTAAAAGATATGGCTGAGAAACGTAATATATTTCTAGTTGGCCCCATGGGGGCTGGCAAAAGCACGATTGGTCGTCACATCGCTGACCAATTACACCTTGAATTTGTTGATTCTGATCAAGAAATCGAACGCCGCACAGGTGCAGATATTGCATGGGTGTTCGATCTTGAGGGTGAAGAAGGCTTTAGACTTCGAGAAGAGTCTGTTATTGGCGATTTAACCGAAATGCAAGGTATTGTACTTGCTACCGGTGGTGGTTCAGTAATGAGCAAAGAAGTTCGAAACAAGCTTTCGGCTCGTGGTATCGTTGTATACCTAGAGACACCTATAGAAAAACAAGTTGCACGCACGCAACGCGACAAGCGTCGCCCATTACTGCAAACTGAAGAAGCACCTCGTAATGTACTAGAGCGCTTAGCAGAAGAACGCGAGCCACTATACAAAGAAGTTGCCGATTTTGTTGTACGCACTGATGAGCAAAGCGCTAAAGTTGTTGCTAACCAAATCATCGAGAAATTAGATTTTTAAAAACCAATAATAAAGGAAATAACAAAGCATGCTTGAATTAACTGTTAATTTGGACGAGCGAAGTTATCCTATTTTTATTGGTCAATCTGCACTTCAAGATAATGGCCGCCTTGTTCACCATATTGGTGATTGTCGGCCTATCATCATTACTAACGACACCGTAGCGCCTTTATATCTAAAAGGTTTGCTTGATTCGTTAGCTGAACTGAATCCTCTTTCTTTTATCATTCCTGACGGTGAACAATATAAGTCGTTAGAATGGTTTGAAAAAATATCTGCTTTTTTACTGCAAAACAACTGCGGTCGAGACACCTGCTTAATTGCATTAGGCGGTGGTGTTATTGGCGATCTAACTGGTTTTGTCGCTGCGTGTTACCAGCGCGGTGTGCCATTTATACAAATTCCAACTACTGTTTTATCGCAAGTCGATTCATCAGTAGGGGGAAAAACAGCTGTAAATCATCCGCTGGGTAAAAACATGATTGGGGCGTTTTATCAGCCGCAAGCTGTTTTTATTGATACTAAGTCTCTTCATACATTACCAGCGCGGGAATTTGCAGCAGGTATGGCCGAAGTTATTAAGTATGGCCTGATTTACGATACCGAGCTATTTTCTTTTATTGAGCAAAATGTAGAAAATCTACAGCAGCTAGATGAAGCAAGTTTGCAGCACATCATTTATAGATGTTGTGAAATTAAAGCGCTTATCGTTGCACAAGATGAAAAAGAAAATGGCCTTCGTGCATTACTTAATTTAGGCCACACATTTGCTCATGCAATAGAGGCTCAAATGGGTTATGGAGCATGGCTGCATGGAGAAGCTGTAGCAACGGGAATGGTATTAGCTGCAAAACTTGCACATACTCGTGGTGACTTATCGAAAAGTGAAGTAAGTAGGATAATAGCGTTACTTAAGCTTTACGACTTACCTACCGAAATTCCAAGCGAAATGACTAGTGAGCAGTTTTTAACGCACATGCGTAAAGACAAAAAGAATAAAAAAGGCACTATACGCTTTATTTTACCTACTCAATTTGGTCAATGCGCATTGGTAGATGACGTATCCGACGACCAAGTTAGAGCGTTAATCGAGCAATAATGCAGGCGCAAATTTTACCAAGCCGTGCGGCGTTGGTGGATAGAATTGCTCTGCAATTTGAATACGGGCAAAACTTAATTGTATTACTAGGCACTTCTGGGCTTGGTAAAAGCTATATGCTCGAAACCTTCATTACCGATAAGTATAACGACTTTAATAAAGCATTTGTGCATATAAGTGCCCAAACAACTGACGCTCAGCTGATGAGTGACTTATTAGAGCAAAGTTTTAATTCTCCGCTAATCGATCATACCTTGAGTCTGTCTGAAAATTATTATCAGCTACTGCAACAACAACCGTGTGGGCCTTGCTTGTGGGTACTTGATGGTGGCAAACAGTTGTCTGATGAAATGTTAGTTGAGCTGGAGTTACTTTCAAAAAACAGTCCTAATACTCTGTATATTATGATTGCTTCGCAATCTAAACTACCTATCAGTAATGCCGTTGAGATTTACTTAGAAGCATTAACACTTAAAGAAAGTAAGATGTTGATGCAGTGGTACTTTACTGATTTACCTTATGATGAGGATCCTGTATTTAGTACGTTTTTGGCTGAAGCACACGGCAATCCGAGTTTACTGCTAGCTTGGCAGCCCAATGAACATGTTGCTGATGTAATTGTAAAGGATAAAGTCTCTTGGCGTTTGCATTTATTGATTTTAATGTTGCTGATTATGCTTTTAATAATTGGTTTGCTTTATAAGTCAGACATGACGCAGTGGTGGCAGGAGTACTATCAGCAAGAAAAGCCGCAAGTGCTAACTACCGCAATCCCTGTAGAACAAGTAGCTAAAGCGAGTGTCAAAAACGAACAAGCAATAAGTAACCCCTCATTAGCTCAAATAGCTCCTGAGCAATCAGTGTCTGAAAAAGTACACATCAATGATGTTCCCGCTATTATGCAAAGTCTTACAAACCAAGACAAGATCACTGTTAATGATGCTCAGAACAATAAGGCGAGTAACTTAAATATTAATGAGTCTAAAACGCCAATAGCTGAAATAGTAAATAAAGCAGGGCAGCCTAGGACTGATTTAAATACTAGTTGGTACTTAAACCAAGCTGATGCCAGTTTGGTTATACAATTACTTGCAGTAACTCAGCAAAAAGTAAGTGATGAATTTATTGCTCAATATAATCTACAAGAGCACACTCATACCTATCAAACAATGCGTAATAATAAGATGTGGTGGGTGGTTACTTTTGGTAATTTTACCAGTTTAAACGAAGCAAAATCGGCGATGGCCAATTTGCCTGCTCAGGTTAGAAAAAACAAACCTTTCTATAAAAAAATGAGTAAAATAAAACAAGAAATTGCACTTGTTGATCAGTAAAATACACTACTTTAGTGTAAAATCGCGCAACAGCAGATTGAAGTAAAGAGCCAATGCAACAAAAGAGTAGAGCCTTCCTTAAATGGGCCGGCGGAAAGTACAGCCTAGTTGAAGATATAAATGCGCGATTAAATAAAGCTAGCAAGCATGCTGATACGCTGGTTGAGCCTTTTGTTGGTGCTGGTTCGGTGTTTTTAAATAGTAATTTTAAACACTATATTCTCAACGATATAAATGCTGATCTAATCAATTTGTATAAAGAACTAAAAAACTCGCCTGACGAGTTTATTAGTGATTCCAAAAAGTTATTTGTTGATTTGAATAACCACGCAGATGCTTATTACGAATACCGAGTACAGTTTAATCAAAGTAGCGATGTATATGAAAGGGCTATGCTTTTTTTATACATGAATCGCCATGGTTACAATGGGCTTTGTAGGTATAACTTAAAAGGTATTTTTAATGTACCGTTTGGTAAATATAAAAAGCCTTACTTTCCTGAAAAAGAAATGTACTTTTTTGCAGAAAAAGCACAAAAAGCTACTTTTACCTGCTTAGGTTACGACGACGTTTTTAAGTTAGTACCCAGTAACGCTGTTATTTATTGCGATCCACCTTATGTGCCATTAAGTAAAACGGCTTCGTTTACGTCGTACGCTAAAGGAGGGTTCAATTTAGATGACCAAGCAAATCTCGCCAACTTAGCCGAGCAAGCTGCATTTGAAAATAATACACCAGTGCTTATTTCTAATCACGATACGGTATGGACGCGAAAAATTTATAGCCAAGCATCGCTTGAACAAATTAAAGTAAAGCGGACTATTAGCCCTAAAGGCGGATCACGAAACAAAGTTGATGAGCTAATGGCTATGTATTTAGCACCCAAGCAACCACTGCGTAAATTACGATAATAAAAACTATAAAAAGTATAATTGCGATTGTAATAACAGTGACTGGAGAGTGTTGTTTAAAGTCAGCTTTGCGTTTATGTTCTGATTGAACACCAAAAAATGCAGCTAGCACACTTTGAAACGCGCTAATAAGCTGCAACATTATTTAAAATAGAGGTTTTAACGAAGGCGGGTTTTTAGAATCTTCAGAACTAGTTAAAAGCTCTAGTAAATCTAAATAGTGAAATTGAGCACTGCGGCTATCGCCCGTTAGCCATGAAAACCACGATGAGTCTTCTTCTACTTTTGCACACGCAATCACGCTTTGTGAATTAGTGCTTACGGTTTGATGCTGGCAATTATTAACTAAGCTTAAATCTTGCTCAGAGCTTGGTGCAAAACTAATTGCTCCAATAAATAATAATGCCGACGCAATTAAGATCCCTGTTTTAAATGCACGCATAATATTAGCCTAAAATGAGTTACTTTTTTAATAATAACAAAAGCTGTATAAATAACAAACTAATATTTACCTATAATAGCTAAAACTGTTTATAAATAAATACTTATGTATTTAAATTGGTATTTTTAGTTATACCTAATTTGCCGCGTATTACTTGGGAAACGTCAGCAATTACGTTACATTAAGGCCATACTTAACTGATTGACGGATTACTATGTTAAACCCTGAACAAAAATACTTAATAGCGCCTTCAATTTTATCGGCTGACTTTGCAAAACTGGGCGAAGATGTAGATAAAGTTCTCGCTGCAGGTGCTGATGTAGTGCATTTTGATGTAATGGACAATCATTATGTGCCTAATCTCACTATTGGTCCTATGGTGTGTAAAGCTCTAAGAGATTATGGTGTAACCGCGCCTATTGATGTGCATTTAATGGTGAAACCTGTAGATAGTATTATACCTTTGTTTGCTGAGGCCGGTGCTTCTATTATTACTTTTCATCCAGAGGCTAGCGAGCATATTGACCGCACAATTCAGTTAATAAAAGATCATGGCTGTAAAGCGGGTTTAGTATTTAACCCTGCTACTAGTTTAAGTTACCTCGACCATGTTATCGATAAACTAGATACAATATTGCTAATGTCGGTTAATCCAGGCTTTGGCGGGCAGAGCTTTATACCTCATACACTTGAAAAGTTAGCACAAGCTAAGCAGCGTATTATTGAATCAGGCCGTGATATTCGCTTAGAAGTAGATGGCGGTATTAAGGTTGATAACATAGCTGCAGCGGCAGAAGCAGGAGCCGATATGTTTGTAGCTGGCTCTGCAATCTTTAATCAGCCTGATTACAAAGTAGTGATCGATCAAATGCGTGAGCAGCTAGGAAGGGTAAAGTAATGAAATACGATGTAGCTTTATTTGATCTTGATGGCACTTTAGTTGATAGCGTTTACGACTTATACATAGCTATAAATTTAACGCTTAGCGATTTAGCTTTTCCTATTGTTAGCCAAAGCCTTGTAGAGAGCTGGGTAGGAAATGGCGTTGAAACATTAGTAATGCGTGCACTTAGTGGCGATATGCAAATAAGTGAACATCTTGATGAAACACTTAGTAATAAAGCCATTATTTTGTTTTATCAACATTATGAACAACAAGTTGGCGAGTACAGTGTACTGTACCAGCATGTAGAAACGGGTCTTAGTGCATTACGCGGCATGCCAAAAGCATTAATCACTAATAAAGCACGTATATTTACCGAAAAACTACTGGATAAGCTTTCTCTTACTAGCCATTTTGAAGTAATTGTATGTGGTGACGACATGGTAAAAAAGCCATCACCAGAGCCTCTGTTATTTGCATGTAACAAGTTAAATGTTGAACCAAGCAAAGCCATTATGATTGGCGACTCTAAAAGCGATATACTCGCTGCACATGCCGCTAAAATTGATGTTATAGCTTTAAATTATGGCTACAACCAAGGCGAAAAGCTAAGCGATTTTAATCCGCAGTACCTATGCGATAACTTCTTAGATATAATACCGACACTTACACAGCGTTAAAATTTTTAACTAACTAAACACTAAAGGAAAATCATGAGTAAACCAGTAGTTTTAAGCGGCATTCAGCCAACCGGTGGTATGACAATAGGCAACTATGTTGGCGCTATTAACCAGTGGCTAAAGCTACAGGAAGACCACGAAAGTTTCTTTATGCTTGTTGATTTACATGCAATTACTGTTCGCCAAGAGCCTGAGCTTCTTCGCTCTCGTGTGCTAGATGGTATAGCTTTATATGCGGCATGCGGTATTGACCCTGAAAAGTCTGCGCTTTTTGTTCAATCACAAGTGCCAGAGCATGCACAGCTAGCATGGGTGTTAAATTGTTACGCACAAATGGGTGAGCTAAACCGCATGACCCAGTTTAAAGATAAATCATCTAAGCATGCTAACAATGTAAACGTAGGTTTATTTTCGTACCCAGTATTACAAGCAGCCGATATTTTATTATATCAAGCTGATCAAGTACCAGTAGGGGACGATCAAAAGCAGCATTTAGAGTTAACTCGAGATATAGCTACTCGCTTTAATAACTTGTATGGCGATGTATTTAAATTACCTGAGCCATATATTCCTGAGTTTGGCGCCCGCGTAATGAGCCTTCAAGACCCGCTTAAAAAGATGTCTAAGTCTGACGAAAATCCTAACGGTTACATCATGTTATTAGATGAACCTAAAAAGATTGAGAAAAAGCTTAAAAAAGCAGTAACCGATTCAGATGAGCAAGCGCGTATTTACTTTGATCGCAAAGAAAAGCCAGGTGTTTCTAACTTACTTACTTTATTAAGCGTAGCGACTAAGCGCTCAATCGAAGATTTAGTGCCTGAGTTTGAGGGTAAAATGTACGGCCATCTGAAAAAAGACACTGCCGATGCGGTAGTAAATATGATTGAGCCAATCCAAGCACGTTTTAAAGAGATCAGAGAAGATCAAAACCTACTTGATAGCATCATGAAAGCAGGTGCAGAAAAGGCCAGTGTACGTGCAGAAAAAACTCTTAAATCGGTTTACGATGCACTAGGGTTTATTCCTCGTACATAATTTGATTTAGTTTAAAGTAAAAGTGCCGCTAAATTTAGCGGCATTTCTGTATAACTTCTAATACTTCATTCATCACTTAAAAAAGCCATAATTTATCAGCTAGTGGACTTAAACGCAGGCGATTCGCAGGCTTTTACAATAAAAGAATAGCCATAAGGCATAGTTTCATTTGGCGTAATCTCTACTATTTCGTAATCGTTCAACTCTACCACTTTGCTATTTTCGGCTTTTTTACACCTTGAGTATTCATCCGCTTCGTAATTAAATGCAAACATCGCTATAAGATATTTACTACGCTCAAAATAACCTTCAGTAGCAACATATGAACTTGCAGATTCGGCGAATTCATTTATTTCTTCTGCTTTTGGCGAGCTGGGTTGAGTTTTTGTTTTCTGTTGAGCCAGCCTTTCATTTAGGTTGACCATAGCTTGCCCCTTCACCTCAGGAGAGCCACTGGCCAGCTCTCTTCCAAAATAGAAACCGTTTTCTATATCTGATAGAAATGTTGCTTCATCCCTATCGTCCAATAAAGGATAGAGGGTACTTAAAGTTATGAAGGCTAATATTAATCTAATAGATGCGGTAAGTAAGGGAGAGTAGCTTTGACTTATATATTTAATGCTTTGCGATCCAAATGGCTTTATAAGTAACAGCATTATGATATAAAAGGGTAAAATAAATTGAAATATTAGTAATGTACAGAGTGTAATTCCTAATGCCCAAATGGGTAAATATATCAAAGTTGCAAAATTGTGTGTGTAGCTCATGTTTGCAGCTGATACGTGAGTTACATCGTTAACAATGCTGCTTGCATTTGCCAAAACAAAATTAGCAATGGTTGCATAAAAAACCAAAATTAAAGCTTTGCCTGCTAAGGAGTGCCAAAGTTTATTAAACTTTGGCCAAAATTCAATTACCAAGGCAGTCATTGTTAAAAGCGCACAAAGTGACCAAGATTTAAAGAAAATCACAGATATAAGCGCTGCTAAGTAAAGCTTTTGCGCGGTGCTAAGGCTAAACCATATGGGTTTAATATGCTCATCAATATCAGCTTTAAAAGGCTGCGATTTTTTTTGCAGCTGTTTAAATAGCCTACTGGCTCGCCATTTTATAATTTTATAACGCCTTAACACTGACTTTCCTTATCGTATGAGGTAATAAACCTCAGTTAGTTTAATAGGGGCTTTAGGTAATGTCCTGTGTGCGAGCGCTCACATTCGGCTACTTCTTCAGGCGTGCCTGCAATGAGTATTTCGCCGCCGCCAGCGCCACCTTCTGGGCCTAAATCAACCACCCAGTCTGCGGTTTTAACCACATCTAAGTTATGCTCAATTACCACAATGGTATTACCATGATCGCGCAGGCGATGTAATACAACAAGTAGCTGTTCAATATCGGCAAAGTGAAGGCCGGTTGTGGGCTCATCAAGTATATACAGTGTTTTACCTGTGTCGCGTTTAGAAAGTTCACGGGCAAGTTTTACACGCTGTGCTTCACCACCAGAGAGCGTAGTAGCGGCTTGTCCTAAACGCACATACGATAAACCAACGTCCATGAGCGTTTTAAGTTTACGCGCTATTGCAGGTATTTTATCAAAGTAGTCGTGCGCGTCTTCAACGGTCATTTCTAGTACTTGATGAATATTTTTACCCTTGTATTGTACTTCTAAGGTTTCACGGTTATAGCGTGCCCCTTTACATACATCACACGGTACGTATACATCAGGTAAAAAGTGCATTTCTACCTTAATTACGCCATCACCTTGGCAGGCTTCACAGCGTCCACCTTTAACGTTAAAGCTAAAGCGACCCACTTTGTATCCGCGAGAACGTGACTCTTGTGTACCTGCAAATAACTCACGAATACCCGTAAAAATACCAGTATACGTCGCAGGGTTTGAACGCGGTGTACGACCAATTGGGCTTTGGTCAATATCAATTACTTTGTCAAAATGATCAAGGCCACTAATTGACTTGTAAGGCGCGGCTTCTGCTGTGGTTGCGCCGTTTAATTCAGTATGCGCTAGTTTGAATAGCGTATCGTTTATAAGTGTTGATTTACCAGAGCCAGATACACCGGTAATACAGGTCATTAAACCAAACGGAATTTTTAAATCGACATTTTTAAGGTTATTACCTGTTGCGCCAAATAGCTCAAGCCATTTATCGCTGGTTGGGTTACGTTCTTTTGGTACTTCTATTTTTCGCACGCCTGATAAAAACTGGCCAGTTACTGAGTCTTTAGTGGCTAAAATATCGTCGCGTGTACCTTGTGCAATAATGTGGCCGCCGTGCACACCCGCACCTGGGCCAATATCAATAATATGATCGGCTGCTCGAATCGCGTCTTCATCATGCTCAACAACAATAACGGTGTTACCAAGGTCGCGTAAATGCACCAATGTTTGTAATAAACGGTCATTATCGCGCTGGTGTAAACCAATTGATGGCTCATCCAGTACGTACATTACACCTACAAGGCCCGCACCAATCTGGCTGGCTAAACGAATACGCTGCGCTTCACCACCGGAGAGGGTATCGGCACTGCGCTCAAGTGATAAGTAATTAAGGCCAACATTAATTAAAAACGATAAACGATCGCGAATTTCTTTTAGGATTTTTTCTGCTATTTGGGCTTTTTGACCTGTAAGTGATAAGCCTTCAAAAAAGTCCATCGCTTCGCCAATACTCATGGTAGTAATAGCAGGCAGGTTTGTTTGACCTATAAATACGTGGCGTGCTTCTTGGCGTAAACGAGAGCCATGACAACTAGGGCACGCTTGGCTAGTTTGATATTTAGCGAGCTCTTCGCGCACCGAGTTCGACTCAGTTTCGCGATAGCGACGGTTCATGTTGTTTAACACGCCTTCAAACTCGTGGTTGCGTGTTATTAAATCGCCTCTGTCATTACGGTAATTAAAAGCAATTTTAGTTTGCCCTGAGCCCTCTAAAATAATTTTTTGAGATTCTTTAGCAAGTTTTTCAAATGGTACATCTAAATCAAATTTATAATGCTCGGCTACCGCTTGAAGCATTTGAAAATAATAAAAGCTGCGTTTATCCCACCCTTTTATAGCACCACCGGCCAAGCTTAGCTCAGGGTTATGTACTACGCGGTTAGGATCAAAATATTGGCGTACGCCTAAACCGTCACAACTTTGACACGCGCCGGCAGGGTTATTAAACGAAAATAAACGCGGCTCTAATTCGGTCATTGCATAGCCACAAGTAGGGCAGGCAAAGTTGGCTGAAAACAGCATTTCTTCAATGCTGCTGTCGTCCATGTAGGCTACATTTGCAACACCGCCAGACATCTCAAGTGCGGTTTCAAATGACTCTGCTAAACGCTGCTGCTGGCCGTCTTTTACTTTAAAGCGATCAACAACCACTTCAATAGTATGTTTTTTGTGAAGCTCAAGCGTTGGCGGATCGGATAAGTCGCACACTTCGCCATCTATACGGGCACGAATGTAACCTTGGCTTGCAAGCTGCTCAAGCAGTTTAACGTGCTCACCTTTACGCTCTTTAACCACTGGGGCCAAAAGCATCAGCTTAGTGCCCTCTGGCAGTGCCAAAACGGTATCAACCATTTGGCTAATTGTTTGTGCTGCAAGTGGTAAGTCGTGGGTTGGGCATCGTGGCTCGCCCACGCGGGCAAACATTAAACGCAAGTAATCGTATATTTCGGTAATGGTACCTACTGTTGAGCGAGGATTGTGCGATGTTGATTTTTGCTCAATAGAAATGGCGGGAGAGAGGCCTTCAATATGATCAACGTCAGGCTTTTCCATTAACGATAAAAATTGCCTTGCGTAGGCAGAAAGTGACTCAACATAACGACGCTGTCCCTCTGCATACAAAGTATCAAATGCCAGTGATGACTTTCCCGAACCAGATAGGCCAGTGATAACAATTAATTTATCACGTGGGATGGTTAGGCTGATGTCTTTTAAATTGTGCGTACGGGCGCCTCGGACTTCAATGTTTTCCATGCTATCTCGTTTATTACCAAAATTATTTGCTCAGTATCGCATAATACGAAACATTATTAATCAATGATCAACGAAAAAATCCTTACTTATAGGCGATTAATTATTGCCAAGCTTGTGGTAGAATCCCACCCTAAATTTTTCATATCGTAAGATTACGCAGATAATGACCGCATCTTCACTTAATTCACGAGAAAAACGCGCCGCTGTATCGCTGGCGAGTGTGTTTGCATTTAGAATGCTCGGCTTGTTTATGCTGATGCCTATATTGGCTATCTATGGCCAATCGCTTGATGGTTTTTCGCCTATGTGGATAGGTTTTGCAATTGGCGCTTATGGTTTAACCCAAGCAGTACTGCAAATACCTATGGGACGTTTGTCTGATAAAATAGGCCGTAAAAAAGTAATTGTTGGTGGCTTAGTTGTGTTTGCGCTGGGTTCTGTTATTGCTGCACTTGCTGAATCTATTCAAATGGTTACTGTTGGCCGAGCGCTGCAAGGTATGGGAGCAATAGCCAGTGCATTGCTTGCGTTTGCCAGCGACTTAAGCCGCGACGAACAACGCCCTAAAGTAATGGCTGTGATTGGTATGAGCATAGGCATGAGCTTTGCCTTTGCGATGTTATTAGGGCCTATTGTTGCAGCGTCCTGGGGCGTGGCAGGTGTATTTTGGTTAACAGCAATACTCGCTGTGTTTGGTATTGGTATTATTTTATTTTTAGTGCCCAATGCCGTTAATAAAGCCCCCAAAGGTGATACGTTGGCAAGCTTTAGCGACATTAAAAAACTTATTAAGCATCCACAGTTATCGCGTTTAAATGCAGGTGTGCTACTGCTACATTTAACGCTAACTACTATTTTTGTGGTACTGCCGAGTCAGCTAATAAAAGATGGCTTAGTGGCAAATCACCACTGGTATTTATATATTCCGGTATTGCTTTTAGCGTTTATTTTAATGGTCCCAATTATGATTATTGCGATTAAAAAAGAAAAAGAAAAACAAGCGTTTATTGGCTCAGTAGCCCTGCTTTCTATTAGTATGTTTGCCATGTCTATTTGGGTAAATAGTGTGGTTGGTATTGCCATTTGTATGTTGCTTTATTTTGTGGCATTTAATTTTTTAGAAGCCACTATGCCTGCGCTAGTATCGCGAATTGCCCCAGCTAGCCAAAAAGGTTCGGCGATGGGCGGGTATTCGTCTAGCCAGTTTTTAGGGGCTTTTTTAGGTGGTATTTTAGGGGGTTATGTTGCCCAAACAACAAGTACGCAAGCTGTGTTTGCGGCAGCGGCACTTGTTGGGTTAATATGGCTTATTATTGCGTGGAAAATGCAAGTCCCACCGAAAAGTAAAGTTATTAGTTTAATGACCAATTTAAGTTCTGAAGAGCAAGCCCAAGCACTTGCTTCTCAGCTAGTTGCTTTACCTGGCGTAATAGAAGCAACAGTAGTACGCGACGAAAGCCGCAGCTATTTAAAGATTAATGATAAAGAATTTGACCTAGACCAAGCACGTAAAGTAGCTGGTTTAATCTAACGTTTATAGGAGATGGTTCCATGGCACGCGGTGTGAACAAAGTAATTTTGGTTGGTAATTTAGGACAAGATCCTGAAGTTCGTTACATGCCTAATGGCAATGGTGTAGCAAATATTACCTTAGCAACGTCAGACAGCTATAAAGATAAAAACACTGGCCAAATGGTTGATAAAACGGAATGGCACCGTGTAGTGTTTTTTGGAAAACTAGCTGAAATTGTGGGCGAATACTGCCGTAAAGGTTCACAAATTTACGTAGAAGGTAAACTTCAAACACGTAAATGGACTGACCAACAAGGCCAAGAAAAATACACAACTGAAATCGTTGTTGATGGCTTTACGGGGCAAATGCAAATGCTAGGCGCTCGCGGTGGCGATCAGCAAGGTGGTGGCTATCAAGGTAATCAAGGCGGCCAACAAGGTGGCGGTTACCAAAATAATCAGCAAGGCGGTGGCTATGGCCAAAACAACCAAGGTCAAAACAGCCAGCAAGGTGGATACGCACCACAGCAACAAGCAGCACCTGTAGCGCAACCTCAGTCAGCGCCTGCACCACAGCAAAATAACCAATACCAGCAATCAAACAATAGTGGCTTTGCTCCACAGCAAAATAGTGCACCACAGCAGCAAGGTGGTTTTGCACCTAAGCCACAAAATGCTCCTCAAGGCGGCGCGTCAAATCCTATGGAACCAACGATAGACTTTGATGACGATATTCCGTTCTAGGAAACGTATAATCTAAAAGTGTAAATATAAATCACTTTTTAATGAAGTATTAAACTAAACCCAGTGTAAAAACTGGGTTTTTTGTTTAACACTTGCGATAAATATTTAAACTTGGTTTAGACCCTTGTGCTTATGCAAATATTGAACAACACTTTGGTTATTAACTTAACGAGTGAGTGCGCCATGCAACACAGCAATATTTGGCATTTAAAACAGTTCAAAGTAATGTATTTTGCTTTTGTAGGGCTAATTGTTGTGAGTTTAAATTTTTTATTAAACGACGCTCTTCATAAAAAAATACATACATCTGGGCAGCAATTAGTTAAACAAATATACGATTTAAATTTAGCTCCCTCTATAAATAATGAAGTGCTAGCGGCGCTGGTAAAAAGCGAAGGGTTTATGCTTAAGCCTAAAGTGCCGGCAGAACATTTTAAGCATTTGGTAAGCGTTGAGCATGACGTATTTACTTATAAAACATTCAGTTTAAGTATTTATCATTATTCTGCTTGGGTAAAGCAAGGCTACTTATTTGTTTTATTAAACTTAGTTATTATAGGCGCTGCTTGTTGGTTTTATTGTTGGTGGAGCTTATTAAAAGAGACACCTACAAAGGCCGCGCAAAAGGCCTTAATAAAATCCCCCAAACTTATTAAGCAAAAATATGAAGAGGGAGGGGTAACTAAGCCGGTAAAAAATTGTGAATTAAGTTCTTTATATGGGGTGAGCTTAGCGTCTCATAGCTTATTTTTACTTATTGAATACACTTGTAATTTTGACAAAAATACAGACAAAGAGGCTACCTTTAAAGTTGCCATTGTTAAAAGCTTTCCCGAGCTTAAATGTGTATCTGTTGAGTTGCTAAACACTCACTACTTAGGTGTTACTTTACAAAATGTATCTGTTGCGCAGTTAGACCGCGACATTGAAAGGGTTCATAAAGCTGTATTTTTGCTTTGTCGTAATCATCAAAAAACAATTATCCGTAAAAATATTAAAGTAGGGGCGTGCAATTATCGTTTAGGTGCTGACAAAGTGACTGTTTATCAGTTGGCTAAATCGGCACTTACGTTATCTCAAAGTAGTTTGCTGCAACATTGTCACCGCCTTCCTTTAAATCATAGCCAAGATACGCAGCTTTCTAGCGAACAAGTGATAGAAAATATAAAAAAGAATAAGTTTATATTATTTTTTCAGCCTCTTTTTGAGCTCTCCACTGGTGATATATTACAGCATGAAGTGCTTATGAGAGTTCGCCATAGCCAACATGGCTTACTAGCTGCGCGTTATTTTATTAATCAGCATTACAGTAATCAGGATGCTTTAATATTAGATAAGGCGGTAATAGGCCAAGTTAAAAAACTAATGTTAAGTGAAGCATCAGCATTAATCGTAAGTATTAATTTGCATCCTAACAACTGGTTTAATAATGAGTTTTGGGAGTGGCTGCCCAGTCAACTCACTGAATTAAAGTTAAACGCAAAATTACAGTTTGAGATAAGTGAAGCTGATTTTTTTGCTCATAGAAATTCGATAACTAAGCCATTAAATATAATTAGACAAAGTAGCTCGCAGCTTGTGATTGATAATGTGAAAAGCAGTGAAAAAATAGCGTCATTAGTAGAGTATAGCGAAGTTTGCGCAATTAAATTGTCGTATGAGTTGGTGCATTTGTTAAATGAAAAACCTGATAACCAAAAACAAATAACAAAAATAGTGGAATCTGCTCGTTATTTAAATTTACCTGTATTTGCAGTGGGTGTAGAAACTCAAAAAGAGTTATTTATGCTCGCAAAATTAGGCGTAGTGGGAGCTCAAGGCTTTTATTTTTCAGAGCCCCTACAAGAATTTACTCATGCAGTATTTCACTAGGGCGTGTTTATTTTATAAAGTTAAATTAACCCTCTGTATTTAAGGCCATTTAACCCTTGCAACCCCCCTGTATGCACAGCAATTATTTTACTTCCTGGAGGAAAGTAGTCTTGCTCAATAAGTTGCCATAGCGCATACATCATTTTTCCGCTGTAAATTGGTTCTAGCGGGAGGTTATAGGTATGTTTCATGTTTTGACAAAACGTCCAAAGCGCTGATGAAAACTTACCATATCCACCATCATGATGGTCTGTTAGCAACTGCCAATTATTTTGATTTTTGGCTTTATTGCTAAGTTTTCTTACGTCATCAATTAAGTATTGGGCTTGCTTTAGCACTGCTATACCTAGCACTTGCGTACTTTGCTTACTGCCTTCAATAAGTCCTGCAAATGTGCCTCCACTGCCTGTAGGGCAAACTAAATAATCGTGTTCGGGTAAGGTGTGCACTAATTCTTTACACCCTAATAATGCGTGTTCATTGGTGCCGCCCTCAGGAAGTATAAATGCATTAGGAAAGCGCGCTTGAAGTTTTGCAAGGTATTGTTCATCTTGACGTAACCTATACTCTATTCGATTAACAGCATGAAGTTGCATACCACATTGCTTAGCAAATTGAATTGTTGGGTTATTCTCATCAAGAACTGGCCCGCGAATAATCGCATGAGTTTTAATATTAAACTCTTTACCAGCAGCCGCACATGCATGAATATGATTTGAAAAGGCACCGCCAAAAGTAAGCAATTCTGTTTTATTGAGCTTACGCATATGGGCTAAATTATATTTTAATTTTCGCCATTTATTGCCACTTATTAGCGGGTGTAGCAAATCGTCGCGTTTTACATCTAAAGAAATATTTTTCTTTTTTAGAAACAGACTATCTATGTGTTGAATATAGTTATTTTCATTGATTTCGAATGATTTAGGCATTTTTATTTGTTTTCAATTTGCAAAATAAAATAAGTGTACGACACTTATTTTATATCTTATTAACAATAGTAGCTATATGAAAGAAAAGCTGTTTTCATGGTTGAACCGTAGTTTAGATCGTAATACAGCTATTGGTGTTGCAGCTTACGCTGATACTGTAAATGCAGTCTGCCTGAAAAAAAGCCAGAATAAATGGTCTGTCTATAGCTCCCACAGTGTAAATGTTTCTGAGCAAGCTGATTATACCACTGCGATGGTGGCGTGTATAAATGAAGTATCTACAGATGTATGCGGAGTTAATATTGTTATTCCTCATTCCTTCTATCAAATAGTGCAAATGGATAAGCCAAATTTAAGTGATGAAGAGATCATTCAATCATTGCCCTGGACGGCTAAAGACCTCGTTGATATAGCACCTGAAAATATAGTTGCAGATTTTATCGATTACCCAATTACGCTACCTATGCAAAGTAGCAAAATGAACGTGTTTATTACTAATAAGCTACAACTTCTCCCTTTCATTGATAGCTTTGAACATACTAAATCTGTTTTACGCGCAATGACTTCTGAAGAAATGATTTTAGTCACTTTGTTTGGATCGCACAAAGAGGCACATATGCTTATTGTTCAGCATGTAGGGCACGAGCCACGGATTTTAATAATTCGTGATGGGCAATTATTACTGGCTAGACGATTAAATGGTTTTCTAGGAATTTCAGATAAAGATCAAAACCAAGAGCAGGTAGAGGCATTAGGCCTTGAAATACAACGCTCTATGGATTTTTTTGAAAGCCAACTAAAGCAACCTCCTATACGCAGTATTCATCTGCAATGTGATGACTTATCGTCGTTGGCACTTCGAGCCGGTATTGCTGAGTTTTTACAGATTAAAGTGGTTGATTTTGTACCTAATATTAAGTTGTCTGAGCATTTAGAGCCTAATTTTTACTATGCTTTAGGGGCGGCTTATCAATTAACTGACCCAGGGTCAGTGTTATGAAAATTCGGATTAACTTTTATCAAAAATCACTGAGGGTAAGGCGGGATCCTGTTCCTTTGTCTGGCTTGCTTACGCTTTGGTTTGGAGCTTTACTAATTATTGCGCTTACATGGGCTTTTTATAGTTATAAAGCCCACAATAGTGAACTTGAGTTACAAAAAAATAGACAATACATCAAACAAGGCAAGGCCCAATTAGAACTCGTAAAGCAGAAGCTTGCAGACAAGCAAAATAAAACATTATTTATTAATGAGCTAAAAACACTTCAGCAAGAAATCCTACATAAAAAGCAAATATTTAGTTATTTAGAGCAAAGCTCAGATCAGTCAACGGCAGACTACGCTCAGGTAATGGAAGATTTGGCTAAATATCACGAACCTAATATATGGCTTACGCATATTAAATTTGTAGGGCAAAAAGTTACTTTTGAAGGGCAAGCTGCACAGTCAAAATTTTTACCTATTTGGTTTAATAACTTAAAGCAATCGCCTTTTTTTGTTGGTAAAGAATTTTCTGTTATGGAGTTATCTACTCGCGATGGTGTCAGCGTATTTAGTGTCGCAAGCGATCTTAGGAAAGAGGACGCGACACAATGAATCAAGATTTAAATAACCAGGACAAAAAAGGTTGGCCAACGTGGGTCAAGTATCAAACACAGTTTGCCTCGCTTCAAAAGCGTGAAAAATACTCAACATTATTCGTAGGTTTATTTGTAGTAATTTATTTGGGGCTTTGGTTTGTGATTTTTCCTAAGCAAGATGAGGTCGCTAATATCCGTACTGAGCATAACGCTGTTCTTCAAGAGTGGCAGCAGATTAATGCACAACTTTCGATGTTAAACCAAGCGCTAAACCACGACTATACAAAAGTTTTGAGAGGACAAATAGCGCAAACTCGAAATGAAATAGATGAAATAAATAACCAACTTAACCGTTTTAGCCAAGGGTTTGTTGCTGCTAAAAATGTACCTGCCGTTTTGAAAAATTTATTAGTCGACAGCAGCGACGTGAGTGTTATTAGCTTTAATGTAAACCCAGCACGAGCGATTGATGTAGAAAAATTAGGTGAGCATGACACTCAAACATTATTTTTCGAACATCAAATGGTAGTTACTTTACAAGGTAGCTACTTTAATTTGCAAAAGTACTTATCAGCATTAAAGAGTAGCCAAGATAAATTATTAATACAGGAGTTTAGCTATCAGGTAACAACGTACCCTGACGCTGAGCTTACTTTACAAATAGCGACGGTGAGCGCGAATGAAAAATTTATTGCGTTATAGTTTTTTTGCGAGCGTTATTATTTGTGTAATTACACCCAATGTATTTGCACAATTACGCGACCCAACACAACCTATCAAATTTGTAAGTGGCATAAAAAACAGTACGCCAAGTAGTGAACTTAAATTACAGACTATTATTAAAAGCAGCAGTAAATTCAAGGCTATTATTTCCGGCCATATTTACCAAGTAAATGATGCTGTCGATGGTTTTCGGGTGCTAAGCATTAGCTCAAAGCAAGTTGTATTAGCAAATGACGATAAGCAAATAAAATTAGAACTATATGATTATGAAATTAAAAAATAACTTATCTGGACCGTGGCTTGTTCTTTTATTAATACCCACATTTTTAACTGCGTGCCATAGTTTTAAACCAGGTAAAGAAATTAAGCCTCATATCGAGCAAGAATTAGCACAGGCTCCGGTAAAAACAAAAGAGATAGCGCCTTTACAAATGCCCAGTGCGCTTACTCAAAGCTTACTCTCTTCAATTAATAACGAGCAAACTATAAGTGACGAACTCGCCATTAAACGCTTTGACGTTGCAGCAAATGATGTAGAGGTAGGTGCTTTTTTTGCTGGTCTAACAGATGGAACACCTTTTAGTGTGGCTGTGCACCCTGAGGTCAGCGGTTCAATTAGCATAAACTTAAAAAATGTGACTTTTAATGAGGTTATTGCAGTCATTAAGCGCATGTACCCGCTTGATATTGTAAATGAAGGGCGAATTGTTCAAGTGCTTCCAGCACAAATGCGTACAGAAACGATACCTGTTAATTATTTAATGATGCAGCGCTATGGGCAGTCTACAGTGAGTGTAGTTGCTGGTGGTGTGAGCCAATTTGGACAAGGTGGTAATAGTTCAGGAAGCTCAAGTTCTAGTAGTAATCAGCAAAGTAGTGAATTTGGCAGCAGTAATCAAAACTTAGAGTTAAATGGATCGCGTATTCAAACTATTAACCAAAACGACTTTTGGAAAGAGCTTGAAGTTGCCCTTAAATCATTAATTGGTGTAAGCGATGGTCGTTATGTGATTGCAAGCCCGCAAGCAAGCTTGGTTACAGTTAATGCATTACCGAGTGAAATAAGTCAGCTAAAAGAATTTTTGAATCAAAGCCAAGAAAACCTACAGCGCCAAGTAATTTTAGAGGCAAAAATTATTGAAGTAACGCTAAAAGACGAATACCAGCAAGGTGTTAATTGGGAGCGTATTTCGAGTGGTTTAGAAGGGGGGATTTCGTTTGCAACGACTGCGGGCTCAACAATCAGTAATAGTATTTCAGCGGCTATTGGTGGGGCGTCTTCGTTAACTATTCAAAAAGGTGATTTTAACGGGGTAATCAACTTACTTGAAACGCAAGGTGATGTGCAAATGCTTTCTAACCCAAGGGTAACTGCTACAAATAACCAAAAAGCAGTTATTAAAGTAGGCCAAGACGAATATTTTGTTACTAATGTATCGAGTACTACCGTTACGGGTACATCTACTACAACGTCTCCAGAAATTGATTTAACACCGTTTTTTTCAGGGATAGCATTAGATGTTACACCGCAGATTGATAAATATGGATCGGTTATTTTACATGTACATCCTTCAGTAACAGATACCGAGGAGCAGCTAAAAGTTATTACTTTAGACGATCAGCGATTCGAGTTGCCTTTAGCGCAAAGTAATATAAGGGAGTCAGATACGGTGATCCGTGCACAAAGCGGAGAAATAGTCGTTATTGGTGGGTTAATGCAAACCTCAACAGAAGACGAGGAATCAAAAACCCCCGTGCTTGGTGATATTCCTATGTTTGGCAATTTATTTAAAAGCATTCGTAAACGCCAAGAGAAAAAAGAACTTATTATTTTAATAAAGCCGACAGTGGTTATGCCAGACACCTGGAAAAAGCAACAAGGCGAAAGCCGTCAGCTTTTAAAAACATGGTATGAAAACTAACCATGTATTTAAACTTTTTTAATTTAAGTGAAATGCCTTTCACGTTAACCCCTAACACTGAGTTTTTTTGTGCGCTTGAACCGCACCATGAAGCCATGCAAGTGTTAACAACGGCGATTGATATGGGAGAGGGGTTTATTAAAGTAACCGGAGAGGTAGGGACCGGAAAAACATTACTTTGTAGAAAATTATTAAACCAACTTGAGCCCGATTACATAGTAGCTTATTTGCCTAACTCTTATTTAAGCCCAGAAGAGTTACGTTGGGCTATTGCCGTTGAGCTTGGCATGGATGTAGATAAAGCGCTTGATCAGCAGGCGCTAACTCAACTTATTAATCACTACTTACTAGACCTTCAAGAAGATAACGAACGGGTAGTGTTATTAATTGATGAAGCTCAGTGCCTAAGCTTGGAGACGCTAGAAGCACTGCGTTTATTTACAAACTTAGAGACGGAGAGTGAAAAACTAATCCAAGTTGTATTGTTTGGACAACCTGAGCTTGATGAAAAACTCGCAAATAATAAAGTAAGGCAGCTACGCCAGCGTATTAGTTTTTCTTATAAATTAAGATCAATGACAGCGGCTGAAGTTATTTACTATATTAACCATCGCCTGCAAGTGGCTGGATTTAATCAGCCTCCTTTGTTTAGCAATAATATGGGGCTAAAAATAGCGCGAGCAAGCCGTGGTATACCTCGTTTAGTAAATATTTTATGTCATAAAGTATTACTGCAAGCGTATGGGGAGGGGTTAAATCAAATTACTACCCGGCATATTCAGCTTGCCATTAAAGATACCGAAGACTGTGCTAAATACCGCACCGGCCAATACTGGAGCTACAGCGCTATAGCGATTAGTGTATTTGCTATTGCCGCCATTTGGATATGGAGGCAATGGCTATGAGCGTGATTAATAATATGCTCAAAAACATTGAGCAACGAGAGGCAAAGCAAGTAAATATTGAAAACGGCATTATAGTTAAGCCTGTTTATGACGTTCGTAACATTGCTTTTAAAGTAAGTGTTATAGTAATTATGTTGTTAGTTATTTATGCCGCTTATGTATTCTTACCCGCAAGCACTAAAACACTCCCTCCAACGATTGAACAAATAAAAAATATTAGTGCAAAAACAGATGTTTTAGTTGATAAGCCGCCTTTAGAAAAAGCCCCTTCTACAACGTATTCAGCTACTAATGATGAACAGTTAAGTCATCCCTCTACCCAAAATAAAGCTGTAGTTAATATCCAGCAAAAGCCTGGCGAACAATTAATGGTAGAAAGTGAGGTTCAACAAACTCAACCTGCTATTGCTAAAGGCCTTGCTAACAAGACTGAGAATGACGCTTTAGCTAAAGCCTCTGATACTGAAAATACGCAAGACGTTAGTAGCGATATTACAAAACCAGAAAAAAAATCTCTGCAAAATAATGTAATGGTGAAGAGCGAAGCCTTAGTCAAATCAGAGCAAGTTATACAGGCTGAGCTATTAACAGGGGCTAAGCAGGCAATACAGTTTGGTTTGTACGATGAAGCAATAAGCGATTTAAATTTAATTTTAATGAAGTCTCCTTTACACGTAGAGGCAAGAAACTTATTAGCGGGCACTTACTTTAAACAACAAGATATAAATTCGGCCCAACTCGTTTTACAAGAAGGTATTTCCTTAAATGCGAATGTGCTTGAGTGGCGCGTAATGTTAAGCAAAATATTAATTATGCAAGGTGAGTACGACGTTGTATTGCAGCTTTTAAGTGAAGAGTTTGAGAGTCAAGCGAACCTTGAGTTTTGGGTGCTTCAAGGTACTGCTGCTCAAAGTGCTAGTCATCATCAAAAAGCATTAAATAGTTTTAAACACCTTACACAGTTACAGCCAAGTCAGGCTAAATGGTGGCTTGCACTTGCTACGTCTAAAGACGCATTAGGAGAATATCTAGATGCAAAGCAGCTTTATAAAGTGGCATTAGATTTAGGCGGATTAAATACAGCCATGACCCAACATGCATTACAGCGTTTAGTTGCGCTCAAGGAGGTCGTATGAGACCGAGTTTAAAAATGCGTTTAGGGGATCTACTCGTTCATGAGCAAATGATCACCGAAGCACAATTAAGTGAAGCGCTCAATGTGCAAGCATCATCGGGTCGTAAATTGGGTGCAACTCTTATTTCTCTTGAGTTTATTAGTGAGCCGCAGTTACTTAGATTTTTAGCTCAGCAATTGAATGTTCCTTTTTTAGATATATCTCAACGTAAGCTATCGCCGGATGTCTCTAAGCTTTTATCTGAAGTGTATGCCCGGCGCTATCGAGCTTTAGTTATCGAAGATCATGGCGATTCTGTTTTGATGGGAATGAGTGATCCTGCTGATTTAAGAGGGCTTGATCAGCTTGCACCTATGCTTGCCCCTAAACGAATTGATTTAGCGGTAGTGCAAGAAAGCCAAATATTGGCAGCTTTCGATAATGTATATCGTCGCACTGACGAGATAACTAACTTTGCAGCGCAGCTTCATGAAGAATATGAAGATGTAGAAGAGTTTGATCTAAACTCTTTAGGAGATGAAACATCCGACGCAACGGTTGTTAAGCTACTGCAATCTATTTTTGAAGATGCAGTTCAAGTTCGTGCCTCCGATATACATATAGAGCCGGATGAAGGGTTACTGAGAATACGCCAACGTGTAGATGGTGTGCTGCAAGAGCATACCCTTAATCAAGTGAAAATAGCCTCTGCACTGGTTCTGCGTTTAAAGCTAATGTCGGGCTTAGATATTTCTGAGAAACGCCTACCACAGGATGGGCGCTTTAATATTAAAGTGCGTAGTCACAGCATTGATGTTCGTTTATCAACGATGCCTGTGCAACATGGCGAATCAGTTGTAATGCGATTACTTGACCAATCGGCTGGATTGTTATCGTTAGATGAAACAGGCATGCCTGTACATGTATTAAAGCGTGTACGCAGTATTATTAAACGCCCTCACGGAATGGTGCTTGTTACCGGGCCTACCGGCTCTGGTAAAACCACCACATTATACGGCGCTTTGAGTGAGCTAAATCAGCAAGAAAGTAAAATTATTACTGTTGAAGACCCCGTTGAATATCGTATTGGGCGAATAAACCAAGTACAAATTAATAGTAAGATAGGTTTGAGTTTTGCGAGTATTTTACGTACGGCGTTAAGGCAAGATCCCGACATAATAATGGTCGGCGAAATGCGAGACCAAGAAACGGTTGATATCGGCTTAAGAGCAGCCCTTACAGGACACTTAGTTTTATCTACATTGCATACAAACGATGCAATAACCAGCGCGATGCGCTTGATTGATATGGGCGCGCCCGCTTATTTAGTTGCAAGCTCGCTACGCGCTATTATTGCCCAGCGTTTAGTTAGGCGTATATGTAACGATTGCAAGGTACCTTATTTACCCGATCATCAAGAGTTGAGCTGGTTAAAGTATTTAGGCGAAGACACCGCTGATGCTCACTTTTCTAAAGGCCGAGGATGTACTGCATGTAATCATAGTGGTTATAAAGGACGCGTAGGTATTTTTGAGCTGTTAGAAATGGATGACGCAATGATGGACGCGCTACGTGCAAATGACACTCAAGAGTTTTCAAAAGCAGCTAAAAAGAGCGTAAACTTTTCACCACTTTCAACTATGGCATTAAATTACGCCAAACAAGGTATTACTTCGTTAGATGAGGTATTTAAAGTTGCGGAATATATCCCAGAGATTATAGGGGATGATGATGCAGCTATATAGCTATAAAGCAAAAGATAGCAAAGGTGTGTTAGTTAAAGGGCAGGTGGAGGCCAATAACCAAGCTGGCGTGGCTGATAGCTTAATAAAACGTCAGTTTATTCCCATTTCAATCACTCAGATTGAAACTAAAAACAATATTAAAATGTTCGATAATTTATTTATCGAAAAAATAACACTTGATGACATGATCATGTTCTCTAGGCAAATGTATTCTTTGCTCAAAGCGGGAATACCCATAATTCGTGCAATGATGGGCCTTGCTGACACTACGCAAAATAAACAGTTTAAAAATGTACTAGTAGAAGTGACTAAGCAGCTGGAGCAAGGACGAGACTTATCAAGTGCCATGGCTATTCATAATGAAGTATTTAGCCGGTTAACGGTGTCGATGGTAATGGTAGGTGAGGGTTCAGGGCGATTAGAAGATGCTTTCTATCAGCTTGCTATTTATTTTGAAAAAGAACAAGAAACACGCAAACGAATAAAAGCAGCTATGCGTTACCCCACTTTCGTTATTTTAGCGTTGGTTGCGGCCATGGTTATTTTAAATATTTTTGTAATACCTA
This sequence comes from Pseudoalteromonas sp. MMG006, assembly GCF_018101025.1. Lineage (NCBI taxonomy): Bacteria > Pseudomonadati > Pseudomonadota > Gammaproteobacteria > Alteromonadales > Pseudoalteromonadaceae > Pseudoalteromonas > Pseudoalteromonas sp. MMG006. Next base: position 98,614 of record NZ_JAGJEJ010000008.1, read on the forward strand.
CCTTTGCCAGTATGTTCGCAAAATTTGATGCTGAACTCCCCTTAATGACACAAATTTTAATTGGCACGAGCAATTTTTTTGTTAATTACTGGTGGTTATTACTAGTACTGGGGATTGGCGCTGTATTAGCTACTCGTCGTTACTTAACGACTACCGCAGGTCGTTTTAAATGGGATCAACACAAGTTAAAAATACCTTTTATTGGACACATTTTAAAGCGCACATTACTTGCACGTTATAGCCAAAGTTTAGCTATGGTGCTTCGCTCTGGCGTTCCGATGACTACGGGTTTATCACTCACTGCACATGCGGTTGATAACAGCTATATGGAAAAAGCAATTATAACAATGCGCCAAGATATAGAAAAAGGGGATAGTTTGCTTAGGGCATCAAAAAGCTCAACTTTATTTTCTCAGTTAGTACTACAAATGGTAGCCGTAGGCGAAGAAACCGGCCGGGTAGATGAGTTACTGCAAGAGGCCGCAGATTATTATGAGCGCGAAGTTGATTATGACTTACGTAGTTTAACCGCAAAAATAGAACCTATATTAACTGTGTTTGTTGCCATTATGGTGCTCATATTGGCATTAGGTATTTTTATGCCTATGTGGAACATGATGTCGGCAATTAAAGGTAATTAAAACAGTGATTGCCTCGAGAGTTTACTCAAAAGGTTTTACGTTATTTGAATTGGTGATCGTGGTTATTTTACTCGCGATTATTGTGAGCTTCGCTATACCTCAGTATTTAGGTATAAAAAATCAGTCATATAACGCAAGTGTAGATACAGTTGCTGGTGGTTTTGCTTCTGCTGTTGGTATGGTTAAAGGACAATGGGAATTAGAAGGGCGGCCTAGCGGCAAGCTTAATACTACTTTTGTAAATTATGGGGGAGTAATAGTTGGTGTAGATGGAGCTAAAGGCACGCCAACCAGTGATGAAACAACAAAAACAGATACTCGCGCACTGGCAAGTAATGCAAAAAGGTGTCGCCAGGTATTAAGTGCAATTTTACAAGATGCACCAAGTAGTACACTAAGTAATGAAGTATCAAAAGTGAAAAGTGTAAGTTTTTTAGTTAGGTACAATGCAAAAAATACACAATGCATCTACTATTTAACTAACACCCTTAATACTAAAAATATACCAACCAATGGTGCCGTTGTACCTGGTTTGGCTGGTTTTTCATACTTTCCTCAAACAGGAAAAGTAAAAGTATTCAAATTGAGTAATTAAAAGAGGCTTACTTATGAAAACGCAATCGTTAAACAACTTACCATTGAATAAGCAAGCAGGTTTTACGCTTGTAGAATTGATTATTGTAATCGTTATTTTAGGCATTTTGGCTGTTACTGCCGCTCCTCGTTTTTTAAATTTGCAAGGTGATGCTAACGCTTCAACACTTGAGGGCTTACAAGGCTCTATTCGCAGTGGTATGAATATCGTAAACGGTAAATCTATTATTGCGAGTAATCACAAGAAGGCAACGGCTACTGTTGTTTTAGGTACTGACGCTAATGGTGATTCGGTTGGTGTCCCTACCGTTTATGGGTACCCTGCAGCATCAGAAGAAGCCTTTAAAGCATTTTTAGATGTTAGCTTTGCAACGAATGATTCAGCAGATTTTAACCTTGATGATACAGCCGCAGATGGTACGCTAATTATTTATCCTAACAGTTACGAAAAAACAGATGAGTGCCGTATTGATTATAAACAAGCTACAGCAACGACAGGACCTGTCGTGGTAACTCCACCTACCATTACACTTGTAACTACAGGCTGTTAAGTAAATTAAATGAAAAGCAGTTGTAAGCAACGGTTGCGTGGCTTCACACTCATTGAGTTAATTATTACTCTGGTGATATTGGGAATACTGTCGGTAACGGCAGTTCCCAAATTTCTGGGAAGCTCAACAGAAGATGCCTACTCATATCGAGATAGTGCTTTAAATGCACTCAGAACAGTGCAATTACGTGCAATGCAAAATACAGCAACAACCAGTTGCCATAAACTTTATATAACTCCCACGCTTATCGCGCCACCCACACCAGATACATGTTTAGGTAGCGCAGACGCCAATAACAGCGAACATTTAGTTGTTCAAGTCAACACGCAACGTAGCGATATTACTTTTAACGCGATAGATAGTAATGCAAACACCTTTACTGAAATTAGCTTTGATCCGCTAGGGCGTGCTAATCAAACCTGTACAACACAATGTAAAATTGATGTTGGCTTGGCTGCTATATGTATAAGTGGTGAAGGGCTTATTTATGCATGCCCATAAAATTAAGGGGTTTACATTAATAGAGCTGATTATAGGCATAGTCATGCTTGCTATAACGCTTAGCATTATTACTGCGTTAATTGCCCCTCAGGCACAAAAAAGTGCAGAGCCTATTATTGCTTTAAGAGCATCAGAATTAGGCCAATCTCTGATGAACGAGATTCAAAGTAAATCATTTGATGAACACAGCGACAGAAGTCCTCCTTTTAAGCGATGTGGCGAAATATCTCTAGGTGCTGAGGCGTGTACCGCACCTGCTGATTTAGGGGCTGACAACTCAGAGACCCGAACTAACTACAACGATGTTGATGATTATATTTCGCTCTCTAATCAGCCTATTACAAATAGTTTAGGAGAGGCGTTAGCACAATATAGCGACTTTAATATCGTTATTGATGTTGAATACGATAGTGACTTTAACGAATCAACGAATAACGATGGCACAACCTTTAAGCGAATTACTATTGAAGTTACTTCATCTCTCGGTGAGGTTTACGGATTTAGTGCATATAAAGGAAACTACTAATGCAAGCAGCTAAGTATCAATATGCATTTACGCTTATAGAACTATTACTTGTTATGGTGATCATTGGTATTTTAGCGGTAAGCGCATTTTCATTCATTGGTGCAGGTGTCAGCATCTATTCACAAGGTATAGAGCGTCAAGAAGCCGTTGCGCAGGCTCGTTTTGTAATAACGCGTATAAGCAAAGAGCTACGCCATGCTACACCAAACTCACTTAGACTTTCTTGCGATAATAATGCCCGTGGCGCGTGTAGCGTTCAGCAATGTTTAGAGTTTACGCCGTTTTTGTCGGCCACTCACTATACAAATTACCTACCTACCTTAGCACCTTTTAATGTTAGCGCTGTTGATTTTGCACTTAATAATTTAACGCAGCCGCAAGCTGGAGATTGGGCAACGATATACCCATTAAGCAGTGCTGATATATACGATGAAAATAATAATAAGCGCTTAAAAGTATCTGCATTTAATAGTTCAGCGAGTGCAATTGATGAGTGGCAATTTAGTAAAGCATTTGCTGAGGAGTCACCCAGTAAGCGCCTTTATTTACTCTCTCAACCTGTAAGTTTTTGCGTTGAAGGGCAGTATTTATATAGATATACCAATTACGGTTTTACTGTTAAACAATTGGATGTCGTGAGCTTACAAATAAGCAGTGGTGTTAAACGGGATTTATTAGGTATTTATATTGCTAACAATTTAGCGAGTGATTTATTTTTTACTCTTGATGCACTCTCCTTACAAAGAAACGCTGTGCTTAATGTAAATGCGCAAATGCAATTCAACGATACTGAAGTTATGAGCTTTAACCATGAGGTACATATTCCTAATGTACCTTAGAAAAAACCTTCACGGAAAAGCCTTACCCAGTAAACAAAAAGGAAACTTAATAATCGTTTCTTTGGTCATTATTGTTGCTTTATTAGCACTGGGATTAGCATTAGCTAAAGTGCTTTCTGGCGCATCACAACAAAACACGATTGAGTATTACGGCGCTCGTGCTTATATGGCGGCGCAAAGCGGCCTTGAAAGTGGTTTAACGCAACTATTTCCTGTAAATAGCTCAGTTCAAAGCTGTGCATCAGTCACTACTGATTTAACCTACCAAACTACATATTTAGCTAACTGTAAAGTAGTGATAAGTTGCGATGAATATATAGGTTTACCCGATAGCAGCACAACTAACGGGCTTGTGAATATATATTATCTTCAAAGCAGTGCAACGTGTGCTGCACTTGATTGCCCTGCAGGGAGTAGTTGCACAAAAGACTATTGGCAAACACAAAGAACACTAAGCGTAGAGGCTAAAACGTTACCATGATGAAAAATGCATTAGTCATTATATTTTTTAGTAGCGTGTTGCTTTGTAATTACGCATACGCCGTACCGCCTAAAATAGAAGGGCGTTATATTGAATTACAGGATACATATACGTCGCCTATTTGGACAAAAATAAATTTTCAGCAACAATATATAACGCCTCCAGCCGTGTTTATGCTCTCAACAAATCAAGGCGGAAACCCTGCAATAATAAGGATACGCAATATTACCACAACCGGCTTTGAGGCATTACCGCTTGAGCCCTCAGGCGAAGATGGCGGACACGTTAGTATGGGCGCTCATTACTTAGCTGTTGAATACGGTGTGCATGAATTTCCCGATGGAACAGTTATGGAAGTCGGGAGTACCGATTTGCAGCTAGAGCTACAATATGGTTCTAAATCAGGTTTTTCACCGATCACACCTAAAAGTTATAAGTCGTTAGTTTTCGCAGAGCCCTTTTCTCAAAGGCCAAACTTTTTTCATTCTTTGCAAACGCTTAATAGTATTGATGGCAATCCTCCCTCTGAGGCATTAATACCATTTTTAACTGTAGCGGTAGAAAGTGGTTCGTTATCAACTAGTGCTGTAAATATAGCGCTTGAGGCATCTGAAACTGCTTTGGGTGTTATTCAAAGTGAAACCGTTGCTTATATGGCTGTAGAACCTGGAAGTAATCGTACTTTTAGCGACGATAATGGTGTAGAGGTTTCATGGGAGACATTTTTTACTGGCTTTGAGGTTGATGGATGGAGTAATGGGTGTAATTACTTTAATTTTACGAACGACTTTGCTGTAGCTCCCTTGGTAGTGGCGAGTAAAAATTCACGTTTGGAAGAGGACGGGGGGTGGCTGAGAAGCTGTAACCTCAGAACAGACCGATTGGGGTTGGTGGTAGATGAGGACCGTAACGCAGATAACGAACGAAATCATGTTGAAGAAGAAGCATCAGTTCTCGCGATGACCAGTACCTTTGTGTTTAATGGTGATATTTTAGATTGCGAGACCTTATTTCCCGGCGCTATATCTACTTACAATAATGGTGAAGTACAGCTTGTTCAGGGGGTTGAAATAACAGATGGTAATGCACAATTTGTAACCACGACGAATTTAATTTCTACAGCATTAACGAACCCCCCTTTGTGTAACGGGCAAGGCTGTGTTGCAAGTGGCTATAATTCATTAGAGCCAAATCAAGCTGCACAGGTACCGACAGTTACAAACGATGGTAGCTCAACAGGTCCTATTCCTAATTCGCTTGCAGGGGATTATTTTTACGATGAGCTGCAGCTAAGTATGCTTGAAACACAATATAAAGTAACAGCACCCACACGGATTTTTTTAAAAGACACAACATCTCTTGTATCTACTTCATTTTTAAATATTGGTAAAACGAATATAGAAGTGGCACCGGGGGCATACTTAGCAATTTATGTTGATGGTGCAGTGGCCATTGCCGCAGATGCGAATATCTCAGCATATATTGTCGCAACAGGTGAAGTAAGAATAGCGCAAAATGTTACATATAAAGGGTCTATTACTTCTGCAACACAAGTCATTACAGAAGGAAGTTCAACATTTGATGCACTAACAGTCCCTGAAAGTATCCCTGGGTTTTGTGGTATTTATAAGCGGGTAACTTTAGATCATTATCGTTTATCAATAAGTGATAACAAGGGGTTAACGTGTGAAGCAAAAGAAATGACGCTTACGGCCTGTGCAAACGATGCGTGTGATCTATTGTTTGACGAACCGTCTAGTTTTAATTTATCGCCAGATAATAGCGCTCAACAGAGCTGGGTTACAGGAGAAGATATTAGTTTTACCGGCTCTACAGTGGTCGAGTTTGCAAAGCGCACAACTGGTAGTGTCACTTTTGGCTATAACACCGCAGACCCTTCAGCACCGCTTCGCTGTTATATTGCAGGTAATAATGTGGGGCTCAGTGGCTGTAAAGTGACGTTTTCAGATGCGGGGTTTATTTTTAATAATGAAACCGATGGCAACACAACTATACCTACTCAGTTATCAGCTAAACCTTCAAACATAGGTTTTAACGCTAAAGCGCTCTCAATCCAGGCAGTTAAAACAAATACTACTACCGGCGTATGCGAAGCTGCTTTTCCTGCAGGTGGTGATGTAAACTTAGATTTAGCCTATACCTGCAGTGCAGGGGCGAGCTGTACTGACCCTGTTGTACTAAGTAATAACAATAATGACTATAGTGTTGAGCAGGCGCCCCAAACTTTTACTATAAATTTTGATAATGATTCTAAAGCGCCCATTATTATTAATTATCCTGATGCAGGTAAACTCAGCCTAAATGTAAAAACCAATCTCATATTAGATCCCGTAACTAATCTGTCGGTTAATTTAACAGGTAGCTCGAATGAGTATGTTATTAAACCATTTGGGCTCGCAATGAGCGTTGAAAATGATGGTTACGCAGCAGACTTTAATGGTAGTTTGTTTAGACTAACCGGTGAAGCATTTAACTTAAAGATGAATGCTGTGCAATGGCTTGCAGGGCAAGATAGTAATAATGATGGTAATCCTGATAATTACAGCAACATTAGCAATAACCCCATTGCTAAACACTTTATTGCAGAGCAACCGTTAGTAGCGGCTACAATTAAAGCCCCTGTATCAGGTGTGTCAGGTACGCTTGAAGCTGTGAGTACTGCTGCTTTTAGTGATACAGGAAGCTTAAGCGAATCTATATCGCAGTATAATTACGACCAAGTAGGCATTGTTGATTTAACCGCAGGGCTGCAAGATGCAGATTACTTTGGCGCTGGTGATGTAAAGGGGGAGCTTTATAACGTGGGCCGTTTTGCACCTTCTCAGTTTCAAATATTGGGCATACAAGCTGCTGCACAATGTACACGTTATGGCAGTAATTTAACTTACCTTGAGCAACCATTTGAGCTTGGCTTTACAGTACAAGCACAAAACCAGAACAGTCAGTTAATGGCAAACTACCGTGATGGGTTTGATAAATCCTTGGTATTTATTAACGCTGAAAATAACGAAGCCGGTAATTATATACCCGCAACAAGTTTTACCAGCCGACTTGTAAACCTCGGTAATAATAGCTGGGGAGATATAAGCGATGGTCAATGGCAAATGAGCCAAATTAATACCACGCTTAAAAGGTTAGGTGTAGATCAGCCTGATGGTCCTTTTTCTATGGTTAGTTTAATGGCAACCCTAAATAACATTGAAGGCGCAACACTTGTAGGTGCAAACGATAAACCTAATACCCAAACAACATGCTCAGGTGGCTGCAATAGCGTAAGGTTAAACTCTGTACCCATAGAGTTTAAGTTTGGACGTTTAGTGCTTGGCAATAATTCAGGTTCTGACTTAGACCCTTTACTTGTTCCTATGCAGGCTCAACATTACAACGGTAGTGGTTTTGTTAATAATGCAGAAGATAATTGCAGCGTGTTTGAGCATACTCAAATTACACAAGTAGCGCCTTCGAGCCCTATATTAAACTATGAGTATGCAGCAGGAGTATCTGGGCAATTAGAGTCGGGCAACTACCCTACAAATAATGGTATTTATACCCAACCCAATGGGTCAGGTGAATTTACATTAGAATATAATACTAATGACTGGCTAAAATGGGACTGGCAAGGCGATGGCACACAGCTTAATCCTCATGCTATTTTACAATTTGGCCGCTTTAGAGGAAATGATCGGGTTATTTACTGGCGTGAAACACGCGAATAGTTGTAAACTAAGATAATAATTGAACAAAGCTTGTGTTTTGTGCTGCAAGTACATAGCATAAGGCTTTAATTATAAAAAATAATAACGACCAAATAATTGCCGCTTTTTGGGACTGGAATATATGCGAATTACTCCTTTATCTCTGTTAATTTCAGCTAGTTTGTTAGCTACTAGTGCATTTGCACAAGACACAGCAACAGTAACTGGAATTGAGTCAGAGATTAGTGTTAAACAAACAGAATACGATAACTCGACAAGAATACTTGAAAAACATCTTAAAGAAGAAAGTCAGTTACAAAATCAATTAGAGCTACTTCGCTCTCGTTCCACAGAGCTAGATAAAGAAAAAAACCAAGCGCTCGATGCGATGAACGAAATGTACCGTCGTTTGATTGACGATCCAACTATTGATATTAGTGCAGCGCAGTCGCGCTATCAAAAAGCTGTGGTTGATCATAAGCAAAATAAAGATGATATTTCTATGCAGTTGGCGGCAATTGCATCCCACCGTAAAGACATTGAACAAATTCGTGTAGCGAAGCATACGCTGTTAAATACTTTAGAGAGCTTAAAAGAGCAGTTAACTTCAGCTCGTGTAGAGCGCTTACGTAACGAGTTTACGCGCGAAGGTACACTTGAAGTTAACCATACTATTAACTGTAAGCGTACAGAAACGCTTGCGGCATGTGAGCAGCGCGGCCAACAAATGGGCCTTCAAAAAGCGACTAAACGCTTTGTCGATCAAATATTTGCAAATTTAACAGAAGAACGCATTGTTGAGCCAAAACGCAATTTAGCGGGCGCTCAAGTACAAATTCTAAGTAGCCACGTAGTAAATAGTGCCTTTAGCGGACAAGGTAATTACAACGTTAATTTAAGCGTTACTATGCGCGGCGAAGTAAACAGCAGCCGTTTATGTAGTTTATTAAGTATTGATAATCGTTATTGCTCAGAGTATGGCACGCCACTCACTGCAACTTATCAACCAGCCTACGGCACAACATTTACTGATAGTCAGTTAACATTCAGTAATACCAAGGATAATGCCAGCACTGTTTCGGTTTCTCGTTTAAAAAAACAACCCGTGCGCGATTATTCGGTTAAATCGGCAGCTGTTAAAAGAGATTACCCTACAATAGTTAATAAAAAGCAGGATCAAACAGTAGAGCTAACATTACGCTCTAATGTATACGATGATGAAGTATTTATTGACGGTGTTAGCTTTGGTTCAACACGTTTAATTACACGTTTACCGCGTGGAGTACACAATGTTGAAGTGCGAAAGTTAGGTTATAAGCCATTTCAAGCTCGTGTTGATTTGAATAAAGCACAGACTATTCATGCAAAGTTAGTAAAAAAGCCTGAGTCGATTGCTGCACCGACCTACACCCGTGAGCAACCAGAAATAAAAACTCGTCAGGTTAGTGAAAACGTTAATGTATTAAATACGAACGTAGAAACTCCGGTTGTTGTTATTCCTGCAGGTAAATTTAAAATGGGCGACATAAATGGCAACGGTTTAGCCAATGAGCGTCCAGTAATTGAAAAAGTGATAGCGAACTCTTTTGCTATGCAAAGCAAAGAAGTAACCGTGGGAGACTACGAAAAATTTGTAGCAAACACGGGCTATAAAACGCAAGCAGAGCAAAACAAAGGGTGTGCATATTATTTAAATGGTGAACCAGTATGGGAAGCTAATTTAAATTGGCGCAATCCAGGTTTTGAGCAGGGCAGTGACTTTCCGGCTGTGTGTTTAACGTATAACGATGCTAAAGCTTACGCTGAGTGGTTATCAGGTCAAACAGGTCAACAATTTCGTTTACCAAACGAAGTTGAATGGGAATATGCCGCCCGCGCAGGAACCGAAACAGAATACCCTTGGGGTAACGAAATTGGTAAAAACTTAGCAAACTGTGGTTGGTGTGGTAGCGAGTGGTCAAACAGACGCACTGCACCGGTAGGGTCTTTTTCTCCTAATGCATTTGGATTATACGATACCGTAGGCAATGCATGGGAATGGACCAGCAAAGAATCTGGTAAGTCAGATGTGGCGGTTAGAGGCGGAGCGTGGAATTTTGCACCAAGTCTTGCACGTGCATCTACGCGCTTAATTTTAGCGCCTGACTTTAGATCTAACTACATTGGTTTTCGCTTAGTTCGCGAACGATAAAAACTCAATAAGGAAGCTTTGCTTCCTTTTTTCCGAAAATTTAAAAAGGCAGCTGCGCTTTATATTGCTCATCTATTCAAGCATGTTAAAGTGAGGCAGCTAATATAAGAACGTATTTCAAAGGTCATCCAGCCTCATGTTTAAAAAACTCCGTGGTATTTTTTCTAACGATCTATCGATCGACTTGGGTACAGCCAATACCCTAATCTATGTAAAAGACGAAGGTATTGTACTTAATGAACCTTCTGTTGTAGCTATTCGCCAAGAACGAGCTGGTGGACCTAAAAGTGTTGCCTCTGTAGGAACGGAAGCAAAACTTATGTTAGGTCGTACCCCTGGCAATATAAAAGCAATTCGCCCAATGAAAGACGGTGTTATTGCTGACTTTTTTGTAACAGAAAAAATGCTCCAGCATTTTATTAAACAAGTACACAATAATAACTTTATGCGCCCAAGCCCACGTGTACTTATATGTGTACCGTGTGGTGCAACGCAAGTAGAAAAACGCGCGATACGCGAATCTGCAATGGGGGCGGGTGCTCGTGAAGTTTACTTAATTGAAGAACCTATGGCTGCGGCAATTGGCGCAGGCTTACCTGTATCTGAAGCAACAGGCTCAATGGTTGTTGATATTGGTGGTGGTACTACTGAAGTTGCTATTATTTCACTAAACGGTGTTGTTTACTCATCATCAGTACGTATCGGTGGTGATAAATTTGACGAAGCTATTATTAATTATGTGCGTCGTAACTTTGGTAGCTTAATTGGTGAAGCGACAGCTGAAAATATTAAACATCAAATTGGTTCTGCGTTTAAAACAGATGAACCGATTGAAATTGAAGTGCGCGGCCGTAACCTTGCAGAAGGGGTTCCACGCTCGTTTACGCTTAATTCTCACGAAATACTAGAAGCACTGCAAGAGCCATTAATGGGTATTGTAAGTGCAGTAATGGTTGCACTTGAACAGTCGCCACCAGAGCTTGCTTCTGATATTTCTGCGCACGGCATGGTCCTGACTGGCGGTGGTGCATTATTAAAAGATTTAGATCGCTTATTAATGGAAGAAACAGGCATTCCGGTTGTTGTTGCTGACGATCCACTTACTTGTGTAGCACGCGGTGGTGGTAAAGCACTTGAGATGATAGATGTTCATGGTGGTGATGTTTTTAGTTACGACTAATGAAATTAATGTTTGGACGCACAGTCTCTTTGCAACTGCGACTTTTTGTCGCAGTGCTTTTGAGTATCGTACTCATAGTAGGAGACAGATACACGCAAGGCGGTACGATTGTTCGTACTACTCTTAACACGCTTGTAAGCCCTCTAATTTACGTTGCTAATTTACCTTACGAATTGTTTAGCTTAGGTGCTAAAAGTTTGCACACTCGCGAGCAACTCCTTACTGAAAATGAAGCGCTGAAAAAAAAGCAAATGCTTCAAAGCGAACAATTGCAGCAGTACCAATTTTTAGCGAGAGAGAATCAAAAGCTACGCGCTTTGTTAGGCTCATCGGCTAAGCAATCTAATCGCAAAATTATTGCTCAGGTGCTCTCTGTACACTCTAACCCTTACAGTCACCAGGTCGTTATTAATCGGGGTACTACTGATGGGCTTAGTGAAGGGCAAGCTGTAATTGATGAAATGGGTGTAGTGGGGCAGCTTACTAAGGTGGGTTCTACTACGTCACGCGTTTTACTGATGACCGATACAACGCATGCAACGCCTGTACGCATATTACGAAACGATGTACGTACCGTGGTTGAAGGTATTGGTAAAATTAACGTTGTTAAGCTTTCTCACGTGCCACATAGCTTAGATGTACGAATTGGTGATGTACTTGTTACATCCGGCTTAGGCGGGACCTTCCCAGAGGGTTACCCTGTAGCAGTCGTCACTGAGATTAATCGTGATGAAGGACGCCCATTTGCACAAGTATTTGCAGAGCCTATAGCGCAGCTAGACCGTATTCGATTACTTGTTATTTTATGGCGTAATCAACAGGAGCAAACCAACGATGATTGACCGCTATTCATTGTTAATTGCACTGAGCATCTTTTTTGCTTTAATAATGGCATTAATGCCACTGCCGTTTTCATTTGAACCGTTTAGACCCGACTGGGTTTTACTTGTGCTTATGTATTGGTCTCTGGCCGTCCCGCACAGGTTAAATATTGGCGCGGCTTGGGTTGTTGGCTTACTCATAGATTTAGCGTCTGGTTCTCCGCTTGGCGTAAATTCGCTAACATTTTCTATATGTATATTTGTTACTGCAAGTAACTTTCAAAAAATTCGTAACTTCTCGCTTTGGCAACAAAGTTTACTGATTGGTTTATTTTTAACGCTGTATCACTTAATGCAGTTTTGGCTAAATCACTTTTTGTTAGGGGTTTATTTTAATCCTCAGTATTTATGGCCAGTAGCAACCGGTATGGTGAGCTGGTTTTGGGTGTTTTTACTACTTCGTAAATACCGTAGACACTTTAGGATCAGATAATGACTTGTGCAGTATATTTGGCATCAGCCTCCCCACGCCGTAAAGAGCTATTGAGTCAGCTAGGCATCGAATTTACACAATTTAGTGTTGATGCCGATGAAAGCCCACTACCAAATGAACAACCTAGCGCCCTTGTTGAACGCTTAGCACGATTAAAAGCGCAAAGTGGTGTTGCGCTTGGTTATACAGACCGTCCAGTACTAGGCAGTGATACCGTCGTTGTTATTGATAACGAGTCACTTGGTAAACCTCGAGATAAAAACGATTTTACAGCCACCCTAAAACGCCTATCAGGTAACACCCACCAAGTCTTAACTGCCATCGCATTTGCCAATAAAACTGACGTAGTGAGCTGCGTAGTCAGTACCGATGTAACCTTTAAAACATTAACTGATAAAGAGATAAATGACTATTGGGAGTCAAAAGAGCCACTTGATAAAGCCGGTGGCTATGGCATCCAAGGGTTGGGTGGTCGCTTTGTAACTCACATTGCAGGTAGCTATTTTGCCGTTGTAGGCTTACCTTTATACGAGACCGAACAATTATTACAAGCATTCTTAAGAAGGTAGCATGAGTACAGAATTACTAATAAATGTCACGCCAAGTGAAAGCCGTGTTGCCCTGATCGAAAATGGTGTACTTCAAGAAATTCAATTAGAGCGAATTGGAAACCTCGGTATTGTAGGCAATATTTACCTAGGAAAAATTAGTCGTGTTTTACCTGGTATGCAAGCTGCGTTTGTAGATATAGGCCTAGATAAAGCGGCTTTTTTACACGCATCTGATATTGTAAACAGCGCCTCAATTGTTGAAGGTGTTGACGACGAGCCTATTAAAAAAGTACAAGATATTCGCGAGCTTGTCCGCCAAGGGCAATACATTATGGTGCAAGTGGTTAAAGACCCATTAGGTACTAAAGGTGCAAGGCTTACTACCGATATCACTATCCCATCTCGCTACTTGGTATTTATGCCTGATGCTACCCATGTAGGTGTTAGTCAGCGTATAGAAACAGAAGAAGAGCGCTCACGCCTTAAAAAAATAGTGGCTGAGTATGGCGACGATAATGGCAGCTTCATTGTGCGTACTGCAGCTGAGGGTGCAAGTGAAGAAGAGCTACGTCACGACGCTGGTTTCTTAAGAAAGCTCTGGGAGAGAATTACTTCTCGCAGACAAAAAACCAGTAAAGCCAGTATTTTGCATGAAGATTTAACGCTCGCTTTTAGAACCCTACGTGACTACGTAGGTGAGGACATGGAGCGTATTAGGGTCGACTCAAAGCTAACTTATGAAGAGCTAAAGTTATTTACAGAAGAGTTTGTACCGCTGCTTTCTCAAGTTTTAGAGTACTACCCGGGTGAGCGACCTATTTTTGACTTGTTTGATGTTGAAACAGAAATTCAAAAAGCACTACACCGTAAGGTAACGCTCAAATCGGGTGGTTATATTATTATTGACCAAACCGAAGCAATGACCACGGTGGATGTAAATACAGGCGCATTTGTAGGCCATCGTAATTTAGAAGAGACTATCTTTAATACTAATGTAGAGGCAACGTCTGCAATAGCGCGTCAGCTTAGGCTGCGTAATTTAGGCGGTATTATCATAATCGACTTTATTGATATGGTAAGTGAAGATCATAAACGCCGTGTATTGCACTCTCTTGAGTCAGCACTTGCTAAAGATCGTACTAAAACTAATATTAATGGTCTTTCTGCGCTTGGCCTTGTTGAAATGACACGTAAAAGAACGCGTGAAAGCTTAGAACATGTTTTATGTGATGTTTGCCCTGCGTGTTCAGGACGCGGCTCGCAAAAAACAGTAGAGACTGTTTGCTACGAAATTTTACGTGAAATAGTACGCGTAAACCGAGCTTACGCAGCGGATAAGTTTATGGTTTACGCAGCACCAGCAGTCAGTGAGGCATTACTTAATGATGAATATCATAACCTAGCTGAACTTGAACTATTTATAGGTAAGCAAGTCAACATTCAAACAGAGAGCTTATACAGCCAAGAGCAGTTTGATGTGGTAATGATGTAATGAAAGCAAAAGCGGTCTGTTTTTTTTGTTTTAGAAAGTTATGGCAAACCTGCGCCATAATTTTAGTATTACTGGCCGTTATTGTTTCAATTTTAAAGTACACACTTCCTTATGCAAACGACTATAAAGGAGATATTGAAACCTACCTCCATGATAAGTTTGCAATCAGTTTATCAATCGGTGAAATATCAGCAAGCTGGCAGGGTAGTGGTCCCGCCCTTGTGCTTGAAAACCTATCGTTTAAAGACAACGAAACCGCGCCAATTTCACTCACTATTGCAAAAACTAGCCTAGAACTTAATTTGTGGGAAAGCTTAAAGTCTTTTCAGCTCAAATCTAATTACTTTGTTATTAACGGCTTTCATACAAGCGTAAAGGTCGAAAACTTATTACAAAGTAACGACGAAGAGGTATCGTTTGAACAAAAAGAATTAATAGAAGAGCTATTTTTAGGTGAAACAGGCCACTTCGCAATAGAAAGCTCCAGTATTAGTTTTATCCTAGAAGATGGCAAAGAGCGTAAGCTACTTTTAAAAAATATTGTATGGCAAAACGAAAACGAGCAGCATTTAGGGAGTGGTAGTTTAGCGCTACCGGGTATTTCCGTTGGAAGCTTTGATGCGCGCATTGCACTTACCGGCGATACCATTGAACAAATAGCTGGCGATATGTATGTACAAGCTAACCAGGTGGATGTATCTAATTGGTTAGCGCAATATATTAATACTGAAAAGCAACAGCTGCATAGCGATATTAATTTACAAGCTTGGCTAAAATTTAATGAAGGCCAAGTAAGAGATATTAAAATGCAGTGGCTACCTAGCTTTGTGCGTTGGCAACGAGATGATCAAAGCCAACAAGTAAGCTTAAGCGAAGGCGGTTTTCACTTATACCCAGAGCAAAATAGTTGGCACCTAAAAAGTACCGGTTTAGCGTTCAATAGTAACGATAAAGCGTGGCCAAGCCTTGAATTTGAAGCGCAGCTAGGCAAACAAAATAAAGTATGGCTTCATCAAGTTGATTTTGAATTGTTAAGTAACTTGGCGGGACTCAGCAATTTTAACGCCCTAGAGCCACTACTTGCACGCCAACCAACAGGGCAGGTAAATCAAGCGTATTTAAGTTTTAGCAGTGCACAGCAATGGCAGTTGTGGTTTGAAGCAAACAATATAGGTTGGCAAGAATTAAATTCGGTACCAGCAGCGCAAGCGCTTAGGGTTGATGGGTTGCTTACGCAAAACCGTGGCCGAATAAACCTATTTGGCGAAAACGGTACGCTGGTTACAGGTGAGAGCTTTAGTGACGATATCAATTATAATCAACTCAATGTTGAGCTTGATTTAGCTAAGCGTGCAAATGGCTGGCAAATAAACAGTGACAATATTTGGTTTGATAACAACGAAGTGACACTCGCCGCTGAGTTACAAATTAGTTTAGGCGATGATCCTCGGTTAGATCTTTATGCTGAAGCATTTGCACCTGATGCCAAAATTGCAGGGCATTACTTTCCATTAAAAGCAATGAGCCCAGGCTTAGTGAGTTACTTAAATGGTGCAATTAAAGAGGGCGAAGTATCTAAAGCGCAAGTACTATTTGCAGGGCCGCTTTCAGGCTTTCCATTTACAGATGGTAGTGGGCAGTTCGATGTTTTAGCACAAATAGATAATGCCACTTACCAGTTTGATCCAAATTGGCCTTCGGTCAAAAATGCTAACATACAATTACATTTTGCTAATGAGCGAATGGACATTTATAGCCAGCAGGGCCAATTAGTTAATTTAGAACTCGGTAATAGTGTAAAAGTAAGTATTGCCGATTTAATGAATGCCGATGAACTAATAGTACAAATTGATAAAAAAGCGCCAATGGAAAAGTTACATGACTTTTTTGCTGCCACCCCAATAGCAAACCCTCTTGCTAATATTTTTGAAGTTGTGCAAGGAAAAGGTGAGGCTCAGGCCAGTATTGAGCTATTAGTTGGTGACAAATTTAAAGGTGGGGCGAGCGTTAGTGGCAAGGTAGCACTTAAAGACTTACCTCTTTATATTGCAAATCCAGGCATTGAGCTTGAAAAACTTAATGGCGAACTGACTTTTAAAAACGACAATATTCGCTTAAATAACGCCACTGCAACATGGCTTGGCATGCCGATAAAAATTGATTACGACAGCCAAAGTAACGCAAAGGATTACACCGCAAATATTAATATTAAAGCGCAACTAGATGCCGATACGTTAATCGCTAAAGCCCAAGGCATATTAAACGGCTATTTGAGTGGGCAAAGTGAGGTAGATATAGGCCTTACATTAAACTTCACCGAACAAGGCTTTAATTACCGCGCTCAAGTAAATTCTGACCTACTAGGTTTAACAAGCACTTTACCTGCACCTTATAATAAAACTAGTCAGCAAGTTTGGCCGCTTGATGGCGTAGTGCAAGGTGATGATATTTCAAACCTGATAACTGCCAATGCAAATAAACAGCTGTTTTTTAATGCTATTTTAGAAAGTGGTAAGCCACAGTTTAGCAATGTGAATATTGTATTGGGTAAGCAAGATTTAGGGCTTAACCAAAAAGATTTAAGTGTGAATATAAACCTCGAAAAAACTAAATTATCTCCTTGGATAGAATTAATAGATCAAATTATACATGCCGCACAATCTAAGTCAGATGTGCAATCACAAGGTATTATGCCGCCACTTAGCGAAGTGGTTGCAAATATCAACACGCTTGATGCAAGTAATATTATTTTTAACGATTTTGAGATGCGTCTAGCGCCGTTGCAAAGCGACTTATTTTTGAAATTAAATGCAAAAGAGATGCGTGCAGGAGTATACATTCCTATATCACAACCTAGCCAACCAATTAGAATTAACGCTGACTACTTAAGGCTTAACTTTGCTGAAAAAGTAGAGCAACCGCTTGAAGTCACAGACGTACTCCCAAAAGAAAATTTAAATTGGCTTACTAAAGTGCCCGCAATTGAGTTTGAATGCAGTGATTGTAAAATATCGAGCTACCAGCTTGATAAAGTAAGCGCGTCGCTTGTTGGCGATGGTAAGCGTCTATCAATCTCAGAGCTTGTGGTTGATAAAGGCGATCATATATTGCGTACTAATGGTCAGTGGCAAAACGGATTAACACAGCTCAGTGGAGAGCTTAAAAGTGATGATATAGGTACGCTCTTTGATGAGTTTGATATAACCACAGCCATTAAAGATTCTAAAGCAGATCTTAATTATAACCTTACTTGGCAAGCCGCCCCGTATGATTTTGATGTTAAAAGCTTAAGTGGCGAGGTAGATTGGGATTTAGGAGAAGGGCACTTAACTGAAATCAGTGATGGTGGCGCACGGGTATTTTCATTGCTTAGTCTTGATTCGTTAGTGCGTAAGCTAAAGCTTGATTTTAGAGACGTATTTTCAAAAGGTTTTTTTTACAATAGCCTGCAAGGCACTATGCAATTAGAAAACGGCATTGCTTATACAAAAGATACACAAATGGATGGTGTACCCGCCGATTTAACTATTAAAGGCTATGCAAATTTAAATACCCTCGATATAGACTACGACCTAGCAGTTGCTCCGCAAGTTACCTCGAGTATTCCTGTAATCGTGGCTTGGATGGTAAACCCTGTAACAGGGCTTGCAGCATTGGCACTTGATAAAGTAATTCATTCAGCCAGGGTGATCTCCGAGATCAATTTTAAGGTGACAGGTAAAATGAACGATCCGGTGGTACAAGAACTTGATAGAAAAAGCCGTGAGGTTACTTTGCCACAAGCGGCTCAAAATCAGCCACAAGCATCAGTCGATTTAAAACTTAAAGATGCACAAGTAACAGTAACGCAATGAACAACACTGAAATACTCGGCACCCCAACAATAGTAGCCCTGCAAATGTGTTCCGTGCAAAACCCTGATGACAACATAGCAAGCTTAAAGCAAGCACTTAAAACACTTCCAGCAACTAGACCATTACTTGTATGTTTGCCTGAGGCTTTTTTAGTGTTTAGTAAAAGCGCAAACGATACGTTACTTGTTGATAAGCAAGTTGAGCAATATAAATTACAACTTAGTGAGTTGTGCCAACACCATAATATTTGGATAAATGCTGGCACAATGCCTGAGCCATTTAACGAACATAAATATTATGCAGCATCGCACTTATATAATAATCAAGGCGAGCTGGTTGCAACGTATAACAAAATACATTTATTTGATGTAAACGTAGATGATAAAACAGGTCGCTATCGAGAGTCAGACTCTACCCAAGCAGGTAATGATGTTGTGGTTGTAGACTCTCCCTTTGGTAAAATTGGCCTAACAGTATGTTATGATCTGCGTTTCAGTGGGCTATTTAATGAACTCGCTCGCCAAGGCGCTGAAATTATTTTAGTACCCAGTGCATTTACAGTCCCTACAGGGCAAGCACATTGGCAACCGTTATTAACGGCGCGTGCAATAGAAACACAATGTTATGTAATTGCCGCTGCGCAATACGGAACACATGAAAATGGCCGACAAACGTATGGCCACAGCATTATTATTTCACCGTGGGGCGAGCAACTTTCAGTGCTGCCAAGCGGAGTTGGGTTTATAAGCGGTCACGTAGACTTAAACCAATTAAATAAAATTAGAAGAGATATGCCTGTGCAATCTCATCAACGATTTAGAGAGCATTTATTATGAATTCGGTTGAACAGCATTTATTACACGACAGCCAGCTAAATCGAGAAGAACTCGAAAAAACGCTCGGCTATATTCATCAGCATAAAGTGGATTACGCCGATTTATACTTTCAATCAAGCCATCACGAATCGTGGGTGCTTGAAGATGGTTTAGTTAAAGAGGGCTCTTACAACGTTGAACGTGGTGTCGGTGTGC
Organism: Pseudoalteromonas sp. MMG006; assembly: GCF_018101025.1. NCBI lineage: Bacteria > Pseudomonadati > Pseudomonadota > Gammaproteobacteria > Alteromonadales > Pseudoalteromonadaceae > Pseudoalteromonas > Pseudoalteromonas sp. MMG006. The sequence continues at coordinate 118,076 of NZ_JAGJEJ010000008.1, forward strand.
GTGCAGTAAGCGGCGAAAAAACAGGTTTTTCTTACTCTGATGCAATAAACCTAGAAGCGTTAAATAAAGCGGCTACTGCGGCTCGTAGCATTGCAGATGCAGGCGAAGATAAAGCAATAAAAGTATTTAGTGATGTAAAAGCAAAAGAGCAATTTGCGCCGCACCAACCAATTTCAAGCATGAGTGATAACGATAAAGTAAGCTTATTACGTGAGCTTGAAAACTACATTCGTGAACTCGCACCCGATGCAGAGCAAGTAATTAGCTCAATGTCGGCAGTGTACGAAGAGGTATTGATTGCTGCAAGTGACGGTACATTTGCAACCGATATTCGTCCTCTTATTCGTTTAAACTGCTCAGTACTGCTTGAAAAAGACGGCCGCCGTGAACGTGGTGGCGCAGGCGGTGGCGCGCGTTTAGATTACGGTTATTTTAAAGAGTTAGTTGATGGTAAACCGCGTTGGATGGGATTTGCAGAAGAAGCAGTACGCCAAGCTAAAGTAAACCTTGAGGCTATTGATGCACCAGCGGGTACGATGGAAGTTGTACTTGGCAATGGATGGCCTGGTGTGCTTTTACACGAAGCCGTAGGGCATGGTCTTGAAGGCGACTTTAACCGTAAAGGCGCATCAGCATTTAGCGGCAAAGTAGGGCAAAAAGTAGCGTCAGAGTTATGTACCGTTGTTGATGATGGCACAATGGCAGACCGTCGCGGTTCACTAAATGTAGATGATGAAGGTACACCTGCTGCATACAATGTACTTATCGAAAATGGCATTTTAAAAGGCTATATGCAAGATAAGCTAAACGCACGTTTAATGGGTGTAAATCCAACCGGTAACGCACGTCGTGAATCTTATGCGCACTTACCAATGCCACGCATGACTAATACCTATATGTTAGGTGGAGAGCATAGCCAAGCCGATATCATCAGCTCAGTTAAAAAAGGTGTTTTTGCACCAAACTTTGGTGGCGGGCAGGTAGATATAACATCAGGTAAATTTGTATTTAGCGCATCAGAAGCGTATTTAATCGAAAATGGTAAAATTACACAGCCGATTAAAGGCGCTACGCTAATTGGTAACGGCCCAGAGGTTATGCAGCAAATCTCTATGGTAGGCAACGACCTTGCACTTGATAAAGGTGTGGGTGTATGTGGTAAAGATGGGCAAAGCGTACCTGTAGGTGTGGGTCAGCCAAGTCTTAAAATTGATCAGCTTACTGTTGGCGGTACAGCTTAAATATTGCCAAGCGCGAAGTGAATTCGCGCTTTTTGTGACGAATGTAAAGTTTAGGCTTTTCCTTCATCCTTTTTATTTTTTTCAGCCTCTTCGTACCATAATGCAAAAAAAGACTCTGTTAATTTGTGCTCTATTTCAAGCGCTTTATCGGTTGGGCAAAATAGCGTAAAGCTTGCTTTAAATTCACCTAATTCAGTGGTGCCAAAATGTATAACAGGCTCTGGTCCTGATATTTTTGCATCTAACTTTCGTTCAATCATTGAGTTATAGCGGCTCGCTACGTCTTCAAATTCTTCGCAGTATTGTTTTGCTTTTTCAGTGAGTAAGCTGTGAATGGGATAAGGGTTAAAGCTCTCTCTGCGCACAATAGTAAAGTGATGAGTTGCAAAGCGTTTTACAAAGTTTAAGTTTTTAATAGAACTAGTAATAAGCTTGTTATTTGGAATATATATGGTCTTTCTTGAAAACTGATATGTACGAATATCAATTTCATGCATAGTGGTTTTTACCCAATCGGTTTCGGCTACTTCACCAAAATAGTCACCTACTTGTATCCAATCACCTACTCTAAATGGGCGCGTTGTTACAAGATAAAAAAAGCCGATAACACATTGAATAAACTCACGTGTTGCAAGCACAATAGCAACTGCAAAAGCTGCAATTGAAAGCGCAAAATTTTGAATTTCGGTCGATCACACAAATAATAGCGACAGCACCATTACAAAGTTAATAAAATGCTTAATATTGTGTAATATATACCTAATGTCTTTTTCTTTTTTTTCAGCTCGGTTTTTTGCTAGCTTATCTACAAGTACTTTTAAAACAAAAGCAACCACAAGCAAAAGCAGTGAAATAAGAAATGGGTGAGACAAAATATCTTTAAGCATAAATTCCAAAACACTCGTAAATCTAAACACTAGTATATTGATTTATTAAATCAATTAGCAAACTTAACTTCAAAAAGATTAAGTCGGTTTAGATTAAGGCTTAACCACTAGGGTGAGGATGTTAATTATTAAGTTGCTTGCGACAAAAAAGTACAAGCTCAATAGCCGAAATTAAAATTAAAGTATAACCAAGCGTTTCTATCCCTTCTTCCACAATGTTTTTAACTATACGCACGTAGTTATCTCCCATTACAGCATGCCAAAATGCGCCCTTACCCATCATACGAGAAAAAGCCAGTAGCGTAACTAAGCCTGCTAAGAAAATTCCATAACTTGGTGTTTGCGCATAAGCTTGGATAGAGCTGTAAATGGTGCCTCTTTTTGTGATTAGGTAAACGATTATACAAGCGAGTATTGAATAAACGATAGCTTGCCAAGCCCCATCAAACACATACATATCGAGGTATGTATCAAATTCTCTTACAAACATGATTGCTGCTAGAGTCGCAAGTAATACGCAAGCTATCTTGAGTTTCGAGTTGATGCGCGAGGCATAAAAAAACAAAATAAAGCTTAGCATTGTTAAAATGTCTTGCATGTGTTCAGTAAGCGTTTCTTCGCTATAAAGTGCATTTTGCTGAAGCGTAAAGCCTTCTAGTTGAATTAAAGAGGCAATGCCTGCTAAGCATAGTAAGTAAATAAAAGATCGCAGTAAAAACATATAAAACCAAATAGGTGACTATTGTGCGAGATTCTAATTACAAAAAGGCATGAAAGCCAAAACAATATGGAAACTTTTTTTATATTTTTAGGTCTAATATTTTTGTTGTTAAATTAATGGGTTAGATGTGTATTTAATGTACTTTTGATGTTTTGTTTGTAATGGTTTTAGTGTGATTGTTGTGCATTAAGGTATAAATATACTGAGCATAAAAAAGCCCTTACTAAATAAATAGTAAAGGCTATTATAGTTTCAAATAGATGCTTAGCGCATCGTTACAAATTCTTCTGAGCCTGTTGGGTGCAGCGCAACAACAGCATCAAAATCAGCTTTAGTCGCGCCCATTTTCATGGCCACTGCAAATCCTTGAATCATTTCATCAACTGCAAAACCAATTCCGTGAAGGCCAACTACTTTTTCCTCAGGGCCAGCACATACAAGTTTCATTTTACAAGGCTGGCGGTGTTTCGTTACAGCCGTGTACATCGCCGTAAATCCAGATTGGTAAATTTTAACGTTTTCTTCGCCATACTGAGAAATCGCTTCTTGCTCAGTTAGGCCAATAGTGCCAATTGGTGGATGGCTAAATACAACCGTTGGCACTAAGTTATAATCCATTTTTAAATCATCAGGGAGCTCTTTGTTAAACAAGCGCTCTGATAAAGTACGCCCAGCTTTAACGGCTACAGGCGTAAGTTCAATACCGTTTTCGATGATATCGCCAACAGCATAAACGTTTTTAGCTGTGGTATTTTGAAACTCATCAACTTTGACAAAACCATCGCTATTAACTTCAACGCCAGCAGCTGCAACATTAATAGCGTCTGTTGTTGGTTGGCGACCAATTGCCCAAATTACTTGGTCAACATTTTGGCTTTTACCATTATCTAAATGTAGCGTTACAGAGCCATCATCTTCTTTAACTAATTTATGAGGTACAGATTCAGTATGAAGAGTAGGGCCCTCAGCAGCCATAACATCAACAAGCGTGTCAACGATGTATGGGTCAAAGTTACGAAGTGGAGAATGCTTACGAACAAACAAATGGGTCTCTGTGCCTAGGCCGTGTAAAACCCCTGCAAGCTCAACCGCAATGTAACCAGCGCCAATTACTGCAACGCGCTTAGGTTGTTCTTTAAGCTCAAAAAAGCCGTTAGAATCAATACCGTGTTCAGCCCCTTCAATATTAGGGATACTTGGACGCCCACCTACAGCAATTAAAATATGATCAGCGGTGTAATGCTCGCCGTTTACTTCAACCGTTTTGCTGTCTACAAATTTAGCAAAACCTTTGATTACAGTAACGCCGTTACTCGCCAGGCCACTATCATAACCTTTGTGAATTCGGCCAATGTAGGCTTCACGACTTTCTACTAACTTGCTCCAATCAAAGCCTTTAACTTCAACATTAAAACCATAGTCAGGCGCATATAAGTTAATAGCTTCAGCTACTTGAGCACCATGCCACATAACTTTTTTAGGCACACACCCTACATTTACACAGGTGCCACCCATGTGTTTTGCTTCGATAAGTGCCACTTTAGCGCCACGCATTGCTGCACGGTTTGCTGAGGCTATACCGCCACTACCGCCACCAATTGCTATGTAATCAAAATGCTGAGCCATGTTTAATCCTCAAAAAATATATTCAACTATAATGTGCCGATGATAGCATATGAAAAGTGCAAGTCACCCAAGGCGATGCTGTAAAAAACCGATAAATACAACAAACGAAACTCTTTAATATGACGATCAGTTTTATCGTAACCTATATTAGACCTATCAATGGAGGCTTGTATTTCATTGTTTTGCCCCAACTTCAAATTCATAGTCAATTAAATTGAGAGAATTCATGAGCGAATTACAAATTAACCCACTCATTGGCCTTGAAGGCTTACCACCATTTTCAAAAATAAAGCCGGAGTATGTAGTACCAGCACTAAAGCACGGTATTGAACAAAGCCGCAAAGCCATAGACGATGTACTAGCGAAGGGTTCGTACACGTGGGATGATTTAGTATTACCTTTAGAAGAAGCCGACGATAAATTATCACGCATGTTCTCTCCGGTTTCGCATTTAAATTCTGTTATGAATAACGATGAGTTACGTCAAGCATACGAGCAGTGTTTACCTCTTATATCTGAGTATTCAACATTTGTAGGGCAACACCAAGGTTTATATGAGGCCTATAACGCGCTTTATAATAGCGACGAATTTAAAACGCTAACGACTGCTCAGCAAAAAACAATTACCAATGCACTTCGTGACTTTAAGCTCTCAGGTATAGCACTTGGCGATGACGATCAAAAACGCTACGGCGAAATTAGCGTACGTTTATCTGAACTGGCTTCTAAATTTGGTAATAATGTTATGGATGCAACACTTGCATGGCAAAAACACATTACCGACGAAAGCCAATTAGCGGGCTTACCAGAGTCAGCATTAGCGCTTGCAAGCGAAACAGCAAAAAGTAAAGATTTAGATGGTTGGGTATTCACGCTCGACTTCCCATCGTATTTGCCAGTAATGACTTACGCAGATGACCGTGAATTACGCAGAGAAACCTACACCGCATTTTGTACACGCGCATCAGATCAAGGTCCTAATGCCGGGGAATACGATAACTCAGCAATTATGAGTGAGGAGCTTGCGCTTCGTCATGAGCTTGCCCAGTTATTAGGATTTAGCAGTTATGCCGAGAAATCCCTTGCAACTAAAATGGCTGAATCTCCAGAGCAAGTGTTTTCCTTTTTAGAAGATTTAGCAGCTAAATCTAAACCTCAAGCAGAGCAAGAAGTCGCAGAGCTAAAAGCCTATGCTGAGCAAAAGCATGGCATATCTGAGCTTCAAGCATGGGATTTCGGCTACTACAGCGAAAAATTAAAACAAGAAAAATACGCTATTTCAGATGAAGTACTACGTCCGTACTTCCCTGCAAATAAAGTGCTTAGCGGGTTATTTGAAACCGTTAACCGTTTATTTGGAATTACCGTAAAAGAAGTTAACGACTTTGATAGTTACCACTGCGATGTTCGCTTTTTCGAAATTTATGACAGCAGTAATACATTACGTGGTCGTTTTTACTTAGATTTATATGCACGTGACCGTAAACGCGGTGGAGCGTGGATGGACGACTGCATGGGGCGTAAAGTGCGCGCTAATGGCGAGCTACAAACACCTGTTGCATATTTAGTGTGTAACTTTAATAAAGCCGTAGGTGACAAACCTGCGCTATTTACACATGATGAAGTAACTACTTTGTTCCATGAATTTGGTCATGGTATCCATCACATGTTGACTCAAGTTGATGCAGCGCCTGTAGCGGGTATTAATGGTGTTGCATGGGATGCAGTAGAGCTTCCTAGTCAGTTTTTAGAAAACTGGTGTTATGACGAAGAAGCACTAAGCTTTATTTCAGGGCATTATGAGACTGGAGAGCCACTACCTAAAGAGTTATTAGATAAGCTACTAGCTGCTAAAAATTATAACTCAGGCATGCAAATGCTACGTCAAATTGAGTTTTCGTTATTCGACTTTAAAATCCATAACGATTACAAAGCGGGTGAGCAGTGCCAAATTCAAGCGGTATTAGATGATGTGCGTAGCCGTACCTCAGTAGTTAAACCGCCGGAGTTTAATCGTTTTCAGCATGGTTTTAGCCACATATTCGCAGGTGGTTACAGCGCGGGTTACTACTCATATAAATGGGCAGAAGTACTTTCAGCGGATGCATTTTCTAAATTTGAAGAAGAGGGCATTTTTAACGCAGAAACAGGCCAAGCCTTTATGCAAAATATTTTAGAAAAAGGCGGTAGTGAAGAACCTATGGAACTGTTCAAAAAGTTTCGCGGTCGAGAGCCAAGTGTTGACGCATTACTTCGTCACAGCGGTATAGCGGCTTAAGGCAACTTTATTTCTTATTCTTACTAAAGCGCCTTAATGGCGCTTTTTTATTGTTTTTATATTTTAACCAATAATTTTTAGTAATTTTATCTTCCCGTACTATGCTTTTAACATACCTTTTTAAATGGACTAAGGCATGACAAAGTTGGTGCTGGCAATTGATGACGATAAGTATGTTCATCATATAGTTGAAGAATCTTTAGCTGGGTTTTGCAAAGTAATACATGCTGAGGATGGCGATGAAGGATTACGTCTCACTACTAAGTACAACCCTGATATTATATTACTCGATATAGAAATGCCGGGTCTCTCTGGCTACGATGTATGTAAAACTCTCAAGCAAAACGAAAGTACTAAAGATATTCCTGTCATGTTTCTTTCTTCAAAAGTTGAGCTAAGTGATCGTGTTAAAGGTTACAGTTTAGGCGCATCCGATTACATTACAAAACCTTTTAATGCAGAAGAATTGACAGCGCGTATAAAAGTGCTCTACGAATACAGGCAGCAATGTGCAAGACTAAAACTTGATATAGAAAAAGCAAATAAAACAGCTGAAATGGCGATGGCTGAATCTGGTGATATGGGACGCATAATGCGTTACGTTGGGCAAAGTTATCATGCTAATAATTTTCAAACATTAAGTGAGTATTTTTTAGCATTTTTCACACCATTAGATTTAGATGTGGTGGTTGTCTTTTGGTACAAAAGCCAAGGTATTTTTTATAGTCAGCAAAGTGGTGTATGTCCGCTTGAGCAAGAACTGCTTGAGCAGCACCGACACTCAAAGCGTTTTGTAGATATTGGCAGTAGTACAATTATTAATTACCCAAAAGTTTCTTTACTCATAAAAAATATGCCAATAGAAAACAGCGTGCTATATGGGCGATTTAAAGATTTATTCCCGCATATTTTAGAGGTTACAAACGAGAAGGTCGTAACTATGGAAAGAAGCGAAAGTAGTTATGAGCAGGCGGCTCAAATAAGCACCGCACTGCAAGATATTGTTAAACAATTAAATAGTCAAAATGTTGCGCAAAACACCACCGCTAAAGTATTTATAGAGCAGCTACATGAGCTTGATTGTGCTGTAAAGCAGCAAAAAGAACAGGCCAATCATGCTGATTTAACGCTCTATCTGTCTCAACTAAATGAAACCATGCAGTTATTTGCTTCAGCAAATAGTGATTTGGCATTTATTAAGTACCAACTCAAACAAGTAACAGAAAGCCGTAACGAGCTGCTTGCAAATTTACGAAGCAAAGCCGAAGCCGCACAGCAAAATATTAATCATCATAATGATATAGAGCTATTTTAGGGCGTTAACGCTTGTTATACTGAAGGCGTATTTTATCGTCGGAGTGTAAAGTGGTTATTCAGTGTGCTTTTAAAGAGTTGTGCCCATATTTAAATGAGCTAGAAACGCGTTTTAACTTAGCCCAGTGGGCACAAAGTTGTAGCGGTTTTAGCTTACATTACGACGATAAAGGGTTGAGCCTTTTAAAAACTGATGAGCCAAAATTAGGCGCCATTAATGTAGACTTTGTAACAGGCGCAGTGGCCCACAGGCGTAAATTTGGTGGTGGCAAAGGCCAATCAATAGCTAAAGCGGTTGGGCTAAATAAGGGGGCAACTCCCGTTGTGCTTGATGCGACCGCAGGCCTTGGTCGAGATGGCTTTGTACTTGCCTCACTAGGCTGCAAAGTAATATTACACGAGCGCCACCCTGTAGTAGCTGCTTTATTGTATGATGGTTTGCAGCGTGCCTACGACGACATTGAAATAGGCCCTTGGATGCAACAAAATATGAGCCTTATATTTGGCTCAAGCCATACATTACTTGAGCAATGCGAAAGTATGCCTGATGTAGTGTATTTAGATCCTATGTTCCCACACCGTGAAAAATCAGCGCTAGTAAAAAAGGAAATGCGTGTATTTCAAGAGCTTGTTGGTGCAGATACCGACGCGGATGATTTACTCGATTTTGCCTATCCACTTGCCAGTAAGCGCGTTGTAGTAAAGCGCCCTGATTACGCACCGTTTTTAAATAACAAAACCCCAAGCATGCAAATTAAAACCAAAAAGAATCGTTTTGACGTTTATGTAAAAGCGGCCATGGTTTAAAGGCTGCTATTACGTTAGCTGAACGGCCTTAAGGATCTAGGATCTTATGTGGGTTTCATGTTAGAATTCGCGCAATTTTTTGGCATAGTTAAGTAGCACAGCAATGATCTTAGATGATATTCGCATCGTTTTAGTAAATACCTCACACTCAGGCAATATTGGTTCTGCGGCTCGCGCCATGAAAACCATGGGTTTATCAAAACTTTATTTAGTTGATCCTGCCTGTGAAGTAGACAGCCATGCAAGCGCACTTGCAGCCGGTGCTACAGATGTTTTAGGTAACGCGGTTATTGTTGATACGGTAGCAGATGCTATTGCTGATTGTGCGTTAACAATTGGCACAAGTGCACGCTCACGTACGCTATCTTGGCCTATGGTTGAGCCTCGCGAATGTGGTGAAAAGCTAGTCGCTGAGGCTGTAAATGGCCCAGTAGCGCTTGTATTTGGCCGTGAGAATAGTGGCTTAACAAACGAAGAGCTTCAACTTTGTAATTACCATGTATGTATTCCTGCAAACCCACAATACAGCTCGCTTAATTTAGCAATGGCAGTACAAACACTGAGCTACGAAACACGTATGGCATTTTTAAACCAACAGCCTGCAAAGGTTGAAGAATACGATGCTGTTTATCCAAGCTCAAAACAAACAGAGCTATTTTATGATCACCTTGAAGACACGCTTTTCAAAACAGGCTTCATTATTAAACAACATCCAGGCCTTGTGATGACTAAGTTACGCCGTTTGTTTAACCGTGCTCGCCCTGAAGATGCCGAAATGAATATTTTACGCGGTATTCTAACATCTATTAATAAGTCTATTCCTAAGTAAGGTATAGTTATTGGTTATAAAAACCACGGTTAAATAGTTAGCTAATACTTGACTAAAATACTCAGGTAATTACAATGTCTGTAATACCTGACCAAACAGGTCAAGTATTGAAAGTTTGTTAGCCTACTCAGCAACAAGCACTGTAGGTTTAATCAAATTTTTATCAAGTTATAATACTTGACTATTTTACTCTGGTAATTAAAATTTGCACTCTTTTGTGCAGGGGGCGTTATGAAGTTAACATCAAAAGGCAGATACGCCGTTACAGCTATGCTGGATGTTGCACTACATGCAAGTGTAGGTCCTGTAGCCCTTGCTGATATTTCACAAAGACAAGAGATTTCTTTGTCTTACCTTGAACAATTATTTGCTCGTTTACGTAAAAATGGCCTAGTAAGTTCTGTTCGTGGACCTGGTGGTGGTTATTTACTAGGACGAGAAGCGAATGCAATTTCGGTTGGCGATGTAATTAGCGCCGTAGACGAATCGGTAGACGCAACACGTTGTCAAGGTGCCGATACCGGCTGTCAGAGTGGTATGCGCTGCTTGACTCATAACTTATGGTCTGATTTAAGTGCGCGTATAGAAGAATTTTTGAATAATATTACCCTTGCTGAATTGGTGGAAAAATCAGATGTGAAAGAAATCGCATCGCGCCAAGATAACAGTATCAACAATGCAATTAAGCAGTTGGAAAACATTCAAGTAAGCTGTCAACTTTAAGGTTGACCCGCAGCGGAGAGAGAAATGAAGTTACCGATTTATTTAGATTACGCAGCTACCACGCCTGTTGATGAGCGTGTTGCAAAAGAAATGATGCAATGCCTTACAATGGACGGTAATTTTGGTAATCCTGCGTCACGTTCGCACCGTTTTGGTTGGCAAGCTGAAGAAGTGGTTGATCAAGCGCGTACAGATATTGCTGATCTAATCAATGCAGACCCACGTGAAATTGTTTTCACATCGGGTGCTACAGAATCAAACAACCTTGCAATTAAAGGTGCTGCACAGTTTTACAAAAAGAAAGGTAAGCACGTTATTACCGCTAAAACTGAGCACAAAGCTGTAATCGATACATGTCGTGAACTAGAGCGCCAAGGTTTTGATGTTACTTACATGGACGTTGAAGAAAACGGCCTATTAGATCTTAAAAAGCTTGAAGACACAATGCGTGAAGACACCGTACTTGTAAGCATTATGCATGTAAATAACGAGCTAGGTGTAATTCAAGACATCAACACAATTGGCGAAATGTGCCGTGAACGTAAAATTATGTTCCACGTAGATGCAGCGCAAAGTGCAGGTAAAGTATTAATCGATGTACAACAACTTAAAGTTGATTTTATGTCGTTCTCTGGTCATAAAGTATATGGCCCTAAAGGTGTTGGTGCACTTTACGTTCGTCGTAAACCACGTGCTCGCCTTGAAGCTCAAATGCACGGTGGCGGCCATGAACGTGGTATGCGCTCTGGCACACTAGCTACTCACCAATTAGTGGGTATGGGTGCAGCATTTAGAATTGCAAAACAAGATTTTGAAAAAGATCACGCACATATCAGTGCATTACGTAAGCGTCTAATTGACGGCATTATGGCTGATATGGACGAGGTTTACTTTAACGGCGCACAAGATCAGTCAGTACCTGGTATTGTAAACATCAGCTTTAACTTTGTTGAAGGTGAGTCGTTGCTTATGGCGGTTAAAGATATTGCAGTATCGTCAGGTTCTGCGTGTACATCTGCAAGTTTAGAGCCTTCTTACGTACTACGTGCGCTTGGCCGTAACGACGAATTAGCACATAGCTCAATTCGTTTTAGTATTGGTCGCTTCACTACAGAAGAAGAGATTGATTACACCGTTGAATTAATGAAAAACTCTATCGGTCGCCTACGTGAAATGTCTCCTTTATGGGAAATGCATCAAGAAGGTATTGATTTAGATTCAGTTGAATGGGCTCACCACTAATACGAGTGAGCACGTACCGTAGCAGGTAATGAGGATAGAATTATGGCTTATAGTGATAAAGTAATCGACCACGTAGAAAACCCACGTAACGTAGGTGTTCTTGATAAAAACGATCCGTCAGTGGCAACGGGTATGGTTGGCGCACCAGCATGTGGTGACGTAATGAAATTGCAAATTAAAGTATCGTCTGAAGGCGTTATTGAAGATGCAAAATTTAAAACATACGGTTGTGGTAGCGCAATAGCTTCATCTTCACTTGTAACAGAGTGGGTTAAGGGTAAAACGTTAGACGAAGCTGCAACAATTAAAAACACTGATATCAGTGCAGAGCTTGAATTACCGCCAGTGAAAATTCACTGCTCAATTTTAGCCGAAGACGCAATTCAAGCAGCAATTGCAGATTACAAAAGCAAACAAGCGAACTAAGAGAAATTCATGGCAGTGACATTGACAGATGCGGCAGCAAACCGCGTACAATCATTTTTAGCAAACCGCGGTAAAGGTTTAGGCCTGCGCGTTGGCATTAAAACGACGGGTTGTTCAGGTCTTGCTTATGTACTTGAGTTTGTTGACGAGCTAAACGAAGACGATGAAACATTTGCAGCTAAAGGTGTTACCTTAATTGTTGACGCTAAAAGCCTTGTTTACATTGACGGCACAGAGCTCGATTACACTAAAGAAGGCTTAAATGAAGGGTTTAAATTTAATAACCCTAATCAAGCTGACGAGTGTGGTTGTGGCGAAAGCTTTACCGTTTAAGCTCAACTACCTTTGTAGTATTTATAAGCCCTGCCAGTAATTGTAGGGCTTTATTATTTGTGAATTATATTGGTTGAAGTTATGCGTTATTTTGAGTTATTTGCAGTTCCCGTTGATTACAATATAGATTTAGCAACGATTAATAAGCACTACTTAGAGCTACAACGTACTGTGCACCCTGATCGCCACGCAAATGCGAGTGCCCGCGATAAGTTAATGGCTGTACAAAGTGCTGCTGAAATTAACGATGCGCTACAAACTTTAAAGCACCCAGTAAAACGTGCTGAGTATATGCTCAGTGAGTTAGGTGTTGATATTCGTGCAGAGCAGCAAACGCTTCAAGATCCTATGTTCTTAATGCAACAAATGGAATTACGAGAAGAGCTTGAAGAGCTCTCATCTGCAAGCGATCCCGATACCGCTATTGCCAATTTTGAAAAGCAAATAAAACAGTTAAATGAGCAATACAGCGCACAATTGGCCGAGCAGCTGGCGAGTAACAATGAGCAGCAGTATCAACTTGCGGCAGATAATATTCGTAAACTAAAGTTTGTTTATAAATTACGTGACGAACTTGAGCGCATTGAAGACAGTTTATTCGACGATTAATTACTTGCTAAACAGCAAGCAACACGAGTTTAAAGAGTATTATGGCATTATTGCAAATTGCTGAGCCGGGGCAGAGCGCGGCACCACATGAGCACAAACTAGCAGTCGGTATTGACCTAGGAACCACTAACTCACTAGTGGCTACAGTACAAAGCGGTGAAGCCCGTACATTAACTGATGAGTTAGGCGCAGCGATGTTACCATCGGTTGTGCGTTATCAGGCTGGCGGTATTACAGTGGGCGCAGATGCAGTACAAGCTGCAACACAAGACCCTGCTAATACGCTTATTTCAGTAAAACGTTTTTTAGGTAAAACTCAAGCTGAAATTGAGCAAAGTTATGGCCAGTTACCTTATGACTTTTGCGAAGACAATGGCACTTTAGCGATTCAAACAGAGGCTGGAAAAATCAGCCCGGTTAAAGCGTCTAGCCATATTTTAGGGGCATTAAAAGCCCGCGCTGAAAAAAGCTTTGGTAACCAAGAAATTTTAGGTGCTGTTATTACAGTTCCTGCGTACTTTGATGACGCTCAGCGCCAAAGTACTAAAGATGCTGCAGAACTTGCCGGTATCAACGTATTACGTTTATTAAATGAACCTACAGCGGCAGCGGTAGCTTACGGCTTAGATTCTGGTCAAGAAGGTATTATTGCTGTTTACGATTTAGGTGGCGGTACATTTGATATATCGATACTTCGTTTACACCAAGGTGTATTTGAGGTTATGGCCACAGGTGGCGACTCAAGCCTAGGTGGTGACGATTTTGATTCACTACTCGTTGACTACTTTAAGCAGCAAACAGGTGTATCGGTATTATCTCCATCGGTATTGCGTTTATTTATTAATAAAGCAAAGGCCTGTAAAGAAGCGCTTAGCCAGTATGCAAAAGTAAATGTAGTGCTTGAGTTTGATGAGCAAAAATACACAGTAGAAGTAACGCGCGAAAAGTTTGATGAACTAGCAATACCTCTTGTGAAAAAAACGCTTCGTTCATGTCGTCGTGCTGTAAAAGACGCAGGCATAGAAAACGAAGAAGTACTGCAAGTTATTATGGTTGGCGGTTCTACACGCATGCCACTTGTACGTAGCCAAGTACAAAGCTTTTTTGATAAAGAGCCACTTACTTCAATTGATCCGGATCGGGTGGTTGCATTGGGTGCTGCACTTCAAGCAGACGTACTAATTGGTAACAAGCCAGATTCTGACATGTTATTGCTTGATGTATTACCTTTGTCGCTTGGTCTTGAAACTATGGGCGGCTTAGTTGAGAAAATTATTCCGCGAAATACTACAATTCCGGTAGCGCGTGCTCAAGAATTTACTACGTTTAAAGATGGTCAAACGGCCATGTCTTTACATGTGCTGCAAGGTGAACGTGAACTCGTTGATGATTGCCGCTCGCTTGCTAAATTTAGCTTAAAAGGCATTCCACCAATGGCAGCCGGCGCTGCGCACATTCGGGTTACTTTTAAAGTAGACGCTGATGGTTTATTAAGTGTTTCGGCAATGGAAAAATCAACAGGTGTTCAAGCCGATATTCAAGTTAAGCCTTCGTTTGGTTTATCTGATGACCAAGTCGCTAGTATGCTAAAAGAGTCGATGAGTAATGCTAAAGACGATATGCAAGCGCGTATGCTAAAAGAGCAGCAAGTAGAAGCACTGCGAGTTATTGAAGCATTAGAAGCATCGCTTGCTGTAGACGCAAACTTATTAGATGAAGTGCAATTAGCTAATCTAAAAGCCGAGATCGCAGAGCTTGCTAAAGTGCGCGAAACTGCACAACAGCCAAGTGATATTAAAGCAGCGATTGAAAAAGTTGATAATGCGAGCAGTGAATTTGCATCACGCAGAATGGACGCATCAATTAAAAAGGCCCTTACAGGGCAGTCAGTAGACAATATTTAAGAGAGATTAGAATGCCACAAGTTATTTTTCTTCCACATCCGGAGTTGTGTCCTGACGGTGCAGCAATTGAAGCACCTGCTGGCCAAACCGTACTTGATGCAGCACTAAAAAATGGCATTAGTATTCCACATGCATGTGAAAAATCGTGTGCATGTACAACGTGCCATTTAGTCATTCGCGAAGGCTTTGACTCACTTGAAGAAAGTGATGAACTAGAAGACGATATGCTAGATAAAGCATGGGGCTTAGAGTCTGAATCGCGCCTAGGTTGCCAAGCAATTATTAGAGATGAAGACTTAGTGGTTGAAATACCAAAGTACAATCTCAATATCGTTAATGAAGAGCACTAGTTTTTAATTAACGACTAATCTATTAAAAGCCGCTGTTTGATACAGCGGCTTTTTTGTTTTTAAAAGGTGTGTGAGCATGTAGCAGCGACTTTACGTCGCGTTTTTAAGCAAAGCTCGTGAGTTATTTTGTAGGCGCGAAGCTTGTCTGCGTTGTGTGTTTTTGCTCTAGGTTTTGAATATAGAAGCTGTGCTTCTCACGTGAGCAAGCTCAACGTCTACAGCATATTAAAACACTTACACCAAACTGGTAGACGCACAGCTTGCTGGCGTGACGAGCAAAGCCCGTAAGTTTTTTGTAGACGCGAAGCTTGCTTGCGTTATGCGTTTTTGCTCTAGGTTTTGAATATAGAAGCTGTGTTTTTCACGTGAGTAAGCTCAACGTCTACAGCATATTAAAACACTTACACCAAACTGGTAGACGCACAGCTTGCTGGCGTGACGAGCAAAGCTCGTATGTTGTTTGTAGACGCGAAGCTTGCTTGCGTTATGTGTTTTAACTCTAGGTTTTGAATATAGAAGCTGTGCTTCTCACGTGAGTAAGCTCACCGTCTACAGCATATTAAAACGCTTACACCAAACTGGTAGACGCACAGCTTGCTGGCGTGACGAGCAAAGCTCGTAGGTTATTTTGTAGTCGTAAAGAGTTAGCCTTGGCTCTATGCCACGCATTAAAAGCTAACACCTTAAAACGTAATTTTGGAGGTTTATTTTGAGTAATCTAATTTTTTCTGACTCGTTTATTAATGGTGAATTTTATAAAACCAACCAGCGCTTTAGCGTTGACGATCCCGCTACCGACAAAAGTATTGTAGAAGTAAGTGACATAGACGAGCAGGGTGTAAATAGCGCTATAACTGCCGCACAAGGCGCTTTTGTAAAGTTAAAGTCAACGAATGCTACTGAGCGTAGTGAAACGCTGATGCGCTGGTATGAGCTAGTTATAAAGCACAAGCAAACGCTTGCAGAGCTGATGACTAAAGAGCAAGGTAAACCACTTAAAGAGTCACTTGGTGAAATAGACTACGGTGCTGGATTTATTAAATGGTTTGCTGAAGAAGCAAAGCGTAGTTACGGCGATGTGATCCCACCTACCGACAATAACCACCGTTTAACCAGTTTTAAACAACCTGTAGGGGTTGTAGCGGGTATTACGCCATGGAACTTCCCTGTTGCAATGGTGACGCGTAAAGTTGCCCCTGCTTATGCTGCAGGTTGTAGTTTTATATTAAAGCCTTCTGAGCATACACCTCTTTGCGCCATCGCATTAGCATACCTTGCTGATCAAGCGGGCTTTGTAAAAGGTGCTTTTAATGTACTTGTCTCACAAGATTCAAAAACAGTAGGCAAAATGCTTACAGACTCAGACGTTGTGCGCAAATTTACGTTTACCGGCTCAACAGGGGTAGGTAAGCAGTTGCTTTCGCAATGTGCAGATACAATTAAACGCACCTCTATGGAACTTGGCGGCAATGCACCGTTTATTATTTTTGATAATGCCGATATAGATGAAGCAATTGAAGGCCTCATGGCAGCTAAATTTAGAAATAGTGGGCAAGCGTGTGTTGCGGCAAATCGAATTTTTATACAGCGTAGTATTATTGATAAAGTGCTTTCTAAAGTTGCCCCTAAAGTGGCAGCACTTAAAGTGGCAAATGGTTTTGAAGAGGGTGTTGATATTGGTCCGCTTATTTACCCAAAAGCGAAAGATAAAGTACAGCAGCTTGTTCAAGATGCCCTTGATAAAGGAGCCGATTTAATTGGCAATAATAGCGATTTGGGTGGTAGTTTCCAAAACCCATTAATCGTCACTAACGTAACCACTGAGATGGATATTTACCATGAAGAAGTATTTGGCCCGGTATTAACGGTTATTCCTTTTGATGAAGAGAGTGAAGTGCTCGCATTAGCTAATGATGTACCTTATGGGTTAGCTGCGTACTTTTATAGCCAGAATACTAAGCAAGTTTATCGCGTAAGCGAAGGGCTTGAGTTTGGCATGGTAGGTGTTAATGAAGGGGCTATCTCAAATCCTGTCGCCCCTTTTGGTGGCGTTAAGCAATCAGGCCTTGGGCGCGAAGGTGGGCATCAGGGGCTTGATGAATATCTTGAAGAAAAATACGTTTGTATAAAAATTTAGTTACATCACATAGGTGGGTTTCGTTACATTTAAGTTTATTGCATAAGTGTGGCATAAAGATGAACTTTCCCTTTTACGGTTGCTACATAAAGCGCTTAGTGCTACCTTTATGACCATATTTTTGTTAATAAATAACATAAAAATTGTAATAAAAATAAAAAGTATTTCTATAAGTAGAAATAACCCCGTGTGTAAATGCCACCGCAAGGTGGCATTTTTTTGTAGTATTACGCTATTGGGGTGTACCCAGGTAGATTTTCAAGGTCTACTTCATCTAATTGCTCTGGATTAGCATACTTAAGTATGTATTTTTTATACACTCCAGATTCTATAAAAATTGCAAAAATGTCGGCATCAAGATGATTATTATTAACCATCAACCCCAGGATATTTAAGCATTCGCTTACCGGCTTTGCTTTTTTGTATGGTCTATCTACGGCAGACAGCGCCTCGAAAATGTCAGTAATAGCCATGAGCCTAGCAGGAACCGACATTTGATCTTTAGTAAGGCCTCGGGGATAACCTGTCCCGTCTAGTTTTTCATGATGTCCAAGCGCATACTCTTTGACATTACTCAAATGCTTAGGAAACGGTAGGGCATCTAAAATATTCTTAGTTACATCCATATGACGCTTCATAATGTCACGCTCACCTTGAGTTAATGTGCCTCTGCGTATGGATAGGTTTTCTACTTCATCATCGTTAAGCAATGGCATTGTTTTACCATTAATTTCTAATGTGTATTTATTGGCAATTCTTTGAATTTTGTTTAGTTCGTTCTCACCTAAAAACTCTCCGCCTACATTAATGCGCTTTAATAGTGCTCTATCTAAAGAGAGTTGTTTTAGTTCAGTATCAAGTAAACGCTCTAGTTGTTTTACTTCAATAGGTTTATTTAGCTTAAGCGCAGAGATAATTTCCCGTTGGTAAGAAATGTTTAAATCACGTTTAATAACTTCAAACTTTGCATCTATATATTTTATGCGATCAAATATGGTTTCAAGCTTTGTCGATTTTTCCATAATGTGATCAGGTGTAGCGATTTTTCCACAATCATGAAGCCAGCCTGCTACATCAAGTTCATGTCTATCGGCTTCAGACATAGTGAAGGATGCCAAAGGTCCTTTGTTATTATCATGTACAGCATCAGCAAGCATTAGAGTAAGCGCTGGTACCCTTTTACAATGGCCGCCAGTGTGTGGTGACTTTTCATCGATTGCCATTGCAATTGTTTCTGCAAAAGTGGTAAATAACTCTTCCATACCTCTAATAAGGGTAGAGTTAGTCAATGAAATAGCACCTAATGATGCAAAAGATCGTGTGAGGGTGACTAACTCCTCACTAAAAGGAATAATGTCGTCATTTTCATCTTTAACATTGATAAGCTGTATAACGCCAATAATATCATCGACATGATCTTTTAAAGGGATCGTTAACATTGATTTGGTACGATAGCCAGTGAGCGAGTCCATATTACGAGCTGCGCTCATATCGAAAGGGAGCGCAGCATACACATCTGGAATGTTTATATACTTACCTGAGTTTACTGAATGCGCTACGATTGCAGTTTCGTTTTCTTTACCATCTATAAAAAGATCTATATTTGGGAAGTCGATTGGGCTGTCTTCGTCACCTCTTAGGTGTAACCCTAATGTTTTGTTAATTACCGTTTCAAATTTAAGTTGCTTGTTGTCAGTAATAGAGTAAATACTACCAGCATCAGCGTTAGCAACAGACATCACTACCTGTAAAATTTCGTTAAGTAATTTACTCGAATCTTTTTCTGTCGTTAATCTGATACTAATATCAACGAGATGACGAAGATTTTTTTTATCTTTAATGTGTTGTGGCATATTTTTATTACTTTGTTTGATGTCTGAAGGCACCGTTCCAGTCCTTTGATAATGTGTTCAAATTGGTTTCATTAATTCGCTTAATAAAAATGGCGTAAATATGAGAGCTAAATACCGATGTACTTTCTAGCTCAATAAATAAGGTAAGTGATTCTTGCCAATTTTTATTGTAATAATGCGTCATAGCTTCTGCTGACTTACTAAGCTCAGCTATTTGAGCTGTATTTAAATTATCAGTAAAGTCGATAGGCTCAAATAACTCTGTCGCTGACGTTTTTCCTACAACTTGTACTTTATCAATTAACCTAAAGGAAATATGTGGGCATGCTATCATTGTTTCTTTAGTAACCAGAATAGCTACCTCATAAAACTTGGTCAAGCTTTCAACTCTTGAACCTAAATTAACTGCGTCGCCTAATACAGTATAAGCTTTACGATATTTAGATCCCATGTCCCCGACATTCATGTCGCCAGTATTTAAACCAATACCAATGTTGATAGTGGGTAGTTTTTTTTCTAAAAATGCTTCGTTAATCGAGTTTAACCCTTGGATCATGGCGATTGCGGCTTCTACACCATGTTTTGCATGCTCATCGTCTTTAAGAGGGGCATTCCAAAAGGCCATAATCATATCGCCGACATACTTGTCTATTGTACCACTGTGCTTGAAGATAATTTCAGTTGTTGCAGAGAGATATTGATTTAAGTATTCACTTAATTGGTGGGCAGACATATTCTCAGATAATGAAGTAAAGCCACGAATATCTGCAAATAATACGGTCATGTTTCGTTTAACACTTTGCTGTGGAAGATTACTGGACTGATTAATAAGCTGGTTAATATGATCAGGAGGCACATATTGATCAAACATCGATTTTATTTTTCGACTGTGTTTCATTTCTGCTATTGAGCCCACAAATATATAGTAACCAGATAATATTGCGATGAGTAGCAGGGGCAAAAGCAGCGGCAAACTTATTTTTTCTATGCTCCATAAGTAAAAGTTAAATAATACAACTAAGGCTGCGACAGACAAAGTCACCGTCACAATGTATCTAGCATTTTTTTTATAACTTAAAATAGTTAATAAAATACCCACAACCACGATTATTAATAACGTTGCGCCAGATGACCAACTAGGCTGTGCAGGAAGTATTTCAGGATGAATTAATCCTCGAAATATATTGGCATGTACTTCAACTCCTGGGTACTGTAACCCAACTGGCGTAGCTCTTAAATCAGCTAAGCCAATGGCTGATGTGCCAATAAAAGCAACTGACCCTTCAAGCTCAGCTTCTCCAATTTTGTCTTTTAAAACATCTGTTGCTGAATAATACGTAAAACTACCTTCGGGGCCTTTATATGGAATGAGTATTTTTCCGTATTCATCGGTTTGTATCCACTGATTGTTCAACTTAATTGCGTCAAATAGTGTAATCCCATTTAAAATATGAGAGCGAGTCTCAATTTTGTCAGCAAGTGTATAAAGTCTGGCAGCTTCGAGCGCTAAAGAGGGGTAAAGTGTATTCCCTATTTTATTTACAAGAGATGCTTTTCGAATAAAGCCGTCATGCTCACTGTGTGCATTAATAAAGCCATTGCCAGAAGCGTTGTTTTGCAACGTGGGTATATTAACGGCAGCGCCTGAAAATACGTTAAACTGTGAGTTTTTTTGATCATTAAGGGCCCAATAAACACTACTGCTAGGCAGTGGGTTGGTGTGCTGGTGAGCGTCATTATTTAACAAAAAACCTAGTACGGTATCGTTATTAGACAGTGCTTTAGCCAATTTGGAATCGGCATCAATTTTTTGTTTAACCTCGCTAACTTTCAATTTGTTACTGTTTATAAAGTTAGGGAACTGTGACTCTATTTGGCTAATGGGGTTTATTTCTGGTTCGGAAAAAAATATATCAAAAGCAATAACAATAACGCCGGCTTCAGTTAATTTATTAACTAGCTCAGCTATTTTTGAACGGCTCCAAGGAAAGCGCCCCTGTTCTGCCATACTTTTATCATCTATATCGATAATAACCACTGATTCATCATATTGCTTTGCTGTAGAGGGGAGGGTTAACACTAATCTTGAGTCGTAAAGTATACCTTCAACCCTGTTTAATAATTGAGCAAGAGCGCCAGAAGAAAACAGCTCAACAGCAGCGACTAAAAGTGTAATGGTTACACCGATAAAAAAGTGTCTATAAATCTTTGGGATAAGAGAGTTATTAATTGGCGCTAATCCTTAATGGGTGCAAATTTAAAAACTCGGCCTTCACGAGCGCATTCTATTGATAAGCTCTTATAGTTAGCTTGTAAGTATTGTTCTATTTCTAATAGCTCGGTATCTGAACGCGCAGGATCGTGACTAATTACAGCAATGTTTTTAACCTCAGCTTTTGCAGCAAGTTCAGCCACCTGATTTATTGTACTATGACCCCAGCCATGCTTTATTGGCATGTCATCATTTGTAAACTGGGCATCATGTATTAATAAATCGGCGCCTTTTATAAACTGTGCCCACTCATTAACCGTTGTTTTAACTTCTCCTGGTGGGTTGAGCTCATTATCAGTAACGTAAGCTATTTTTACTCCATTTGCATTTACGCAATATGCAGTGCCACCGCCAGGATGATTTAGTGGGGCTGTGGTTACAAAAAAATCGTTAACTGTGAAGCTTTCTTGTGACGAACGCTGTGTATCAAGCGTAATATTTGCAGGTAAATCTTGGTGCGTAACGGGAAAGTAAGAACCTTCCATTTGTTTTAATATTGCATTTTTACTAGCCGCGTCGTCAACATCTCCCACTGTAATGGTAATCTCACGATCAGCTTGATAAATAGGCTTAAAAAAGGGGAAGCCTTGAATGTGATCCCAATGATTATGTGTTAGCAATATATTTATGGGGTGTGTATTTTTTAATAAGCGCTCACCAAGCTCTACTATGCCGGTACCTGAGTCTAAAACTAAACTTTGTCCATTACTTTGTTCTATATACACACACGAAGTATTTCCACCAAAAATATGTGTATTTTTACCTGGCGAAGGCATAGACCCTCTAACCCCAAAAAATTCAACTCTCATATTTAAGGCTTAACTCCATCTGCATAGAAATCAAACTTAGATATACTCACGTTGTTAGAGGTGCTGTCAAAGCATGTACTGCTAAGTACAATTTGAGTATCAGTTTGTAAAAGTATTGATGTAAATTCATGGGTGCTATCGCATTGTTCAGCTTGATAATAGCCAAGTGCATTTTGGCCAAACGAAGTGTCTATTGTGCCGTCAGCTAAAACACGAGCAATCAACCCTTTTGCCTCACTCATACCAATTAGAATGATATTACCTGAAGTATCTAACGCTGCATCGGCAACTTTTGTATCGCTCCCCGACGCGAGTTGATATTGCCCAACACCATTAAGCGCAAAGGTGGTATCTAGGGTGCCATCAGGCTTTAGTTTTAAAGTAACAGCTTGATTAGGTGTGGTACCTTCGTTTGCAATCAGATAAATGCTTCCTGAGTTATCAGCTAACACTTTTGCAGCTCTGTCTGCTAAGTCTGTCGTGAGGCTGGTATCAACATAGGTAAATATGTTGTTGGCATCATCGTCTATTTTAACCATTAATAACTGTGAATCGCTTCCAGTAACTTGCTTCCCAGCAATAAATATATCTTTATTGTCGTCTATATAGATAGTTTCAAAAAACTCATCTACTTCACCATAATAAGCGCCACTAGAACCAAAACTACCCTCTAACTTACCATCACTTTTTACCATGGTTGCAAATGATCTTAAAACGCCTTGGCTGGTTGCGGTTCCAACAGCAACAATGTGATCACCGCTATCAATCGCGACATCGGAAAAGTAAACATCAGTATCAATAATATCTGTTGTTGTATAAACCCCGTCAGTTGCAAAATCATCATCAAGGTTACCATCTTGATCTACTTTTGCTATAAAGCCTTCTTCGCTTATACCGTTTATACGTGTACCAACAATAACTATGCTTCCATCGCTGAGCTCAACTGTAGTTATGTTTTTAAAAGCAATATTAATATCAATCGTTTTGTGTCCATCAATACTAAAGCTAGTATCAATAATTCCACTATTCGTATAGCGCGTTAATACCAGTTTGTTGCTGGTGTTATATTGCGCCACCGATGCACTAATATATTTGTTGGCGTGGAGGCCATTTTGAAGTTTTAAAATGTTTGAAGATTGATCATCAGAACTGATAGTTAAATTATTTAAACTAGTATACCCATCTGCTGAAAAATCAGTAAACAGGTTTGCATTACTGGTTACTGAAGTTATAAAAGGTTCATTAGTCGAATCGTTAAACTTACCTGAGAGCCATAATGTATCGTTTTCATCGATAGTTGAAGCGTTAGCGGATTGATGACCAATTATGTTTGAGGTTATATTAATACCAGAATCACCGTAACCAGCGTCGAGCTCTCTATCAGACATAGATATACGTGCTGAGAATAACTGCGATTTTTTATCGGTATCACTAGCATCAATACCAGTTGTACCTGAAAGTATTAGCTGGTTACTCATTGAGGCGTATTTTACGCCTGTAATTATTGCACCGCCGTCACCCGTACCAGAGTTATCATCGATATCATAGATCGCGATACCTTCATCATTGCCAATATCCTCATCTATATTGCCATCACTATCAACTGAGATTATAACGGCTTCTTTTTCACCAGAAGAGTGGGTGACATAGCCACCTAAAAAGGCCATAAAGTCCACGGCATTTATGCCGCCAATCGCAAGTAACTCATCGTCACCTTCTTCATCAGATAAGTCTAAAATAAGTGCGTTACCTGAGTTAAAGCTACCGCTATTGTTACCGTCAGGAAGAAGATACCTAACAGTCGCATCTAAATCGTTTTCTTCACCTATAGCGCTACCCACAACCAGAAGTTCAGAGTTCCCAAAATTTCTAATTGCATGCGCTTCGTCATCACGATTATTACCACTTACATCCACTATACCTGGGCTGCCGGATTCGTAAGCGAGAGTCGATATATCAAATTTAAGAAATAAACTGTCTTTATCTGTGCCATTTGCCGAGTAACCAACGCCTTGAACTTTATTGTCTGTGAACTCTAGGTCGTTTATTACAGACTCGCCTGCAAGTGTTGTACATTTTGTGCCGGTATTACCTTCGCCTGAGTTAGTACTTACAACTCCGGTAACGCTTATTTTTAATAAGCAGGCTTCTGTAACTACGCCATCAAAACTTGAATAACCTATAAATAAATCACCACCACCAGAGATAACAGCAGTGGCTTTTTCATCTTCACCAAAATCAATAGTTTTAAAACCAGTACCATTAAATTCAGTGTTTATATCGCCGTTATTTGAGTAAGAGGCAATAATAATGTCTGAATCTTCATTGATATTGTAACCTACAAAATAAAGGTTAGTATTAAGCTCAATACTGTCGTTGAATTCACCGTCAGAAAAAACACGCGAAAGATCAATTTGTCCACTAAGTGGCCGCCCAAAAGTGTCATCTTCAACTGGTATAAGTACAGTAGCTTCGTCAGTAATATTAACGGTAACCGTTATTGTAGTTGTTTCATTTGGTGAACCATTATCTGTAATATCAACATTTACAGTGTGCTGAGTTGCAGTCTCGTAATCAAATGGGCGGGTACCATTTACGGTTAACAACCCACTGGCGCTATTTATATTAAATAGCCCTGTCTCACCGCTGTTTAAACTAAAACTAAGCGTATTATTTTCAATGTCGGTTGCAGAAATAGTGCCGATTAACTCACCATCAGTTGCATTTTCATCTATGGAAAATGCTTGATTTATCGCAGTGGGTGCATCATTCACTGGTGTAATTATGACCGTTAGAGTACCTGTATCACTTTCGACACCGTCAGTTAAAATATAATTAATAGTGGCGGTGCCATTTGCATTAGCGCTTGGCGTATATTGAACTAAATTATTTATAAGTGAGGCATTCCCCATATCGCTTGTTACAGAGCTAATGGTCAAGTTATCACCATCTAAATCAGTATCGTTGCTGAGTACATTTATCAGTGTTCCCTGAGCGTCTTCAGCAATGGTAATACTATCTGGATTTGCCTCTGGGGCATCGTTAGTAGGGGAGATCGTTATTTGCAAATTAGCACTGTCACTCGCCCCGTTACCATCTGATATTGTGTAAGAAACAATGGCTACACCATTACTGTTTGGCGTGGGTGTATATTCTATTTTATTACCAACAACAGAAGCCATGCCTAAGTCAGTAACAACATCTGTAATAGTTAAATTATCACCATCTATATCGCTATCATTAGCGAGTACATCAATCAATATAGGTGATGCATCCTCTTCCATAGAGGCACTATCTGGCGTGGCTATAGGCGTGTCATTAATAGGTATAATTGTAAGCATTACAGTTGCAGTGCTTGATAGTGGTGCAACATCTGTAACGCCATCAGAAATTGTATAACTTAGAGTGACTTCGCCAAAATAATTAGGCTCAGGTGTATACTCAATACTATTATTAACAATCTGTGCTGTACCCACTGTATTGGCTATATTTATAAGTGTAATTGTATCGTCATTAGCATCAGTATCATTCTCTAATACATTTAATAGCGTACTAGGGCTGTCTTCTGCTAACGTATATTGATCATTATTAGCTTTTGCTGGAGAGTTTGAGCCTGTTTTAATTAAAATAACTTGTGCAGATGCCTCTAAGCCTTGTTCGTTAATAACCGAATAAGTAAAACTATCCACATCTAATGAATCTGAGTTCGGCTCGTAAGTAAACGAGCCATCATTACTTAGTGTTAGCGTACCACTTTGCACATTTACAACAGGGGTTGTGTTAATCGTTAAACCGCCAGGCTCTATATTTACGTCATTTTTGAGTAAGCCGTTTTCAGTTGCAATACTAAGTGTTTGGTTATATTGAAATTGGTACTCATCGTTTTGGGCTACCGGGTTATCTGGCATGCTGTTTATTGTAAGTGTTGCCGTTGCGGATGCCGTAGCGCCTAAAGCATCAATTACTTGGTATTGAAATTCATCAATTCCGTAGTAATTGGGATCTGGAATGTATGAAAAGCTACCGTCTGTGGCTAACAGTAATTGGCCATGAGAAGGGGAGACTAAATAACTATCATCAATAATAAAGGTATCATCATTCGGATCTGTGTCATTCGCCAGTAACCCTTGCGCAGCGTCAACTACAAGAGTGGTATCTTCAGCTAGGCTATAGCTGTCATTAGACGTTGAAGGAGGGCTATTCTGATCGAAAGCATTAATGGTTACATTTGCAACAGCTTGTGCGCCTTGAGCATCAACTATACGGTACTGAAAACTATCAGTACCTTGCATATTGGCGCTGCCTATATATTCAAAGCTACCATCTGTATTAAGTGTAATACTGCCTTTAGTAGGTGAGGCTACCGGTGTTGTATCGACGGTAAGTGTATCAAGATCGATATCGCTATCATTGGCTAATAAGCCGGGGGCTATTATAGATAAAGTACCGTCTGAGTCTATATTATAGGTATTATCAAGCGCAATGGGTGCATCATTTACAGCATTTATGGTGATTTCCACAATGCCAGTATCTGTCATGCCTAACTCGTTAATTACCTGATAACTAAAAGCATCAACGCCGTTGAAATTAGCGCGTGGGGTGTAAGTAAATTCGCCGCTTGAATTTATTATAACACTGCCATGTTGGGGGCTTACTTGTGCAGTGGTGTTTGTAATAAGAGTGCTGTTGTATTCATCGGTATCATTAGTTAGTACATTACTTAGTAGTTCTTGGTCTTCATTAACGTTATATTGATCGTTAAATGCCATTGGAGCAAAGTTTAGCGTCCCCCCTAAAGGAGCAACATTTATAACTTCGGCAAAGCCACTTTCACCACTGCCATCAACGCCAGTGATCAGAATTTGATAGCTTTTATCCGTTAATGTATCGCTAATACTAAATGTTGTATCAGATAAACCTAAAAACTGCTGGCCGTTTTCTAAATCGTTTATATTTTCAGGGGTAATACCGGCTTCTGTTGCTAAATAAACATTATAACGATTTAAGTTTTCGTTCGCCTGCCATGATAAGTTTATAGTTTGATTATCTCGCTGAACCGTCGTGCCTTCAATTTTGTAAGGTTGCCAACTAAAAGTAATTGCATCTGCCAGAACTTGGTTGTTAAGGCTATCAGTAATCCATATTTCTAGGCGTAAATCACCAGCATCAATACCGTAAAAGTAGGGGCTGAGGCCTATTACAGATTGTTCAAAATCGGTTCCACATTCTTGTGTACATATAGGTAAGCTTTTACTCACACTCGGAAGTACTAAGTTTACTGCGTTTATACCGTCAGGGTCTGATACGCTAAGTAAAAAAGTAATATTGCCTTGTATTATTTCATCAATTTGTGAAAGAGTAATTGTCGCCTGAGAGTTGGCTATGGCTGAACCTACAACACCTCGACTTGCAGCTACAGCACCAGAAACTTGTACTTTAGTAGTGATTGTTTCGCCAGTGACTCCCGCTAAGTTAATTGTATTAGCTAAGGAAGATGGGGAATCTAGCTCTACAGGCGTAGATACAGACTCTTGCTGAGACGCCTCCTCTGAGGAGCCGCCACATGCACTTAGCAAAAAAACCATTAAACCGTGCAAAAAAAGGTTTTTTGCTGTCATTTTACATACTCCAATAAAAAGCTTTATATATTAATTTTTTAGGGCTCTAATCTAAACGAGCCTGAGGTGTTAATTACTGGGTTACTTATTTCATTTAGATTAAAGTCGCCAGTGATGGTATTTATATCGTTTAAAAAAATAGCATCAATTTCACCAGTAGCTTTATTGTTATTATGTGAGGCAAAAGTAACGGCCAAATCTAATTTGGTTAAATCAATAAAGCCGCTATAAGCAGCGTACCAATTTCCGCCAGCATCGTTAAAACTTATTTCTCCATCAGGAACAGTGCCATTATCAAAATCGACCGCCATAGACATAGAAAAGTCGCTTACTTCACCTAAGCTTGACGAAACGTCAAAACTCGTTGCTTGGTAATTAAAAATACCTTGTCGTTGGGCTATTTGGTCAATTAAAGACGCATTACTAACCGCTTGAAACTGTTGTTCTGCGTAAATATCAGTGAGGAGTATATCGGCATCTTCGATATTTTCTGAAGCGATATTTTCTGAAACGCTATTTTCTGTTATTTGTTCCTGCTGAGCGTCTGATTCACCATTAATGTTAATAGAAGCTATGCTTTGGGTAAAAATAGCTGGGGCTTGGGTGGTTTTTATTACATCCCCTAAAGACGTAACTTGCGCAAATGAAAAGGGTTCATTACTACCAAGTGATAAAATGCTGTTATCTTCTAAGGTAAGGTCAATAGCACCGTCCCAAACGGCAACGTACATATCGCCATCAACTAGCTGTAATTCAAAGTGTGTTCCACGTATACCAATAGAGCCTACCGGTGTTTTAACGTTGTAAGAACCGCCGTTCTTTTTTATAACACCTGAAATTGAGCGTAACCCGCCTTTAATTAGCTCTATTGACGCAGAGCCTTGCTGTGTAACTGCATCAAAATCATAATTTGCAATATTTAGTACTGAGTTTTCTTTTAATGCAATTAAGCCCCCATCAGACATTGAAAATTGGGCCTTACTTTTTTCGCCGGTTGTTATTCTATCTACGCCGTATACAGTGTCGCGTCGTTTTAAAGATCTTTGCTGATCGGAGGTGGCATCGGTAGCGACTACCGCACCTCTGGCCAAAATAGTTTTGCCAGCAGCCGTTGTATTAGCTTGCGCGTAAAAACTCACACAAAGTAAGGTGGTTAATAATGGGATTAAATGTTTCATAATTACCTTAAATTAAAATGAGTAACTAGCGCTTAAATTAGTATCAAAGCGGTCGTATTCAAACAGCGAAATATTACTAGTTTTATCTTGATAGTTTAACGCTAACTGTACGGCTAATTGTTTAGTGACTAAGTACCGCAATGAGCTTGAAAGTATTAACAAGCTATCGTCACGATCTTGCATAAATAAAGGGTGCTCATCTTGGTATTCAATCCACTGATAGCCAGTTTGAGCCGACAACTGCCACTGCTGGCCAAGTAGAGCGGTTACTTGATAGTATACTCCGTTAATATTTCTCGCATTAAAGTCACCAGTATCAATACTTGCAATTTCGCTTTTATGGTTAGCACTTACACTATGTAACCAACTTGATGACATATAGCTTGCGCCAATATTGAGCGAGTAAAAAGAGTTATCTAACTTTTCATCAAACGAGTTATTTATATGGCCAAGTGTTACTGCGCTAAAAAGGCTTAACTGTTTATCTAATTGGTAGTTAGCCCCGCCAACAACTGATGTTTCTGTTCTATATAGTTCGCCATCTAACAGCAAAGGGATAACGCCTGCTTGCACATACCAGCGGGTGTTGTTTAACTGCTGCTGGTAGCGAGCTGATAAACGCGTATTTATACGGTCGTATTGTGATAACTCGCTAAATTTATACCAGTCAGTACTTATACCTACAGATAAAGCGCTTTGTTGATCTATAGGGTGTAAATAATGGCCTCTATAATTTAATTTTACATAACTATCGTCAGTACTTTTACTATCTGGCGAAAGTAAAAACTCACCTAAATTAGGAATTAATATAGTATCTTCAGACGTCCCCGCATTAACGTTACCATCCTTGCCATAAGCAAATTCAATACTTTGATTAAACGAACGTGCATTAACACGTTGTTTATTTTGAGATATTTCTAATAAATTTTGCGCGGCAGTTTTTACTCTATCAGAGGCAGTCTTGTTATGTATTAAAGCTAAAGCTTGAGAGTTTGCAGCAGGTAAGTTATTGGCCGTAATATAAGATTTAATCAAATATAAACGAGCTTCATACCACTGTGGCTTGTCTTCTACTACTCTTTCAAATGCAAATACAGCGGGAGCCGATACACCTGAATTAAGAGCAGAAATACCCAACAAATAATCAAAGTCGGGCTCACCTAAGTATTTATAATATTTTTGACTTTGTTTGTATGCTTTTGAGTATTGTTTGTTTGAAATTAGATACTGTATTTCACCTAACATCTTCACATAAGGGATATCGTCTTGAGCCTTAACGTTTAAACTGTGTAAGGTAACGTAACTAAGTAATAAAATAGAAGTAAGACGCTTTATCATGTTTGTTTTAAAATCCTGTAAAGATGCACTAGTCGCTGGTACTAAAATCTATTCATGCTTAACTAAGGTAGCACTTTTTGTTTTCATGTAAAGAAAACAGACTTAAGGTTAAATTTATGTTTTTGACGCTATGGATAAAATATTAAATAGCAAAAAAGTCTTAAATTTCTTTGTTAACTTGTATAAATGCAGGATAAGTAGAATACAAAAAAATATTATATGAGGTTTTTTTTATTTTTATAGGAGAGATAAATAAAAGGAGAAAAATGGGGCGATTGACGGGGCTTGAACCCGCGACAACCGGAATCACAATCCGGGGCTCTACCAACTGAGCTACAACCGCCACTACAACACCTTGTTTGGTGTGGCGCGCATAATACATAAAATAATAAACCTTGTGAAGCCCTAAAAGCTAAAATAAATAAAATAATTTAAAAAGATAGCGTTAGAGATCTTCAGTTCATGCAAAATAAATAAATTGCGTTGGAAATTTATTGGCTAAAAAATAAAAAATGTTTCGTTTTTGTAGTATGAATTCATTGTTTTATGAGAATTAATTGTAAATTAATGTATAATATTTCCTGAAAATCGCTTACATAAACAAATCGGAGTAAATATGGATTCAGTACTTAATTGGCTAAATGAAAACTCAGGCCTAATTTTACATTATGGTATTCAAGCTGTTGTAGCGCTTGTTATCTTTTTAATTGGTAGTCGTGTTGCTAAGTTTTGTTCTAACTTAACTGAAAAAGGCTTTGCTAAAAAGAAAGTAGATAAAGCTGTAGGGTCATTTGTTGCAAGTATAGTGTTTGCACTTGTGTTTGCTGTAACAATATTAATGGCACTTTCACAGATTGGTATAGAAACAACGTCATTTATAGCTATTTTGGGTGCTGCAGGTTTAGCTGTTGGTTTAGCACTGCAAGGTTCATTATCAAACTTCGCCTCTGGTGTGCTAATTATTTTACTTCGTCCTTTTAAGTCTGGTGACTTTGTTGAAGCAGGCGGAAAAATGGGTACTGTTAAAAAAATAGAAATATTTTCAACAGAATTACGTACTCCAGATAATAAAGTAATCATTGTACCTAACTCTCAAATTATGTCTGGTGCTATTACTAACTTCTCTCGCGAATCTACACGCCGTATCGATTTAGTTATTGGTGTTGGTTACGATGCTGATTTACGTAAAGCTAAAGAAGTATTAAAATCAGTGCTTGACGCAGAAACCCGTTTACTTAAAGATCCTGCCTATACAGTTGCTGTAAATGAGTTAGGTGATTCTAGCGTAAACTTTGTTGTTCGCCCTTGGGTTAATTCTGCCGACTATTGGCCTACATACTGGTCATTAATGGAAAATATTAAAATTGCACTAGATGATGCAGATATTAATATTCCGTTTCCACAAATGGATGTTCATTTACACAAGCAAGACTAATTCTTAGTATTAAATAGGTTATTTTTAATGAAATTAAAGCTTTTAACACTTTTAGTTGCAGCATCTGCTGCAACCAACGCATTCGCTGAAGACGCAGAACAAAAAACGTGGGAAGTGACGAGTGAACTTGGTGCAATTGTCACTAGTGGTAATACAGAAACAACCACGCTTAAAGGTGGCCTTAAAGTATTACACCACTTAGAAAACTGGGATAACGAGTACAAAATCGACGGCATCTATAAAGAAGATGAAGTTGAAGACGACAACGGCGACAAAGAAAAGCAGCGTACTAACGAAAAGTACTCTGCTTCTGCGCAAGGTAATTACAAATTAAATGAAGAGCACTCGCATTTATTCATTTATGGTTCACACGTTTCAGATTACTTTGGTGCGTATAGAACTGAGTCTGTAATATCTGCAGGTTACGGTCTTCGTTTACTTAACGAAGACGACATGTGGTTAAATGCAGAGTTTGGTCCGGGTTATAAGTTTTTTGAATACTCAGATGACAGTACTCAAGTAGACGAAAACGGTAACCTTTTAGCTGGCGAAAGCGACAGTGAAATAATTGCTTTAGGTAAGCTTGATTACAACTGGCAGATTTCTGAAAATGCGCGTTTTACTCAATTAGTGGCTGTTGAATACGGTGACTCAAATACTAAGACTCGCTCAGAAACTGCATTGCTTGCCAAAATTAATGGTTCATTACAAATGAAAGTAGCTTTTAACGTTATCAACAACTCAGACGTTGCTGACGATGAAGAAAGCACAGATACAGAAACGTCATTAACGCTAGTTTATAGTTTTTAACTACACTAACGAATATAAATGACATTAAAATGAAAAAAGGGGCGAAAGTCCCTTTTTTATTTATCTAAATTTAATGTATTATGGCGACCGATTTTGGTTGTAGAACTAGGGATATACCTACTCGTGAAAGTTTTAACATATTTTTTTAGTGCTTTTATACTGCTTTGTAGTCTTAGCGCAATGGCTTTTACGCCAACCGCCTCTCAAATTGAGCAATTTAAAAAACTGCCAAAAGCTCAACAAGAAGCGCTTGCTAAACAGTATGGTGTAGATGTATCTACAATCACCGGAACAAGCCAACCTAATGCTCAAAATAGTGATAAGCAGCAATCAACTATTGGTGAACGCCCGGAACAAGAAAAAACAAACTTAACCGACGAAGAGCGTTTTAAGCCAAAAACAGACGAATTAAAACCGTACGGTTATGAGTTATTTGCTGGCGAGCCTACCACCTTTATGCCAAGCGAAAATGCAGCGGTACCCGATACTTATATAGTAGGGCCTGGCGATCAATTAAAAATAAGCTTTTACGGAAAAGAAAGCGACAGTTTTGATGTAACTGTTGACCGTGAAGGCCGAATAAGCATTCCTGATTTAAGCCCGGTAGAAGTTGCCGGCTTAACGTTTGCCGAAATTAAAGATTTAATAAAAGTAAAAGTAGAACAAGAAGTCATAGGCGTAAAAGCTTTTGTATCTCTTGGCCAGCTTCGTAGTATGCGTATTTTAGTGCTTGGTGAAGCGTATAAACCAGGTAGCTATAGTGTTTCTTCGTTAACAACGGTATCGCATGCACTGTTTGTAAGTGGTGGTGTATCGGATATTGCCTCGCTTCGTAATATTCAAGTTAAACGCGCCGGTAAGGTTGTTGCTAACTTTGATTTGTATGACCTACTTATTAAAGGCGATAGCAGCAATGACATAGTATTAAAGCCGGGTGATGTTGTGTTTGTTCCTCCTGTAGGTGCACAGGTTCGCGTTGAGGGGTTAGTTAAACGCCCTGCAATATTTGAGCTAAAAAAAGGTGAGTCTGCAAAGCAATTGCTAACGATGGCCGGTGGCCTTAAGCCCGATGCATATGCTAAAAATGCCGTGGTGGAGCGCTTTAATTTTGACCGCAAAGAAGTTCTTTCTATCGATTTTTCTAAATCACAAATAAACTATATCCCGCAAGATGGCGATCGTATTCGTTTTAATTCCGTTAGCTCACAATATCAAAATTCTATAAGCCTAATTGGTGCGGTAGCTCGCCCTGGTAATTATCAGTGGCATCAAGGTAAGCGTATTTCTGATGTTTTAAAATCAGTACGTGGAGACTTACTCCCACAAGCCGATCTAAGCTATGGTTTAGTGATCCGCGAAATAAACATTAATGGTGATATAGAAGCGCACCAGTTTGATGTAGCTCAAGCCATAATAAAAAACCCTGAAAATAACCTAGCCCTAAAAGCGAATGACAAAATTGTTGTATTCAGCCGTTTTGAAGAAAAAGAAGCTGAAAAATCAGCACTTGCTAATATGGCACTAAGTCAAGAACAGCAAGAGCAACAGCAAAAAGCCGAACAATGGCATAAGTTCGAGCAAAAACAATTTGAAAAATACGTTGGTATTAGTCAACAAGACGACAAGTTTGTGATTGATGAAAATAAAGCACTAACCATTGCTGAAATTTCTAAACGTAAAACCAAGGAAGCAGCAGAGCAAGAGCTTAAGCCAGAAGACTACGCATTATTTAGTCGTCATAACTTACTTGCGCCAATTATTGCTAAGTTTAAACAACAGGCTTCTGTGAGCCAAGCCATGCAGCTTGTTGAAATTAGCGGTAACGTAACTTTCCCAGGTATTTACCCATTAATGGTAGGCGGTGAGGTACGTGATTTAGTAACCGCAGCAGGCGGCTTACTTGAGTCTGCTTATGTTAAGCAAGCTGAGATCACGCGTATTGTAGCAAGTGATGCCTCTAAAATAGAGCACTTACGCTTAGACCTTGAAAGTGCAATGCGCGGCGACTTACAAAGTAATATTACATTACAAAGTAAAGACAGCATTAACGTATTTGCTATTCCAAATTGGCAAGAAAACGTAAAAGTAGAATTAAAAGGCGAGGTAAAATTTCCGGGTATTTATACAATACGCCGTGGCGAAACATTAACAGAGCTATTAGAGCGTGCCGGTGGTTTTTCTACGTTTGCAGAGCAAAAAGCAGCTGTGTTTACTCGCACATCGATTAAACAGCAAGAGCAAGAGCAGCTTGCACGTTTATCAACAGAGCTGCGCCGTGACATAGCTTCAAAAAGTTTTCAAGGTTCAATAGGTAGTAATACACTTTCGTATGAAGAAATGAACAAACTACTTAATGATTTAGCCAGCGTAGAGGCAGTAGGGCGATTAGTTATTGACCTTCCACTAATAGTTAATAATAAACAAAATTTAGTGTTACAAGATGGCGATACACTTTATGTGCCAAGCAAGCGCGATTCAATTAGTGTGATAGGTGAGGTTAACTACTCTACCTCGCATTTATATAGGCAAGGTGTAAGCGTTGACGAATACATTAACTCAAGTGGTGGCTTAAAAGATCGCGCTGACGAAGACCGTATTTACATTATAAAAGCAAATGGCTCGGTAAAAATACCTCATACCGGCGGCTGGTTTGCAGCTAATAATGCTGAGCAGTTAGAGCCAGGTGATACAATAGTTGTACCAATGGATGCTGGCCACATGGACAGGTTAACACTTTGGAGTACAGCTACACAGATACTTTATCAACTTGGTGTGGCAGTAGCAGCAATAAGCGGTATCTAATAAAGTTAGGCTTTAAATAACCCGGTATTAAATATATTGAATTAATAGCTTTTAATTAAAGCTATTAATTCAATTTTGACAGCTGATAGCTGAACTTATGAGATTTACATGGAAAATAACTTAAACAATCTAAATCAAAAAAATGCACCAGTGGTTAATTATAATGCTGCAGATGACGAAATTGACCTTCGTGAACTATTTACTGCAATTTGGCAAGGCAAATGGATAATTATCGTAATCACAGCATTATTTGCTGTTGCCTCTGTTTTTTACGCCATTAATCAGCCTAATATTTATAAATCGGAGGCGTTATTAGCCCCAGCTGAAGAGCAACAAAATGGTGGCTTGGGCGCATTAGCAGGCCAATTTGGTGGACTTGCTAGTTTAGCTGGTGTTAATTTGGGTGGTGGTAATACAAGTAATAAAAGCCAGTTAGCTATCGAAATACTAAAGTCGCGCCAATTTACCAGTAATTTTATTCAAAAGCATAATTTACTACCTAATTTAATGGCGGTTGAATCGTGGGATTTAAGTACAAATACCTTAACTTATGACCCAGATGTATATGACCCTGCTAACAATACATGGCTACGTGAAGTGAAAGCACCTAAACAGGCAGAGCCTTCACTGCAAGAAGCTTACAAAGTGTTTATTGAGGTTATTAGCGTTAACGAATTGAAAGACACAGGAATGATTAGCCTGTCTGTAGAGCATAAATCGCCAGTTGTTGCTCAGCAATGGGTTAACTGGTTAATACAAGATATAAACGCCGAGATGAAAAACCGTGATGTAGATGAGGCAAATAGAAGTAGTGAATTTTTAACTAAACAATTAAATCAAACAAAAATAGCTGATATACGCAGTGTGCTTTATAAATTAATAGAAGAGCAAACCAAAACCATTATGTTTGCTAATGTACGAGACGAATATGTATTTAAAACGATTGACCCGGCTTTAGTACCAGAAGAAAAATCAGGTCCAAAGCGTGCGTTGATCTGTGTTGTGGGTGTGTTGTTAGGTGGTTTATTAAGTACGGTACTTGTATTGGTAAGGTATTTTACAAATCAAGGTAAAAATAATTAGACAATATGCTCCCATTAAACACTTTTAAAACAGTTATAAAGTCGACTCCACTTGTATCGATAGATTTAATTGTACGAAATAATAATAACGATATATTACTAGGTAAACGTAAAAATCGTCCTGCCAAAAAAGCATGGTTTGTGCCAGGCGGGAGAATACTAAAAGATGAAAAGTTTGACAGCGCATTTAGACGTTTAATAAGTGATGAACTGGGGTTATTTCAAGTTGAATCAAAATTTAAGGGTGTTTATCAACATTTTTATAATGATAATTTCTCTGATGAAAACTTCTCAACTCATTACGTTGTATTAGCTTACGAGATTTATTTTGATGGTGATTTATTGTCGTTACCGATAGAACAGCACTCTGAATACAAATGGTTTACTGAAAGAGAATTACTATTAAATGATAATGTGCATAAACACACTAAATGGTACTTTCAACATGACGAGGAAGCCGACAGGCTAATCAGATAGTGTAAAATGTTTAATTACTTACATAAAAATTAAAAATTGGAAAACAATTTATGATCACACCTATTATCATGGCTGGTGGCACGGGCTCTCGGTTATGGCCTCTTTCACGCGAATTATACCCGAAACAATTTTTAACTATTGCGGGGGAGTTGTCAATGCTTCAGCAAACAATTGCCCGTTTAGCTGGAATAGAGCATTCTGCGCCTGTTGTAATCTGTAATGAAGAACACCGATTTATTGCTGCTGAGCAAATGCGATTAGGTGGCTTTAAACATAGTGGAATTATTTTAGAGCCAGCTGGCAGAAATACAGCCCCAGCAATAGCACTAGCAGCATTAAACGCTATCTCTAATGCTGCAGATGGTGAAGAACCTATTTTACTTGTTCTTGCAGCAGATCACGTAATTGAAAATTCTGAGGCATTTGCTTCCTCTGTGGAAAAAGCACTACCCTATGCAAATAACGATAAATTGGTAACTTTTGGCATTGTACCTACTAAACCTGAAACAGGTTACGGATATATAAAATCGGGTGAAAAAGTAGGCGATGCTTTTTCTGTGAGTGAATTTGTAGAAAAGCCCAATTCAACAACCGCAAAGGCATACTTGGAAAGCGGTGATTACTATTGGAATAGTGGTATGTTTTTATTTAAAGCTCGCCGTTATCTTGATGAACTTGCTAAATTTGCTCCTGAAATACTAAAGGTTTGCAAGAAAGCTATTGCAGCACCTGAACAAGACTTAGAATTTGTTCGCGTTGACAAAAACATATTTGAAACCTGCCCTGATGACTCCGTAGATTATGCTGTTATGGAAAAAAGCAACGATGTAATGGTTGTGCCCATGGATGCCGGTTGGAGCGATGTAGGATCATTTTCTGCTTTATGGGAAGTATCAGCTAAAGATAAAAATAATAATGTGTTTAAAGGCGATGTTATTTCAGTTGGCTCTACCAATAACTATATATATGCCGAAAATAAATTAGTAACGACAGTCGGCGTAGATAATTTAGTAGTTATTGAAACCAAAGATGCTATTTTAGTTGCGAATAAAGATCAAGTGCAAAACGTTAAAGAAATAGTGAAAAAATTAAAAGAAACAGGACGAACAGAGCACAAAATTCATCGTGAAGTTTACCGGCCTTGGGGGAAGTACGACTCAATTGATTTCGGAAAGCGAGATCAAGTGAAGCGTATTACAGTTAATCCAGGTGAAAAACTGTCTATTCAAAAGCATCACCATCGTTCAGAGCATTGGGTTGTAGTTTCGGGTACTGCTAGTGTACTAAATGGTGACAAAACTATATTAGTTACTGAAGATGAGTCTACTTATATTCCCCTAGGAACAATTCACGCATTAGAAAACCCAGGGAAGATACCACTTGAAATGATAGAGGTACAAACCGGAAGTTACCTAGGTGAAGATGACATTGTACGTTTTGAAGATCGCTATGGGCGAATCTAAAGATAGCTTAATTTGTATGGATTAAAATGAAGAGTAAATTAGCAAGCGCGGCTGTTATCGCGCAAAGCGGTATTGCTTTTGGTACCAGTGGCGCTCGAGGGCTTGTGAGTGATTTTACTCCTAATGTGTGTGCTGCATTTGCAATCGCTTTTATTAAATCAATTCAAGCAGTGTTTAGTTTTAATACGGTTGCCATTGCAATTGATAACCGACCTAGTAGTTATGCAATGGCACAGGCTTGTGCAGAAAGCCTAAAGCAACTTAATTTAAATGTTGTATATTACGGTGTTATTCCTACTCCGGCGCTGGCTTATAAAGCAATGCAAGATAATATGCCAAGTATTATGATAACGGGGAGTCATATCCCGTTTGATCGAAATGGACTTAAGTTTTATCGGCCCGATGGTGAAATAACCAAAGCCGATGAGCAAGCAATAATAAACAGTGTGAGTATCTACAACGCTTTAAATAGCTTAACCGAGCTAAACGTTAATACAGCTGCTGAAAATGAATATATTACCCGCTATACATCATTATTTACCTCTGATTTTTTAAAAGGTAATCGTATTGGTATTTACGAACACTCCAGTGCTGGGCGAGACTTATATCATAAAATATTTACTGCTTTAGGTGCAGACGTTATAGCGTTAGAGCGCAGTGATGTGTTTGTACCTATTGATACCGAAGCAGTGTCGGAAGAAGACACATTAAAAGCGCTTGAATGGGTTAAACAATATAATTTAGATATAGTGTTTTCAACCGATGGCGATGGTGATAGACCATTAGTATCGGATGAAAATGGCAATTGGTTACGTGGTGATATTTTAGGTTTGCTTTGCGCTAATGCTTTAGATATAGAAGCGTTAGCTGTACCAGTAAGTTGTAATACGGCAATAGAAAAGTGTGAAAAGTTTACTCATGTTTCACGTACTAAAATCGGTTCACCGTATGTTATAGCTGAGTTTGCTAACTTAAATAAAAAATACAATACAGTAGCTGGTTTTGAAGCCAATGGCGGCTTTTTACTTGGTAGTGATGTGTTAATTAATAACATGCCATTAAAAGCGCTACCAACACGAGATGCCATATTACCAGCTTTAATGCTTTTAGCCGCCGCTAAAAACAGTAGTATTACTAGCTTACTTGAGCATTTGCCTAGCCGTTATACATACAGCGATAGAGTACAAAACTTTGCTACCGAAAAAAGCTTATGGATAATTGAGCTTGGTAAAAAAAATATAGCCGATTTAATGGCAAAGCTTGGTTTTGGTAGTATGGAAGTGAAAAGTATTCATCACACAGACGGTTTAAGGATTACTTTTATAAATAACGATATTATTCACTTAAGGCCATCGGGAAATGCGCCTGAATTACGTTGTTATGGTGAAGCCGAAAGCTTTTTAACAGCCAAGCAATTGGTTGTTAGTACTCTTAATAAGATAAAAGATTTAAATTAATTGATATTATTAAAACTTATATATAGCAATTGCGGTTATTTAAGTTTGAGCAAAGGAATTTTACAATGACAGATAAAAAAGTTGCACTAATAACTGGGATTACAGGACAGGACGGTTCGTACCTAGCTGAATTTTTATTAGACAAGGGTTATGAAGTACATGGTATTAAACGTCGCGCATCGTCATTAAATACTGAAAGGGTAGACCATATTTATCAAGATAATCATGAGAAAAACCAAAAGTTTTTTTTACATTACGGTGATTTAACTGACTCATCTAACTTAACGCGCATAATTAAAGATGTTCAACCCGATGAAGTGTATAACTTAGGCGCACAAAGTCATGTAGCCGTCTCTTTTGAGTGCCCTGAATATACAGCTGATGTAGATGCAATGGGAACGTTACGTTTGTTAGAAGCAATACGCTTT
Source organism: Pseudoalteromonas sp. MMG006 (assembly GCF_018101025.1). Classification (NCBI taxonomy): domain Bacteria; kingdom Pseudomonadati; phylum Pseudomonadota; class Gammaproteobacteria; order Alteromonadales; family Pseudoalteromonadaceae; genus Pseudoalteromonas; species Pseudoalteromonas sp. MMG006. Next base: position 158,525 of record NZ_JAGJEJ010000008.1, read on the forward strand.
TTAGGACTTGAGAAAAAAACCAAGTTTTATCAAGCATCAACTTCTGAGCTTTACGGTGAAGTGCAAGAAATACCGCAAAAAGAGTCAACGCCTTTTCACCCTCGCTCGCCTTACGCAGTGGCTAAAATGTATGCCTATTGGATAGTTGTTAATTACCGTGAGTCATATGGTATGTATGCATGTAATGGCATTTTATTTAATCATGAGTCACCGCGCCGTGGTGAAACCTTTGTAACACGTAAAATTACTCGCGCGATTGCTAATATTTCGCAAGGTTTAGAAGAGTGTTTATACCTTGGGAATATGGATGCATTACGCGATTGGGGTCATGCAAAAGATTACGTTCGTATGCAATGGATGATGCTTCAACAAGATGTAGCCGACGACTTTGTTATTGCGACAGGTAAGCAAATTAGTGTGCGCGAATTTGTTGCATTATCAGCTAAAGAAGCCGGTATTGAGCTTGAATTTACTGGCGAAGGTATCGATGAAATCGCAACAGTTAAAGCAATTGTTGGCGATAATGCGCCTGCTGTAAAAGTTGGCGATGTGATTGTTAAGGTTGACCCTCGCTACTTCCGCCCAGCTGAGGTTGAAACACTATTAGGCGACCCAGCTAAAGCTAAAGCAAAACTAGGCTGGACTCCTGAAATCACCGTTGAAGAAATGTGTGCAGAAATGGTCGAAAACGATTTAAATAAAGCGAAGCAGCATGCCATATTAAAAAAACATGGTTTTGATTTAGCTGTTTCGGTAGAGAACGCTTAACAATGGAAAAATTACAAAGAATATTTGTTGCTGGCCATAATGGGATGGTCGGCTCTGCTGTTGTTAGACAGTTACAGCAACAAAGCGATGTAGAAATTATTACACGAAACCGAAAAGAGCTTGATTTAACCAATCAGCAGGCGGTACTAGATTTTTTTCAGCAAGAACAAATAGACCAAGTATATTTAGCCGCGGCAAAAGTGGGTGGGATAGTAGCCAATAACACTTACCCCGCTGATTTTATTTACGAAAATTTAATGATCGAATGTAATATTATTCACAGTGCTCATTTAGCCAATATACAGCAGTTGTTATTTTTAGGCTCTTCGTGTATTTACCCTAAGTTAGCACCACAGCCAATGGGTGAAAATGCCTTACTTACAGGCACATTAGAAGAAACAAACGAACCGTATGCCATTGCTAAAATTGCCGGTATAAAGTTATGTGAAAGTTACAATCGCCAATATGGGCGTGATTACCGAAGCGTTATGCCTACAAATTTATATGGCCCAGGCGATAATTTTCATCCAGAAAATTCACATGTCATTCCTGCATTAATTCGTCGTTTCCACGAAGCTAAATTAAACGGTGATAGCGAAGTAGTTGCTTGGGGGAGTGGTAAACCTATGCGTGAGTTTTTATATGTTGATGATATGGCAGCTGCTTCAATTCATGTAATGAATTTAGAGTCTTCAATTTACAGTAGTAATACTCAGCCAATGCTAAGCCATATAAATGTAGGTACAGGTGTTGACTGTACTATTCGTGAATTAGTTGAAACCGTTGCAAAAGTCGTCGAATTTGAAGGTGAGATAAAATTTGATACCACTAAACCTGATGGTGCACCGAGAAAGTTAATGAGTGTAGATAGACTAGAATCTTTAGGCTGGAAATACTCTGTCGCTTTAGAGGTAGGTTTACAAAAAGCTTATAATTGGTTTCTGAAGAACCAAGATAATTTTAGATCTAAGTAGTATAAAGTTCATTCATGGCATCATTGAGGTTAAATGTGAAAAAAATTGGAATAATAACATATCATTGCGTAGATAATTATGGTGCAGTTTTACAAGCATATTCTTTACAAGATACAGTTAAAAAAATATCTAACTTAGATGTTGATATAGTGGACTATAGACCAATAGAAATAACAAAAAACTATTCTTTTTCTATCATTCCAAAAAATAAGAGTGTTATAAAATTAATAAGTAACCTGTTGTCATATCCTTTTAAAAAACAAAAAAACGCAAAGTTTAAATCTTTTCTTTCTAACCATATTAAGTTGAGCGATAACTATTATGAGGGGATTTGGGAAGAATATGATGTGTTAATTGCTGGTAGTGATCAAGTTTGGAACCCTGGAATAACTAGGTTGGCACCATATTATTTAAACCTTCCTAAAAGTCTGGCAAAAAAAGTATCGTATGCAGCGAGTATTGGTAAAGATAATTTGAATGAAAGTGAGTTAAGCTATTTGTCTACAGCAATTAGCTTAGTTGATAATGTCTCAGTTAGAGAAGAAAGTGCTGTTCCTATAGTCGCAAAAGCTCTGCCAAACAAGAGTGTTACCCAAGTTCTAGATCCTGTATTTTTAAAACCCGCAGAACAATGGTTAGAAATCCTTCCTAAAACTAAACGCTTTTCTAATTATATTTTGATTTATATTATGGAATATAATGAAGAGCTATTTAAATTAGCTAAAAAGCTCTCAAAACAAGAAAATAAAAAAATTATAATTGTTAGTCCAAATGCAAATATAAAAACAGTTTTAAAATCACTCAAGTTACCAGGTAAGGTATTGTATACCCAAGGGCCAATTGAATTTTTAGACTTAATAGTTAATGCTGATTATATTTGCACTAATTCATTTCATGGGACAGCTTTCTCTATTATTTTTGAGAAAAAGTTTATAACTGTTGCTCATGGCTCTAGAAATACGCGACTTGAAAGTATACTTGATAATTTAGGTATATTGTCCCAACAGTTAGATAGTAAAGCTTGTAATGCTGCGCTAGAAAAAGATGTTGCCACACTCTTTCAATATGATAATGCAATGGTTGTTAGGAAACTTGACGATTTAAAAGAGAGATCGCTTAAATTCTTAGTAGAAGCAGTAAAATAGTGAGCAGGGAGAAAAAACTTTTAAAGCATACCGTTATTTATGCGATAGGAAACTTTGGTTCAAAGGCATTAAATATTTTATTGCTTCCATTTTATACGCGGGTTTTAACGCAGGCAGAGTATGGCTCAATAGATATTGTTTTAATTAGCCTTATTTTATTGTCTCCTTTTGTTTCAGTAAATATGGGGGAAGCTGTTTTTAGATTCTCCGTGGATAAAAAGTACAATAAAGAACAAGTATTAAATGCAGGTTTAATAATATCCATACTAGGTTTTTTTGTTACCATTTTAACCTTACCATTAGTAAACCTATATTTTAACAATATGCATTTACTTATATGTTTTAGTGTATTGTTAATCGCTTTTGTATTGCAAAGTATTCTTAAGCAATATACAAGAGCAATAGAGAAATTAAATCTTTATATGATAAGTGACTTTGTACAAGTCATCTCGTTTGTAGGGTTTATTTTTGTATTTGTAGGTGAATATGATATGGGCTTATTGGGCTTTATTTACGCTAAAATCATATCATTATTTATAGATTTTTTATTATTATTTATTGTTTCAACAGCATATAAATCATTCCGTTCGGGTATAAATTTTACGTACGGAAAAGAGATGATGTATTTTGGCATTCCTCTTATACCTAACTCTGTGATGTGGTGGATTTCAAATGCATCGGATAGGTACCTTTTAGCTGCTATGGTTGGAATGAGTAGTGTTGGTATATATAGTGTTGCAACAAAATTCCCTATTATTTTAGCCCAATTTAGTACCGTTTTTTTTAAATCTTGGCAAAGCTCTGCTATTGAACAAGATGCAGCAAAAGATTCAAGTGAATACCATACAAAGGTTTTTAATGGCTATGCTGTAATTTTATTTTTAATATCATCATTGATTTTAATTTGTATTAAGCCGTTGATGTTAATTTTGGTTGCAGATGATTTTTATATCGCTTGGAAGTATATTCCTTTTTTACTACTAGGTGCTGTTTTTTCTGCATTAGCTGGGTTTTTAGGGATTAATTATAATGTCGCAAAAAAAACCAAAAAGGCACTTTTTTCTACAATAGTTGCTGCAGTAGTAAATATAATTTTAAATATTATTTTAATTCCATATTACGAAGTTATGGGGGCGTCAATTGCGACTTTGGTTTCTTTCATTATTTTATTAGGAATAAGAATGTATGAAACGCCTCAATATAAAGATATAAAATTTAACTATAGTTTACTGACTTGCTGTAGTGCTATATTTTTATTTCAAAGTGTAATTATGTATTATATTACTTCAATTGAATTTCAAGTCATATTACAACTTCCTGCATTAATGCTATCACTTTACTTATTTAAGAAACAGATTCTCAAAAGTTTAAATTAAATAAAGTAAATATAACAATTTTTAATATATAGAAAGGAATATACATTGTTTAACTTTTTTAAAAGCATCTATAGATATTTTGATAAATTATCATTTTTTATTTATAAGTTGCGACAACATATTCTTTATAGTGGCTCTGTTGTTGATTTAAGAGATAAAAATCATAAAATACGAGAGGTTGCACATAGTATTGATAAATCAATGACTATGAAGAACTCAGATCCTAATCGAGGTGAGAGAGCTAAAAAAAATTTAAAAGCTCTTTGTGATAAAACCGAGATTCTAGCAGCTGAGAACCATCTACTAATTAAGCGTTTAAGCAGTATGCCTGAAACTTTTGGTTTCGATAGCCAGATGGAGTTGCCGACAGTCAGGCGCTTTCTTAATCTTGACGTTGAAACTAACAAAATCGAGTCTAGTGTGGTTTGTGCAAATAAATACCCAAAAAGTTGCTCAAGAGAATCTATAAAAATTTACCTTGCGAGAAAAGATAAATCAGCTGTTGCAAGCTGCTTTAGTGGCTTTTCTTGCATTGAAGGGCCATATGAAATCGCTGTTGTTGTTGTTGATTTAACTGCTTATGATGCACGTTCAGAGGTTTTTGCTCCTTATATTGATGGCTCTATATTTGCTACTGGGTTCTGTCGTAGTCTTTGGGAAAAAGGCATAGGATCTTGTATGTTGAATTGGTCTAGCCAGACTAAAGAATCTGAGGATAAATTAAGAAGAAAATTAAATTTAGCAAAAAATGATTTAATCATTATGGGAGTTGTTTTTGGATATCCAGAGTTTATCCCTTTTCACGCGCCTAGAAAAAAAGTCGAAGACTTAATTATCTAGGCGTATTTAAGCACTGATTTTTATTTTTAAAGTAACTCATAAAATGACTAAAAAAGTTTTACATATTTTCCGAAATCTAAAGTATGGCGGTAACCAAGCATTAGCGTATAACATAATACGTTATTCATCACCCGAATACTCTCATTCAATATTATCATTACAAGATGATTTAGAGATGAGAAATGAGTTTGAATCTTTGGGTTGTGCTATAAAAGTGATACCTCATAAAGAGTCAAGTTTCTCCTGCTTTAAAAAAAAGTATAAGGATTTTGTTGATGAAAGCGGATTTTGTACTGTGGTAACTTGGTTTTATCCTTTTGTACTTAGGTTAGATATTCCAAATGTAAACTTTGTTCACCATATAGGAACGGCTCCATTAAAAAGCCCTGCTAAGCAGTGGGTAAAAAACTTACTGCTGGTACATTTTTATAAAAGAAACATGGGGCAGTTCGTTTTTGCCTCTGACTATATACAGAATAAGAATAAAGAAACTTTTGCTGTTAATTTTAAAAATAGTCGGGTGATTCATAATGGAATTGATACTAAGCGATTTACGCCAAAAGTTACATACGATCATAGCTCTTCTTTTGTTATTACTATGGTTGGCCGGCTAGATGGAAGTAAGGATTTTGACACTCTTATAAATATATCTCCTGAGGTTAAAAAGTTAATCCCGAATCTACAAGTAAATATAGTGGGTGACGGGCACGATCGTGGCAGGTTAGAGCAATTGGCACATAGTTGTCAGGCAGACGATGTTGTATCATTTCTTGGAAGGAGAAATGATGTCCCAGAGGTTTTGCAAAATAGTGATCTTTTTGTTTTTTTAAATAAGCCATTAGAAGGCTTTGGTTTGGTTATTGTTGAGGCAATGAGCTCTGGATTACCTGTTATTTCTTACAACTTAGGAGCAAACGCTGAAATTATTAAAGATGGTTTCGATGGCTTTTTAGTTAGTTCAAAAGAACAGCTGATTGTAAAAATAAAAGAAGTATATCAATCTGAAAGTTTAGCGCGTGCTATCGGTTTAGAAGCTTTAAATACAGCTAAAAGATTTGATGTAAAGGAAATGGTTAAAAAGTATGAAAGCTTGTACTAAAGACATAGTATTCATTAATAACACAGTTGCACCTTATCGAATACCGCTTTTTAATAAGATAAAAGATCTGTTTGCCGAAAACGATTTAAATATGAAGGCTGTTTTTTTATGTGAAAAGGAGACTGTTAGAAAATGGAGTGTCGACTATGATTCAATTAATTTTGATTACGAAATTTTGCCTAACATTTATCAACGAAGAAATAAAAGCACCACAACTTCTGATACTATAATAAACTCAGGCTTTGGGAAGTATTGTTTTAGTCATATAGTAGTCTTATTTGGGTATAATTATCTTACATATTTACTCATTATGTTTTTTAGGACGATTTTACTAAAAAAAACAATATTATTTTGTGAATCTACATTATCAGATAAGCCTCGTATTTCAGGGGCAAAACATAAATTAAAGTGTATTTTGTTAAAGTCTTTTTTTAGTTCTTATATAGTACCAGGGCTTGAATCAAAAAAGTTTTTAGAAAGCTATAATATAAACCCTAATAAAATAACTATCGCAGAGAACGCAATTGCCCCATTTGTTCACGATAACAATGAGCAACACTCTGAAAATGAAAGGTTGAACGAGGATTATATAAATATTTTGTATGTTGGTCGTTTAGCAAAAGAAAAAAATTTAGCTTTTATTCTAAATAATATCCCTCAAAATTCTGGATTTAACTATCGTGTAATTATTGTAGGTTCGGGGCCAGAAGAGGCTAAGCTGAAAAATATAGAGACCACAAGTTTAGTCGAGTTTAAAGGCTATCAGGAAGGTGTTGAATTGGCTAAAACTTTTAATGAAAGCGATATTTTTATTCTTCCATCTAGTAGTGAACCTTGGGGCTTGGTTGTAAATGAAGCGATTAACAGCGGGTTAGCTATTCTTGTGTCAAATAAAGTCGGTTGCCGTCATGAACTGGTAACCGATAACGGTCAAGTGTTTGAGTTGAATAATCATATAGATTTTTGTGAAAAACTACACAATATAAGTATGCAGCTTTCAACTTATAAAGCCAATTCTTTAAAGAAAACAAAGCGTATTACGATAGATAACCAGGCGCATAAAATGTGTAAAGCAATTACGAATGTCTAAAATATTATTTTTAACTCCTGAGTTTCCACCCTCAAAATTAACTGGTGCGATACGCCCTGCGAAGTTTGCTAAATATCTTTCTAGGTTTGGGTGGGATGTTACCGTATTAACTTTTGATCATAAAGATGATGCGCACCAAGGACTACTTAAAGATTTAACTGATGTGAGAATCGAAAAGTGCGGTATACCCAAAAAAATAATAGTAAACGATTTAGGTGTAGCATACCTATTTCAAGCATTTAAACAGGCTGTAAAACTAACCAAGGAGGAAAAACCGGATTATATACTTGTTTCTATGCCGACATTTATGAATTCTTTATTAGCTTTATATTTAAATAAAAAATTTGGTACTAAATATTTACTCGATTACCGCGATTTATGGGTCGCTGACCCTTATCCGGTCAGAGGTATAAAAAGTAAGGTATTTCGTTTATTATCAAAAGTCATTGAACCTTTTGTATTGAAATCGGCTTTTCTTTCGTATTACGTTTCACAAGAAATGTTAAATGACCAACTCATACAATACCCTTTCTTACATAATAAAAATACACTGGTTATTTCTACTGGATATGACCCAGAAGATATAGCTGATATACAGCCTTCGTTGGAACCAAATGGGTATATTTCTCATATTGGGAATGCTGATATTGATATGAATCTTGATGACTTTGTAAACTTAGTAAAAAACAAACAAGTGCAATCACTATTGTTAGAAAAAAAACTTAAGTTTTTATTTGTAGGAAGGAAAAATAAGTTTATGCAAGATGCGCTTGATAGCTCTTTATTGCGGTTCTTTGAGTTTAAAGACTATATTCCACATAAAGAGGCCTTACAACTAATGGCTGACTCTTCTGGTTTATTAATATTAGGATCTGATAGTGGGCAACGACTGAATCGTAAAGTGTTTGAATATACAGCACTCAATAATAATGTATTTTATTTGGGAAATATAGAAAGCCCTACAGCTAAAATAGTTAGAAAGTGCGGTGGAAGTTTTTCTAATGTAACTAATTTAACCGCTTATTTCATAGATTATTTGCAACATTTATCCACAAATCCAGTCTCAAGAAATAGTGGTTATACTAAGCCCGAACTTGTTAGGAAATTAATTGAAAAACTATCCAAGTAGAGTTTATTATGTTTAAGCATAAGTTATCGGGCGTGTTGATTTTTTTAGCTTTATTTCCAATTGCATTTTATCAATATGTTATAAGTTCAATTGGTTTTGGTAGTGTTTCAATTATACAAGTAAGCCTATTAATATTTACTCTTTTACTACAAAAAAAAATGTCATTATCCGGCTTTAAAAGTAAAATATTCTGGACGTCAATTCTATTTCTTGTATTTTGTACAGTTAGTCTTTTGTTAAACCCTACAAGTAACCCGTATAGTGAAACCAAAAGAGGCCAGCTTTTTTTAGTTTTACTTAATATGTTAATACCTGTGCTGTTGATTGTTAATAAAGAACAGATAAAAACTATAGTATACTTTCTTGTTTTATACTCTTTTTTCATCTCGATTTTAGCTTTGTTACTTGGGAGGTATGAGAATTCACGCCTAGTATTATGGGATATGAACCCGATTTGGCTAGGTCGGTTAGCATTATTTCAGTTTTTATGGTTCGTAATTTTATTTGTCCGAACAAAGAGTTTTTTATATCTGTTATTATGTGGGATTCCTCTTTTTGTTGTTTTTAAAACATCTTCGATTGGTCCTTTGTTAGCGGTAATGTTAAGTTTATTTTTTCTTATATATTGTGTACATAAAACTTATAAAAAATTTAAAATATTTTATTTTATTTATAGGTTTTTTCTACAGTTGAAGTATTTGATCTTTATTTTACTTTGTATTGCCTGTTATTGGTTCTTTACCGTGAGTAATTTTGAGTTGCCAGCATCATTTTTTTACAGGAAAGAAATGATTTCAAATGTTTTTGACTTTTCGAATATTACTTTGTCTGGTGTAGGTTTTGGTAACTTCTATGTTTTTGGGGATTACGCCGCTGTTTTTTTATATCCTCATAATATTTATGCCGAGGCCTTTTTAGAGTTAGGAATTATAGGCTTATGTCTCTTAATTTTATATACAGTAAAGATTTTTAAATTGAAAAAAATTAACGATGATTACCAAATATATTTATTTGTATGCACTTTCTATTCCTTCATTCTTGCTTTATTTAGTGGGGATTTAATGACTGGGAATGTCGGTATTTATGTTTTTCCACTCCTTTTAATTAAATATAATTATTTGCTATCTAAGGAATAGAAATGTTTTCGTTGAGTAAAAAAGACTCTATGTTTATCAAAGGTGTAGCAATATGTTTAATGTTAATACACCATTTGTTTGCTTTCCCTGAAAGGGTGCCGTTTAATTATGTTCATCTTTTTTCAGGGGTTGATATTGAATTAATTGTTGGGGCTTTCGGAAAGATTTGCGTACCGATATTCTTATATATTTCCGGCTATGGTTTTTCAAAATCTGGATTGAAGCCTATGAGTTATTACTATATAAAAATACAGCAGGTTTATCTGGGTTATTTATTTATATTTATTTTATTTATACCTGTAGCTTTAGTGTTTTTTAGTGATAACCCTCGTTATAATTTTAGTCCTGTTACTTTTATTTTAAACTTATTTACATTAAGTAGTTCTTATAATTTAGAGTGGTGGTTTCTTGATACATATTTTTTACTCGTATTATTCACCCCATTTTTACTGAAGTTAAAGCAGAGTTTATTTGCTTTTCTATTTGTAATTATTTTTCTTTTTATTGGCTTTGCAATACTAAGGTATCTCAAGTTAGATAGCAGTTATATTTCAATTAAAGATTTTCTCTATTGGCAATTACCATTCGCTTTAGGGATATTGCATAATCATTTTGAAAATAAAAAAAATATTTTTAATATATTTTTTAATTTTAAAGTTAATACAGTTGTTTTATCTATAGCTATAATTACTATTCTTTATTACTACCTTGCAACGGTTGGTTTGATATTGGGTACACCTTTTTTCGTTTATATTTTAATTTACATCTCCAGGGGGGGGAGAGGAAAAGTTATTCACGAACTTGGTAAACACTCAATGAATATCTGGCTTACGCATAGCTTTTATTGTTACTATTTATTCCCATCAATTATTTTCTTTCCTCAGTTTAGTCTTTTAATTTTTCTATTTTTATTGCTTGTTTCATATTTTACAAGTTTAGGAGTGGAGTTTTTTAGAAGGTCCCTTAGTTGGAATTTTTTAAAGTGAAAACTTTTAATATTGATATAAATTGCATTCCTTTGAAGTATTCGAATGTTTATTCAGTAATGTGAACGACTTTTTTATGAGGGAAATGTAAATGAAAATTTTATTTGTTGGGCCTTTGATTTACCCAGTACATGGTCAATCTTTAGCTTTTACAAGACTAGTTGAAAGTTTGAAGATAAATGAAAAGTATATAATTAATACTAACGGTGAAGATTATGATGGGGTTAGAAAAGTTTTTTTCTCAATTCAAGTTTTGTTTTTTATTTTTATAAAATTAACAGTGAAAAAGTTTGATACTGTTTATTTTACTTGTAGTCGGAGCTTTCTTGGAAGTTTAAAAGATATTCTATTGATAAACCTTGCATCTGTAAAAGGGAGTCGAATTATAAATCATCTACATGGTTCTGATTTTTATGACTTTTTACATGGCAGTCCGAAGTGGTATAAAAAGCTTTTGATTCATTCATACAATAAAGTAGATACTTCTATTGTGTTATTAGAACGTATGAGAGATCAGTTTCAAGATTTTCAAAATATGACTGTTGAAGTCGTACCTAATTTTTATGATAACAGTTTAAATGAGTCTCTTGAAAATAAAAACATAAATGAAATTAATCTAGTATATCTATCGAATATCATGTGCAGTAAAGGTATTTTTGATTTGATATCTGCATTTAAATTATTAGCGACAAAATATACTAACGTACATCTGTATATTGCTGGAGGATATATTGCAGATAAATATATGGGGTGTGCTGAGATAAAAGATAAATTTTTGCATGAAATATCAGGTCATTCACGCATAGTATATTTAGGTAAAGTTTTCGGTGATGAAAAAATAAAGCTACTACAGCGCTCTGATATATTTGTTTTACCTACATACTATGACTCTGAGGCATTTCCAATTTCTATAATAGAAGGTATGGCTTGCGGCAATGCTATTGTAACCACAAATTATAAGTATTTACCCGATGTAGTTACAGCAGCTAATGGTGTTCTAATAGAGCCTAAATCAATTGAGAGTTTAGTGAGCGGAATTGAAGTTTTCTTTAAAAATAATGAAAAACTAAGAAGTATTCAGTTGAATAATAAATTACATGCAAAGGACAATTATAGTATTGAACAATATATCAATAGTTTGAATAGTTTGCTGATGAATAAGTAGAAAAGGAAAGTAAATGTATAGAATATTATGGTTAGGACATTATGAAAGTTAGCATTATAACAGCAACATATAACAGTGAATCAACAATTATTGACACTCTAAAAACCTTGAATGAACAATCGTACCCAAATATTGAATATATTATTATAGATGGTAACTCTACTGATAATACATTAAGTGTTGTTAAACAGAATTGCCCTCGTGTGAGTACTGTTGTGAGTGAAGCTGACGCTGGAATATACGATGCTCTAAATAAAGGTGTGAGTGCTGCTACAGGCGATGTTGTAGGCTTTTTACATTCAGACGATCTTTTTGCTTACCCAGATGCAGTAAAAGATATAGTCGACACATTTACTACCGATAAATGTGATGCAATTTATTCAGATCTTGAGTATGTATCTAAAGATAACATTCACAATGTAGTACGTTTGTGGAAATCAGGTACTTACTCTAAGACAAAACTAAAAAGCGGCTGGATGCCGCCGCACCCTACTTTTTATATGAAGCGAGAGCTATATAAGAAATATGGGTTATTTGATTTGAATTTTAAAATTTCGGCCGATTATGACTCATTATTACGTTTTTTATGGACGAAAGAGATTAGTTTATCCTATTTACCAAAAGTAACCATTAAAATGCGGGTAGGTGGTGCGAGCAATAGAAGCTTAAAAAATATAGTACTAAAAACACAAGAAGATATTCGAGCAATGAAGAAAAATAAGTTACCTGTTATTTTTGCTATTTTAGGGAAGAACTTATTAAAAATACCTCAGTTTTTTTTGAGAAATTGATATAAAATTAATACAGACATTATTAAAGTAATGTTTAAATGACTTATATTGAAGCAACCTCACCAGATATAAGCAAATCTCGATTATTTGATGAAACTTTTCAAAGAATAACTTTTCTTTTTAGTTTTTAAATCGTTTATAACTTACTAAAGCTCAAATTAAATAGGAATTTTATGTTCATCGACCTTTTTTTTACTTTTTTTATTGCTTTTGCGATACTTTTTTTAATGCGGAAGGTCGCACGTAAAGTTGGTTTGGTGGATAAGCCTTCAGGCAGAAAAATGCATACAGGTAATATCCCGTTAGTGGGGGGGTTGGCAATTTGTATTACTATAGTGCAGTACGTGTACTCTCACCCTGATATGATTAATCATGCTGGCCTTTACATGTTATGTATCACCGGATTAACAGCAGTAGGTGCGTTAGATGACCGCTTTGATCTAAGCGTTAAAATACGTATGGTAGTTCAAGCTATGATTTCGTTTGCAATGATTTATTATGCAAGTGCGCAATTAATAAGCTTAGGCAATTTATTCGGATTTGGTGATATTCATTTAGGTTACCTTGGCGCTATTATTACTGTTTTTGCTGTTATTGGCTGTATTAACGCTTTTAATATGGTGGATGGTATTGATGGCCTTTTAGGCGGGCTTTCGATTGTAACATTTGGCAGTATTGGTATTTTGCTGGCGCTGTCAGGCGAGCAAAGTTTGAGCTATTTATGTATTTTATTAGTTGTGAGTGTGGTGCCTTATATACTGATGAATTTAGGCTTAGTGGGGCATAAGCGTAAGGTATTTATGGGCGATGCCGGTAGTATGATGATAGGCTTTACTGTTATTTGGTTGCTTATTGGTGCAAGCCAAACTCCTGGTAACCCAATAATACGGCCTGTAACGGCATTATGGTTAATAGCAGTGCCGTTAATGGACATGACGGCAATTATGGTACGCCGAGTAAAACAGGGGAAATCTCCCTTTAAGCCCGATAGAGAGCACTTACATCATATATGCCAGCGCTTAGGGTATAGTCCTTTGCAAACACTATGTTTGATTTGTTTTATTGCTACTCTTTTTGCCGGTATTGGTGTGTTAGGTGAGGTATTAAATATACCTGAGTTCGTCATGTTTTATGGTTTTATCATTTTATTCTCAGTGTACTTATTAGTACTTATTAACTATAAAAAAGTTGATGCTATTTTATTGAAATTAAAAAAATTATAACTTTTATTATTTGAGTTATAGAAAGATCAATTAAAGGAAGAATATGAAAATTGCTGTGGTAGGTACTGGCTATGTAGGCCTTTCGAACGCAATGCTTTTATCACAACATAATGAAGTGGTAGCACTTGATATAGACGCTAAGAAAATTGCGCTGCTAAATAATAAGCAATCTCCAATTGTTGATGCTGAAATTAGTGAGTTTTTAACGCGTAGCGACTTAAGCTTTACAGCTACGACAGATAAAACTTTAGCTTATAAAAATGCAGATTTTGTCATCATAGCTACTCCAACTGATTACGATGTTGAGAACAATTACTTTAATACGAGTTCTGTAGAGGCGGTTATTAAAGAGATTATTGAGTATAACCCTAATGCAGTCATGATAATAAAATCAACGATTCCTGTAGGGTTTACTAAAGATATTAAACAGCGATTAAATGTTGAAAACTTAATGTTTTCACCTGAGTTTTTACGTGAAGGCAAAGCGTTATACGACAATTTACATCCTTCGCGCATTGTAGTGGGTGAACAAAGTGAGCGTGCAGAGGTTTTTGCAAACTTGCTTAAGCAAGGTGCCATTAAAGAAAACGTTGAAATACTGTTTACTGATTCAACTGAGGCTGAAGCCATTAAGTTGTTTTCGAACACCTATTTAGCAATGCGAGTTTCTTATTTTAACGAGCTTGACAGTTATGCCGAATCGCATGGACTAAATGCAAAACAAATAATACAAGGGGTGGGTTTAGATCCCCGAATTGGTAACCATTATAATAATCCATCGTTTGGTTATGGTGGCTATTGTTTACCTAAAGATACTAAGCAGCTTTTAGCTAACTACGCCGATGTACCGAATAATATTATTGGTGCCATTGTTGATGCAAACACTACGCGTAAAGACTTTATTGCTGAGTCAATTATTAAACATAACCCTAAAGTGGTTGGGGTATATCGTTTAGTAATGAAAGCAGGGTCTGATAACTTTAGGGCATCAGCGATACAAGGAATAATGAAGCGCATTAAAGCAAAAGGAATTGAGGTGGTTGTATACGAACCTGTACTTGAAGACAATGAGTTTTATCGATCTCGCGTAATTAAAGACTTAGCTGAATTTAAAAAAATATCAGATGTCGTTATTTCTAACCGTATGGTTGAAGAGTTAGGTGATATAGCTGATAAAGTGTACACCCGTGATTTATTTGGTAGTGATTAATTGTATTAGTACTATGCCTGACCCCGATAAAGTTTATTCGGGGTTTTACTTCATTCATCCCTCATTTAGATTTAACCTGTTAACTTAAAAAATAATTAATTTATAAATAAAGGACTACCCATGAAAGCTGTTATTCCTGTTGCGGGCCTTGGTACGCGCATGTTACCAATGACCAAAGCTATCCCTAAAGAAATGCTACCTATTGTAGACAAACCTCTTATTCAATACATAGTGAACGAGTGTGTAGCTGCAGGTATTAAAGACATAGTACTCGTAACTCATAGTTCTAAAAACGCAATTGAAAATCACTTTGATACGAGTTATGAGCTTGAAGCAACGCTAGAGAATCGTGTAAAGCGTGCTTTACTTGAAGAAGTTCGCTCTATTTGCCCTACTGATGTAACTGTAATGAGTGTACGCCAGGGTGAGGCTAAAGGTTTGGGGCACGCTATTATGTGCGCAAAGCCTATTGTTGGGGATGACGACTTTATTGTACTACTCCCCGATGTGATACTTGATGCTTATACTGCAGATCAAAAAACTGAAAATTTGGCCGCAATGATTAAGCGCTTTAATGAAACCAAAGCAAGTCAAATCATGCTAGAGCCAGTAGCACAAGAAGACGTAAGTAAATATGGTATTGCTGATATTAACGGTGTACAGCTAACACCAGGTAACAGTGCCGCAATTAAAACAATGGTTGAAAAGCCTGATGCAGGCGAAGCGCCTTCAAACCTTGCGGTTGTTGGTCGTTATGTATTGAGCAAAAATATTTGGCCATTACTGGCAAAAACGCCTGTAGGTGCTGGTGGTGAAATACAGCTGACTGACTCTATCGATGCGTTAATGGCTGAAGAAACAGTTGAAGCATTTCATATGAGTGGTCGCTCGCATGATTGTGGCGATAAGTTAGGTTATTTAAAAGCGATAGTTGAATATGCCATGCGCGATTCTAAACTGGGTAAGGATTTTTCCCTGTATCTTAATGAGTTCGTTGAGCGTCAATAAGCCCTTTTTATAACGTTGTTACCTTGTAAGTACGACAACTCTAATATTTACACGTTTAAGCCTTAATTCATTGCATATATTGAGTTGAGGCTTAAGTGCAACTTCTCATAAAAGGGTTAGGTTTAATTTTTAAACTTATCTCATTGATGTAATGCCTCGAGTTAATTTTGAGGGGCAAAAATTTATTTCATTAAAGTTGTTCCCATCCCCTCTATAATGTAGCCATTAACATACCTATAAGGACTTATCATGATTGTACAAGGTCAAAAACTACCAGACATTACATTAACGCAGCTAACGAATGACGGCATGCAAACCCTTACAAATAAAGATTTATTTGATGGTAAAAAGGTTGTGCTATTTGCAGTGCCTGGTGCTTTTACACCAACGTGTTCTAATGCGCACTTACCTGAATTTATTACTCTTGCAGATAAAATTAAGGCAAAAGGTGTTGATGCTATTTACTGCGTATCGGTGAACGATGCATTTGTGATGAAAGCGTGGGGTGAATCTCAAAACGCACAAGACATTTTATTACTTGCAGATGGCGATGCAAGTTTTACCAAAGCGCTTGGGCTTGAAAAAGATACCGCAGGCTTTGGTGGTATTCGCTCTAGCCGTTACGCGATGATTGTAGATAACGCAGTTGTTACCGGGTTATTTGTAGAGCAAGAAAAAGAGTTTGAAGTGAGTCGTGCTGAGTATGTATTAGAAAAGATTTAAGGGTGTTTTTAGTTATCAGATTCTAGCTATCAGCTGTCAGTTATTAGAAGGTAGTTATTAATTAGAAGGTAGTTATTAGAAGGTAGTTGTCAGGTGCTTGTTCTGACCCTGATAAAATAGTTTAGAGTTAGCTGTTATCGAATCTACTTTTAAGGCTTGTTAACATTACTGCTAGCTCTTTTGTTTCAGTTATCCATTTTTGACTGGTGGTTATAGGGAGGTAACCTATCTCTATTCCAATATATATTTGTGTTCTAGCTTCCCCAAGGGAAGCTCTTGCTATATCTATAAAGCGACTTTTTTCTTTATAACTTTCTCTACAAATTCCTTCAGCAATATTACTTGATACTGAAAGCCCAGAGCGCGTTAACTGGTCTTTGAACCCAAAACCCTTAATGTTTTAGATTTATAAATATCTGCGCTCAGGCGTGCTGAACGTTTCCAGACTTCTAAATTATCAAAGTTCATCGGTTATTTTATATTTATATAATTTTTAATAGCTTAGTTTGAAATCAATAAAATACAAATAATGCTTAAGGAGCAAAGTTAAACTTGATTAATAAATAGTAACTTTATAAATTCACTAACTACTAACTACTAACTACTAACTACTAACTACTAACTACTAACTACTAACTA
>NZ_JAGJEJ010000009.1:0-149860 GCF_018101025.1 Pseudoalteromonas sp. MMG006
AAGTGTGACTGTGCCACCAACTTCGTTACTGGTGCCTTGTAATGTCGGTGTTAGGTCGTTTACATCGCCTACATTTTGTATCGTAAGTGTTGGCGCTTGCGTGTCTAATGTAATTGTATCTATAACTGTTGTTATATTACCGGCTTCATCAGACACACTTACTTCTATGGTGTTATCACCTTCATTTAAGTCTGTTTGCGGCGTTACTTCCCAGTTACCACTTGCATCTACTGTGGTGGTAAGTGTTTGTTCAACTCCATTTTCATCTGTAATAACAACCGTGATACTGGTACCAACTTCTGCATCACTAGTACCTGAAATGGTAGGCGTTGAGTCGTTGGTTACAGTATCAAAGTCAACGGTTAAGCTAGGCCCTGATGTATCTATGTTACCGGTAGCCATAGTTGAAGCGCTATTTCCTGCAGCATCAGACACTTCAGCTTCTACAGAGTAATCTCCCGAGGCCAGCTCTTGAGAAAGCTCAACACTCCAATTACCATCGGCATCTGTTGTTGCACTAAATGAACGCACGACGCCTTGGGAGTCAGTAACCGTTAAGGTTATAACTGTGCCTGAAACTACGCCTGTCGTGTTACCAGAAATAATAGGTGTTGTATCATTACTTGTCCCTAGTTCATTTACTTGTATGGTTGGAGGTGTAATATCAATTACAGCATCAAGCTCTGCATCAGCAATTCCACCACCTAGGTCTGTTACTGTTGCACTAATTGAAATGGTGCCCTCAGCCAAATCGGCAGGTGGAGTCACACTCCAGAGTCCGTTTTCATCAACAGTTGTAGTTAAAGTGATGATTGCCCCCGCAGAGTCAGTGAGCTGAACTTCAACTGACGAACCTGCTTGAGCATTAAAGGTTTCACCGCTGATTTGTGGTGTTTGATCGTTGGTTTCGCCAATAACATTTATGGTAATAGTCAATGCGCTTGTATCAATTGTACCTGAGGCATTTGCTGTACCTTCATTACCAGCGCTATCACTAATACTTGCATTTACAGAGTAGCTCCCTTCAGCCAGAGCCGCAGGTACTTCTACTGTCCAACTCCCATCTGCAATAACTTGCGTTGTAATTGTTTGTAAAACCCCATCTGCATCAGTAACAGTTAAAGTAACTGTTGACCCTGCAGGCTCACCGCTAACCGTACCTGAAATGACCGGTGTTGTATCACTCGTATCACCTAGCGCGTTAATAGTCACTATTGGCGCTGTGGTATCCACTTCGCCGGTTGTGGTTGCTGTGGTTTCATTACCTGCGCTGTCGGTAACCGATACCTCAACCGTAAATTCACCTTCACTTAGTTCATTAGGCACATCAACCGAAAAAGTACCATCTGCTTGTACTTCAGTGGTAATGGTTTGTGGATTACCCGCTTCATCCGTTACCGTAATAGTAACAACGGTGCCCTCTGGCTCACCCGTCGCAGTGCCTGAAATAGTTGGCGTAGTGTCGTTAGTATCGCCCACAGGATCAATGTTCACTTCTGGCGCAGCCGTATCCACTTCACCCGTGGTCGTTGAAGTCGTTTCATTGCCCGCAGTATCAGTAACGGATACTTCAACAGTAAATTCACCTTCACTTAACTCATTTGGTACGTCTACACTGAAGGAGCCATCGGCTTGCACTTCAGTGGTAATGGTTTGTGGGTTACCCGCTTCATCAGTGACTGTAATAGTAACAACGGTACCTTCTGGCTCACCCGTTGCACTGCCTGAAATTGTGGGCGTGGTATCGTTAGTATCACCTACAGGGTCGATTATTACTGATGGCGCAGCCGTATCCACTTCGCCGGTTGTGGTTGCAGTGGATTTATTGCCTGAAGTATCGGTAACCGATACTTCAACGGTGAATTCACCTTCACTTAATTCACTGGGCACATCAACCGAAAAAGTGCCATCGGCTTGCACTTCAGTGGTAATAGTTTGTGGGTTACCTGCTTCATCAGTCACTGTAATCGTAACTAATGTACCTTCTGGCTCACCCGTTGCTGTGCCTGAAATTGTAGGCGTAGCATCATTAGTATTTCCTACAGGGTCAACAGTAACTGTTGGCGCAGCAGTATCAATAATGCCTGTAGTTGAAGCCGATGCTTCATTGCCTGCTGAATCTGTTGCTGTAGCAGTAATAGTAAACTCACCTTCAGCAATGTCATCTGTGGCACCTACTTGCCAAGAGCCATCCAGTGCAACAACAGCAGTTAAAGTTTGTGAATCGCCGTTTGAATCTGTAACGAGTACTGTAATCAGACTTCCCGGTTCTACATCGTTGGTTGTACCGCTAAAGCTAGGTGTAGTGTCGTTAGAGTCTGTGAAAGCATCCACACTAATCGTTGGAGCAGTAAGGTCAATGTTCCCTGTTTGAGAATCTTGTGCTGTGTTCCCTGCACTATCAGTTATATTGGCAACAACACTAAATTCACCTTCGGCTAGCGCTTGTGGCACATCAACACTCCATGTGCCATCGCCATTTATTGCCGTTACAAATTGCTGTTCAGCACCTGTACTGTCTGTAACAATAACTGTTACTACACTACCAGCTGGCAACCCTTGAGTTGAGCCTGTAATCGCAGGCGTTGTATCGTTGTTATCACCTAAAGTATCTATGGTAACGCTAGGCGGTATTAAATCGATGGTACCCGTAACAGTTGCAGTACTACTATTTCCAGCCTCATCACTCACACTTGCTGTTACCGTAAAGTCACCTTCGCTAAGCTCATTAAGTATATTGGCGCTGTAGCTTCCATCAGCATTAGTGACTGCGGTAAGTGTTTGTTCATTGCCATTACTATCTGTTACTACAAGTGTTATTTCTGTGCCTTGTGGTACATCAACAACACTTCCCGTCACGCTCGGTGTAGTGTCGTTTGTATCATCAATTGGATTAATAGTAATCGTAGGATCAGTTAAATCAATTTCACCAATTTCACTTGCAGACGCTGTATTACCTGCGGCATCAGTAACTGTTGCGACAACACTAAACTCACCTTCTACCAGCTCATTAGTCGCTTCGATCGACCAACTACCGTCTGCATTTGTAGTTACTTGCACCGTTTCTGTTGCACCATCGCTACCTGTAAAGGTAACGGTAACAACCGTCCCCGCATCAACATCTTGAGTGGAGCCGCTAACTGTAGGCGTAGTGTCGTTAGTATCTATTATAAAGTTTATACTTACAGTTAAATCTACATTGCCTACCGTGCTTGCTTGCGCCTCATTGCCAGAGTCATCTACCACTGCTGCAACTACTGTAAAATCACCTTCAGGTAAAGGCTGAGTTACTTGCGCACTCCAAGATCCATCCTCTTGGGTCACCGCTAAAATAGTAGAGGTACTGCCATCACTTGCGGTAATAGTGAGCGTTATTGTAGTACCTGCAGGTACATTTGCGGTGTTACCACTTAAAAATGGTGTGGTGTCGTTTGTATCAGCAATCGAGTTTATTTGGATTGAAATAGGGGCAAAGGTTACCTCACCACTTGTTTGCGCCGATGCTTCATTACCTGCAGGGTCACTAACTGTGGCAGTAACGTTAAAATCACCACCAGAAATTGCGCTTGATGATTCAACACTCCAAGTACCATCTGCTTCAAGTGTTGTGGTCAACGTTTGTAAATTCCCATTACTGTCGGTCACTAAAACAGTAATCTCTGAGCCCTCCGGCGCACCATCAACACGCCCAACAAATGTGGGTGTTGTATCATTAGTATCGGCAATTGCTGTGACTGAAATTTCAGGACTTGTTAAGTCAACTAAGCCTTGCTCGATAGCTTGTGCTTCGTTACCGGCATTATCTGTAACCGTTGCGTTAACATCGAACTCACCTTGGGCTAAAGGAGTCGATACGCTAACAGACCAGCTACCGTCTTCATTAGTTTGTGTTAAAAGCGTTTGAGCTTGGCCATTAATATCAGTAATAACAACCGTAATTACTGATCCCGCAGGCACATCTTGAGCAGAACCTGTAATTATAGGCGTTGTATCTTGTGTATCTGCAATGGTATTAATTTCAACAACAGGAAGTGTTAAATCTATAATGCCAGCATCACTTGCTACTGCCTGATTCCCTACGCTATCACTCACTTGTGCATCAACCGTAAAGTCGCCCTCAGGTAATGCTGCCCCCACATCAACAGACCAACTTCCGTCTTCATTGGTTAAGGCCGTTAAAAGTTGAACCTCTCCCGCACTATTCGTTACTGTTATTGTTACCTCTGTACCTTGTGGTACGCCGCTTGTAGTACCGGTTAAAGGAGGGGTTACATTATTTGTCTCCCCAGCTACCGTTACGTCAATTTCAGGAGCTGTTAAGTCAACACTTGCAAGAGCTTGATCTATCGCTTGGTTACCTGCGGCATCAACTGCAACAGCATCAACACTAAACTCGCCCTCGGCTAATGGCGATGTAGTGGTAATGCTCCAATTACCTTGCGCATCAACTTGTGTAACTACAGTTTGCTGTGTACCTGTGCTATCTATAAGCGTGACAGATACATTGTCACCAGTATTTAAACCAGCAACAGAGCCTGTTACCGTTACAGTTTGCGAAGCAGAATCAGCAACTGGGTCAATATTAATTACTGGTGCCGTAGTATCAACTTCAATAGAAATTGTATCGTTAAACGCATTACCATTAGGATCCGTTGCTTCAACTACAACACTAACGGGACCATCAGCTATTGGGTCTGGTAAGATGATTTCAAATGTACCATCAGGATTAATAACTGCAGAGACAACTTGCGAATTACCATCTACGTCAGTCACTGTTACATTGACTGTTTCACCAATTAGGTTTTCACTAGTACCAGTAATAGTAGGTTGAGATGAGTTAGTTATACCTAATTCATTTAGCGATATTGACGCGGTGTTATCATCTGGTACTACACCATCTGATGTATCACGTAAGTCAAATGCATCAGCATTGCTTTGATCAAGTGATGAATCAAACGCCACGCTGTTTGGATCAACACTCTCAGATATACGAGTAAGTTGTACAAACGAATTACCACCACCTGAACCTGCCGCACCACCGCCACCAGCGGCTGTTGCTTCTAAGTTATCTAAAATATCACCATCGCCCTCTAAGGCATCTAAAAAGTCGGTTACATCCGAATTAGCAGCGGTTGTAGTATTTTGTTCAGTACCTAAATCTAAGCTAGCTATGGCTTCATCTAAGCTTTCATCAAAAATAGTTGTCTCGCTTGAGTCCCTAGCTTCCTTTGCCAATAAATCTGGGGTTATTTTTACCTTTTGATTTGCAGGAATAGAGAGAGTTTCACCTTGTACATCAATTTGCAGTGAAGACTTAACAGCCGTTACCACTAAATCTCCAACATTAATGTAATCGCCAACATTTAAAGCTTTTATTGAGCCATCTTGTAAAACTACACCCGCAGAGCCTTGAATATCGGTAACTAATAATTGATTTGCTTCCATTTGGGTACCCTCAAACTTTTTAAATTTACCTTCTAATAACTTAAAGGTAGAACACAAAATCAATCTGGGTACTGGACTCAAGTACAGGTTTAAAAGAAAAATTTAAAAATAAAATAATCAACAAAAAATGGTAAAAAACTCATTTTATGCTACCCGGAAAGATTATTTGCAAAATTGATATTCCTTTACTAGATATTTAAGGGAGTATTTTCGGTAGTAATGGGATCTAAGGGGAAGTAATGATTACAAAAAACACTTTTAAGAAACGCAAAGGAACGATGTTAATCGCAATGGCGATTTCAACCGCTACTCTACCAAACATAGCTTATGCTAATAATGAATCAGCTATGCCCCTAACCTACGTATCTAGTAAAGCCATAGAGAATAATCCTGAAGTACAAGAAGCATGGCACGCATTTAAATCTTCTATTTATGGAGTTGATGCTGCACGTTCTGGCTATTTACCAAGTGTTGACGTATCTGCCAGCGCAGGATATGAAAGAAGAAATTATGGAGTAGAAGAAGAGTATAACCGTAACACTGCAGAAATAAGCGTTACTCAAATGCTGTACGATGGTTTTAGAACATCTAATACCGTTGATCGTTTTAAACGAATTCAGCTTATTCGCTATTTTGAACTTATAACACAAACAGAACAAACGGCACTTGAAGCGTCAATTGCACTACTTGACGTACAAAAATTTAAAGAGTTAGTACAACTTGCTGAAGCAAATCTGCAAGAGCATGAATCTGTATACCAACAAATCGAACAAAGCGTTAACGCAGGTGTTGCAAGAGCCGCAGATTTAGAGCAAATAAGTGGACGTTTGTCACTTGCGCAATCTAACGTACTCACTGAGTATGCAAATTTGCATGATGTAAGCGCTCGTTATTTACGAGTTGTTGGTGAACTTCCATTGCAAGAGATTAAGCAAGCAGACCTCAACGAAGATAATATTCCAATATCTGTCAATCAGGCGCTAAGCATAGCATATAAAAACAGCCCAACTTTTTATGCATCTTTGTATAATATAGAGGCGCAAAAAGCCAATGCTGAAGCACAAAAAGCAGCGTTTCATCCTAATGTAGATTTATCAGCTCGCTATGGCAGCCAAGATAGAGATGAATTAGGCCAAAACGAAACTCGAACTGAAGCTCGGGTAGGTATTGATATAAGTTACAATTTATACAACGGCGGGTTGGATAGCGCTAATCTTGAACAAGCCTACCAAGATGTAAATATAGCTAAATACCAACGAGATCAAGCGTGCGTAGATATCCGCCAAAGCTTACAAATTGCATATCATAATGTAACTATACTTGAGCAGAAACTACCCGCATTAGATCAGCACAGAGCCTCTTCAACCAAAGTAAAGATAGCTTACAAAGACCAGTTTGATATAGGTCAACGTACTCTACTAGACGTACTAGATGCAGAAAATGAATCGTTCCAGTCTACCCGTTCTTACATAGTTGCATTATATGACCGTCAATCGGCTATTTTAACGATGCTCAAAGAAATGGGGAAACTACTACCCGCACTTAATGTAATGTCAGATAAATACCCTTCTATAGAAGATTTAACCGACGATCCTATTGTTCACGATGCAAAAAATATTTGCCCTACTTACGATGTAGCCACAACATTTAGTCGCAAAGCTTTTTTAGAAAAAAAAGCCAAGCAAGATAATGCCTACATGAGCGTAACCGCTATGCCTCGTTATCTTGATATCCCACTAGAGACTAATACAACCTCAAGCAGCGAGTTCTTAGATGACGATGCAGATGGTGTACCAAATGAGCAAGATACCTGCCCAAGTACGCCAGCGGCAACGAATGTGGATTTGTCTGGATGTACTTTATACAGCGCCGAAACAGACTCTGTAGAAATAGGGATCCCTTTTTCAGCTGATTCTAGTGAAGTTCGTTCTGAGTATGTGCGTGAAGTCGAAAGGCTAGCTGATTTTTTGAAACAAAATCCAAATAAAATGGTGGAAATTCAAGGTCATGCTTCTTTAGATGGTGATAAAAAGTACAACAGAAAACTATCTGAACAACGTGCTTTTAGCGTTGCACAAATGCTAATTGAACAATTTGATATAGAGCCAAACCGCGTTAAGTCATTTGGCTACGGCACTGATAAACCTCGAGTAAACGAGATATCAGTAAGGGCAAATGCACAAAATAGACGTATAGAAGCCGTTATTACTGACAACTGACACCAACCAGTTTATATACAAAAGCAATTAGCGTTATGTAAATAACCTAAACTTAGTTTAAAAACTTGTTTAAAGATTTTTATGAAGTTTAAGTTAAGTTGTAACAACCGCTTGTAGTTCTTCATAACATTGGATGGTTTATGGAATTAAATGATGTACTTGATCATGGTGGAATATTAGTTGACTGCTTAGCAGTACTATGTCGCCACCACGGTAAAGATTTTTCAAGAGAAGCTCTATTAAATGGCTTACCACTAAATGATGGAAATCTCACGCCATCTGGATTTTCACGTGCGGCTAAACGTATTGGTTTTAAATCAAAGGTAGTTAATAAGCCGCTACAAAAAATAAATACAGCACTGTTACCCGCCATTTTAATATTAAAAGATAATCAAGCATGTATTGTTACTAAAATTGATTTTAGTAACAATCTTGTGAGTGTTATTTACCCAGAGTTAACCGAATCTGTTATTGAGCAAAGCATTGAGGAGCTGACACTAACAAGCGCTGATATGGTTATTTACGCTCAACCCGAATTTATTTTTGACGATCGTACCCCCGTACTCGAAAAGCTGTCTAAAGATGGATGGTTTTGGGGTGTAATTAAAGAGTGTCGCTCACTTTATAAAGATGTAATTATCTCAGCCATTGCGCTTGGTGTACTCTCAGTGGCAATGCCTTTATTTGTAATGAACGTGTATGACCGTGTAGTACCTAATCATGCCACTGAAACGCTATGGGTTCTTGCTATAGGTATTTTAATAGCCTTAACCGCCGACTTTGCGCTTAGATTAGTAAGAGGTTATTTTGTAGAGCTTGCGGCCAGCAGAATTGACGTAAAAGTATCTGCGGTGATCATGGAACGAGTTTTAGGTATGAAGCTTGAAAATCGCCCGTCATCAGCAGGATCTTTTGCTAGCAACATTCAATCCTTTGAAGCGGTAAGAAACTTTTTTAGCTCAATAACGCTCGTCGCATTAGTTGACCTCCCTTTTGTTATTTTATACTTAGTTGTTATAGCAATTATTGGCGTCCCTCTTAGCCTTCCTATCATTGCAGGCGCACTAATATTATTAATGTATGCCATAGCGGCGCACCGCAAACTTGAAGCGCTTTCAGAGCAAACAATGAAGGCAAGTTCAATGCGAAACGCTGTCTTAGTAGAGAGCCTAACAAACATAGAAGATGTAAAAAGCTTTCACTCTGAATGTAAAACACAATCCACGTGGGAAAAATCAACCATATACATTGCCCAAGTAAATGCACAAAGCCGCTTAGTCTCAAGTTCAATATCTAATACTGCATCGTGGATACAACAATGTGTGGGTGTGATCATCATGATAATTGGTGTTCATTTAGTTATTGAAGGTGAGCTTACTCAAGGTGGCTTAATAGCGGCCTATTTACTTTCATCTCGAGCTATGGGTCCTATTGGGCAGTCTGCTGCAGTTTTAGCTCAGTACCACCATGCAGCTATTGCTATGCAATCTCTTAACGAAATAATGGAAAAAGAGGTAGAGCGCCCTGCTGGTAAACACTGGTTGAGCCACCCTATTTTAAAAGGCGATATAGAATTTAAAGATGTCTGCTTTAAGTACTCTGATGAATCACATAATGCACTCAACGGGGTTAGCTTTAAAATAAAAGCGGGTGAAAAGGTCGCTATCTTAGGTAGAAATGGCTCAGGTAAAAGCACCTTAGAAAAACTTATTTTAGGGCTCTACGATCCAAATTCAGGCAGCATTTTAGTGGACAATAACGATATTCACCAAATAGACCCTGCCGAACTTCGCCACAATATAGGGTATGTGCCGCAAACTATTGCATTATTTTTTGGCACCTTAAAAGACAATCTAACCGTAAGCGCATGGCATGCCAAAGATGAGCAAATTATAGAAGCGTGTGAACGAAGCGAGCTATTCGATTTAATAAATTCACACCCTGACGGCTTTGATTTACAAGTAGGCGAGCTTGGCAGGCAACTTTCGGGCGGCCAACGCCAAGCCGTTGGTATGGCAAGAGCATTAATTAACGACCCGCCGATTTTGCTATTAGATGAGCCAACGTCATCACTTGATCACAACAGCGAAAACAAGATTATTAATAACTTAAAAAAATGCTCTGAAGATAAAACCTTAATTGTAGTGACACATCGCTCATCATTACTTGAATTAGTAGACCGTATTATTGTACTAGACAATGGCAAAGTCGTTGCCGACGGCCCTAAGCAAAAAGTAATTGCTGCTTTAAATAATAAAACAGTGGAGCAAGCATCATGAGTAATGACAAAAAGCCTCTAGAGCAACGCTCCTTCGAATCTGTAAGTAGGGCTATTGAATCCAGAAAAAAAGGCAAGCCATCAGTTTTCAATAAATTATTTAGTGGATGGCTCTCGCCACCAAACACGCAAGACTGGGTAGTTGATGCCCAATGGGAAAAAATGCAGCAAGAGCCAGCTAGCGCAAGATTTTTACTTTATTTAATTTGCGTAGCTTTTATAAGCCTTATTGTGTGGGCTGGATTTGCTAATTTAGACGAAGTTGCTCGTGGTGAAGGGCGAGTTATTCCTTCTAATAAATTACAGCTAATTCAATCTTACGATGGCGGCATGGTAGAAAAAATAAATGTACGTGAAGGTCAAATAGTCAGTGAAGGTGACGTACTGATTAAAATCGATCCGACTCGTTTTATTTCTAGCTTTAGAGAAAATCAATCAAAGGTGCAGTCTCTTACAGCTAAAGTTGCACGCTTAAACGCACTAACTAAAAAAGAAGAACTTATTTTCCCTGAAGGTTTAGCTGAGGACGTACCAGAAGCCGTATTACATGAGCAATCTATATACCTAAGTAACCGACGAGAACTTGAGCAACAAGTAGCAATTCACAAGCGCCAACTTGAGCAACGTCGACAAGATCATATAGAAGCAAAAGCCGCATTGCAGCAACATACCAATGCATTAAGACTCACCAATAGAGAGCTTAAAGTAACGCGTCCATTACTTCGTACAGGTGCAGTATCTGATATAGATATTATTAGGTTAGAGCGAGAAATAGTTGATATTACTGGTGAAATAAACCGAACTAAAGCCGTTATTAATCGAAGTCTGTCGGCAATTAACGAAGCTAAAAATAAGGTTACCGAAGTTGAGCTTGCGATGATAAACCGCTGGAACAATGAGTTGTCTGAGGCACTTCTTCGCTTAGAGTCGATTAAAGAAACGGAATCTGGTCTTGCCGATAAAGTTACTCAAACTGAAATTCGCTCGCCAGTTAAAGGCACTGTACAACGTTTATTAGTCAATACAGTTGGCGGTATTTTACAACCTGGCAGTGACGTGATGGAAATAGTACCACTGGACGACCAATTAGTTGTAGAGGCAAAAATTCCGCCAAAAGACATCGCCTTTTTACGCCCTGGTCAGCCCGCAATGATTAAATTTAGCGCCTATGACTTTGCTGTTTATGGCGGCTTAGAAGCTGAAGTACTGCACATAAGTGCAGATACAATCACAGATGATAGAGAAAACACATTTTATTTAGTGCAGTTAAAAACCACCAAAAATAACTTTTCGAAAGAACTAACGATAATTCCTGGGATGACCACACAAGTTGACATTATTACCGGTAAAAAAACCGTGCTTGAGTACCTTTTAAAGCCAGTTCTTCGCGCAACATCGCAAGCAATGACAGAGCGTTAAAGCATTTATATAAATGGAGAAGTAATGCGTCAAAGTATTTTTATTACACAGCCTGAGTTTGAGTCAAAGCACTGGCATACAGCATTTGCGGATTGTGTAATATGCACTAAAGAGCCAAAAAGAGTAACCGCATCCAACGTTATTTGGATTTTAGCTGGTACACCTAACTGGCTTGAGCTTGTAAAAAAATATTCGCAGCAGCGTTTACTCGTTATAGTTATGACCAACGAACTTGAAATTAACGAACTCAGAGCGGCCTTAGAGGCAGGGGCAAGAGGTTATGTAGAGGCCTTAGCAACCAAAGTTATTATTGAACAAGTACTAGAGACTGCCTGCTCAGGAGGCATATGGCTACCTGGGCAGTTACTGTCAAACCTTGTAGGTGCTTTGTCACAAACGCAGTTTAACTACAAACACTCATGCAACCTTGAATTGCTCACAAAGCGAGAGCGCCAAGTAGTTGATATTGTTGTTACAGGCGCCACCAACAAACAAGCCGCAGAGTCATTAAATATTACCGAGCGAACGATTAAAGAGCATATGAGCTCTATATTCAATAAACTAAAAGTACGCGACCGAATTCAATTAATGTTAGTCGTTAAAGGAAGTTAACTTTACGACTCTTTAATAGTCCCATCAAAGCCAAGATTCACAAGTGTGTCTAAGTCATCTTGGCTGGTAACCCCCTGAGCAACCACCTTAATACCAATAGAATGCGCGAGTGTACATACCCCACGTAAAAAGGTCTGATTATCTTGGCTGTAACTAATGTTGTGGCCATACACACTATCAATTTTAATCATTTCTAAGCCAAACTCTTGTATTTTATTAATTTTAGTAAACTCAGGACCAACCCACTTTAAAGCAACTTTTGCCCCCATGCACCTAACTTGCTCACAAAAATCTTTAAATATTTCGATTTCGCTAACCGCAATACTTTCACGAATATCAAAACAAATTTTTGAGGCTAACTCAGGAAATGCAGATAAGTAAGTCAATATAGAAGCGATTGCCGTATCATCTAATAAAGTTTGCGCCGAGAGCTCTATCGAAATAAGCTCACTTGGCGGCTCAACATTGTATTCGTTTACTAGTTGTTTAATTAAGCCCCAATCTAGTCGCGCTAATAGTTTTAAACGGTTAGCCCATTGGTAATAATAGCTTGCACGATACAGCTGCCCGCCAAGCTCTAAACTCAACCCTAACTGATTTTGCATTAACTGCCCTGTAAAACTCATTACCGGGAAAGTGTTTATTTCGAGTGTTTGGTTATCTAAAGCAGACTCAATTGCACTTTGCCAACTTGTAGCGTCGTCAAATAACTCACTTTTTTGTTTACTGTCAGCCTCTTTAGCACGTACTGCAACTTGCTTCGTATTGCCTGATTTTAATAATTCATCAACGCGTTTTAATACATCAAACCTTGAGTCCTCTTTTAATATGTATGTACAGCTGTGAGGTATTGCTAAGTTGACGCTTTTATACTCTTCAATAAAAGCTTGATGCAAAGTTTTAACTCTTTCACTTAGTAGTTCTATATCGTCTGTATCACTAAATAAAACGGTAAAGTCACTATGGGAGATGCGCGCAATGTAATTTTCAGAAAAATGCTCTTGGTTTAACTCTAAAAACTCAATTAACATATCCGAAAAACGGCGTAAAAAATTAACCATTTCGACCCGGCCAATTTGCTCACTTATTTGATCTAAGTTTACAATTCTAAATAAAAACAAAGCCCCATGCGCATGATCTTTCGACTTTTGTAAATGCGCTTCAAGTGTGGCGCCAAAATATTCACGGTTGGCCAAACCGGTTAATTCGTCATGCTGCGACTTAAACCTTAGCTCCTCTAACCGCTTACTATCCTCTTTTATAATACGGCTAAAACGTGTGGATAACTGGTTCATTGATTGTACTAATCGAGCAAATTCAAATGTGCGCGGCACCTTTGATTTAATAAAGCGCTTTTCTCCAAATGCATTTGCCTGATAAACCACATCATCCAACGGCTTTAAAATCCTGCTTAAAAAGTAAGCACTCACTATACAAGCAAAAAAAGCGACTATTAAAAAGCTAAAAAACAGCTTGAGTGCACTTTCCCACAGGGCTTGCTCTGCGTATTGGCTATGGCTTTCTATAAATAACGTACCAAACTGTTGCCATCCATTATTTACTTGCCCTACCCCTGGCTGCACATTTAACCCATATATTGCTTTAAACCAGTTTGGCACAGACGCTTCCAGCTCATCAGCAAAGGTGCGTTTAATTATTACCTCGCCATGAGGGTCTTGAAGCTCAATACGTTTATAGTGCCCGGTATCAAACGTGGCAGATACCAATAACTCAAGCTCAACCGGATCTTTATCTAATTGGCTAATCATCAATGCAAGTGAGCTTGCGTTATCTACATTTTTTAAATACAACTGAGTAGAAAAGTAACTTTTGGCCGAATTGGTGCTAATTAAAACACTGCTAACAAACCCAACAAAAATAACAATCAGCAATGCAATCCAAAGCTCTTGCCGAAGCGTTATTTTGCGCTTTTTAAAATAGTTAGATAAGGAAAATGATGCCATTACCACAAAACTCCTTCATTGGTTGTCTGCTCCAAAATTTTACGCCAGCGAGAAAGCCTTGCTGTTGGGCTCGCAACACTTTTGGTTGAATTATTAGCCCATAAACCTTGGCTGTTAAAGCTAAAAACAGGGCTTAAATCTACACGTTTTGCAGCAGGTAAAACCTTTGTAATTAAACTGTCTAAAATAAGTGGCTGAGCGTTAGGTGTAGCAAAATAGCCAAGTACCATGTGTGCTTGTGTTTTATTGGAGCCCGCTAGCTTTGCTTTTACGTAAATAAGCCTCAACTTATCGTCGCTTACACCTAATGCTCTTAGACTAATGTATTTTGCAATTGCGTAATCTTCGCAATCCCCTAAGCCGCGTCCTAGTGTTTCAAGCGGTGTGGCCCAATAGTCATTTTGTTTCCAAAGTAAAATATCGGTTTGATAACGCAAGTTGCGGGCAAAAAAATTGTTTACTATCAGTATTTGTTGTTGTTCTGGTTTATTTTGTGTTTGCACCAACATGCTTTGCCAGCTTCGGGCAACAGCTACTCGTGCTGGGCCATATTTTTTCCCCATAAGCTCAATAAACGTATTAAATTGAATGTTTAATCGGCTTGCAAACACACCGCTTGAAAGTAAAAAAAACAGCAGTAAGTAGCGCAAATTATTTTTGCACCAAAGAAGTAGTTTACCGTTGCAGAAGAAAGGCCTAAGAGTCATTCACAGGCCAAAGGATAAAAAATTAGAAACATACACTAAGCGCTACACTACTTGTTTAAATATTATTCGTAACAACAGCATAGCACTCAATATAAGAGGATGAGATATTTTGTAGGAGTTTTTTAATAGCAGTCGTGATTTAGTAGTAAGTTACTTTTTTAACTTCACGGGGTTTTACCTCGCCAATATATAAATCGTGTACACGCTTCATATTTAGCTCAAGCTCTGTAATGTAGGTATCATCTACAGCATAAGTTTTAATTACTTGTGCGCCTTTAATAATTCCTTGTACTTGGCTTTGTAAATAATCATCTTGTGCAATTGAGCCTTCCACTGTGGTACCAGCGGTAATTTTTTGCCCGTATACTTGCTCAGTAAGCTCTCGGTACGCTTCTAGCTTTGATGCTTTAATAGCCATTAGCTGTTTTTGCGATAAATTAGCGCCGCTTTGTAAACTAATAGGTGCATAGCCCACAGCTTTTAAAACCGGGTAGTTATTTGGCTCTACGTACTTATACTCAACATGTTTATCAAAAATACTGCTACAGCCACTTAAGCTTAAACACCCAAGTGTAATTAATAATGAAATTGCTCGCATAGCACATGACCCTTAAAAACTAGTTACAGCAACTTATGCACGTTTAATGCCATTTATAAGTTAAACAATGAATGCGCTAAAATAACATTGGTACAGTCCTTGCTATAGTGTCATCATTAACAAAAGTATAATTGGAGTAAGAGTATGAAGTCGTTTTTATCATTGGCATTTGCAGGCTTAAGTGCAACTGCTTTATTAACGTTTTCGGCTTTTACTCAAGCGCAGTGGTACGAATCTACCGGCCATGCACAAATACAAAACGGCGATATAGCAGCAGCTAAATCAGCCGCTATTAAAGATGCTATAACACAAGCTCTTGTGTTTTCAGGTGCTCGTGTAAGCTCAGTGCAAACCTTGGTAGATGGCGTTTTAATGCAAGACCAGCTAAAAATTAGCAGCCATGGGGAAATTCAAAAAATAGAGTTAGTAAGCGAAGACCGTCACAGTAGTAAATTTGCAATTACCCTACGTTTAGATATTTTTGCTCAAGCTGAGCAATGCCCACAAAATAGCTTTAATAAATTTATAGCGGTCACTCAAAGCCGTCTTGTACATCGTGAGCATGCCATGATGGGTCAAATATTTGACGTAAATAAAGCAATTAGCAAAAACATATTTACCGCACTGCAAAAATCAAAAATGAGTGCTATTCCTGTCGCTTATTACAATAACGCGATTAGTGTAGATAAATACTTTTCACAGCAACATGACTACTCAAACGCTCAACTAGAAGAAATCGCCTCCCGAAGTAACGCTCAATACGTATTACTTAGCCAAATAACTGATTTATCAACCAGTGACAAACTAAATAACGATTACGCATTTTGGCAAGACGAAACATACCAGCGGGGCTACAACATAGAATTTGTATTATTTGATGGCACCACATATGAGCAACTTTGGCAAAATAGCTACCACACTAAAGCAATTTGGCCCTTTGAAAAAACCACGATTGTAGATGTGAATTCTGATAGGTTCTGGCAATCACCTTATGGGAAAAGCATAACCGAACTCAATCAGTCAGTCAGTTACGATATTCAAGCAGCTATGGCGTGTTTACCTACTCAGGGCAAAATTATGCACATGGAAAATAGCAAAATAGTGGTTAACCTAGGAAAAGCACACGGGCTCAAAAAAGGCCAGATGCTAAGTATTGCGCACCATAACTACTTAACAGATGCTCAAGGTAATACCATGCCCCACACTATTACTACACTTAACACTATTCGTGTAGAGCAGCTTTACCAGCAAAGCGCGATTGCAATGAGCATCGATGAAAAACCACTACCTGGTGTACAAATTAATGATGTTGTAGAGATAATCAGCCAAGAGCTTTAAATAACTTAATTAAGCTTTTTACTCAATTTAGCTTTTAAATTTGGGTGCTTAGTTAACCACTCACCTAATTGCTCAACACCCGACAAGTGTGGGTAATGCTTTCTACATGCAAACACTACATTGCGTTGCTGATTAGGAAATATAGGCAAATAATCAATACCTATGCGCTGTGTACATGCAAGTTTAGGTACAAATGTAATACCATCATCCATAGCCACCAGCGCTAATAAAGTTTCAAGGCTATTGCCCTGATATTGATTAGATACATCAACCCCAGCTGAAAAACAAAACTTTTGGGCTTGATCTTTAAAGCAATGGCCATCACTTAACATTAGTAGGCTGTAATTTTGTAGATCACTTAGAGCCACTTTTTTATGTTTAGATAACGCATTATCGTGAGAAACAGCAACTAAAAAGTCTTCCTTATACAAATTAATCGTATGGTAATTTTTAAGTTCCGGTACGTCGGCCAGTATTGCAAAGTCGAGTTCGCCGTTATCAAGTGCTTCTAAAATTGTTGCCGTTTGCATTTCAGTAAACGCAAATTGGCTGTCTTTAAAGGCTTCCTTCATTGAAGTAAGTAAAGCTGGCAGCAGATATGGGGCAATGGTCGGAATAATACCGATAGTAATTTTGCCCTGTAGCGGCTCGTTAGAGGTTGCAGCAAGCTCTTTTAGGATTTGTGTTTGCTCTAAAATAGTTTCTATTTGTGTCAACAAACGTTCACCTTTGGCTGTTAACGTTACTTGCTTTGTTGAACGGTCAAACAATACCACACCTAGCTCCTGCTCAAGTTTTTTAACTTGTCCGCTTAATGTAGGTTGGCTTACAAAACACGCATCTGCCGCTTTGCGAAAATGCTTGTAGTGCGCTATTGCTTTAACGTATTCAAAATCTTTTAAGTTCATATTCATCTACACCTGATAGGTTATGCCTATTAGTTTAATACAAACAAACGATTGGAACTATATTTATTTATTCGCCATAATGGCTCCAACAAATCAAGAGGAACAAACTATGTTAAAGAATATTGAAGGCCAAACAATCCCAAACGTTACATTTGCAACTCGTCAAAACGACGAATGGAAATCGGTAACTACAGATAAAATTTTTAAAGGTAAAACAGTTGTCGTATTTTCACTACCAGGTGCATTTACACCAACATGTTCATCAACACATTTACCGCGCTACAACGAGTTAGCTGGCGTACTTAAGCAAAACGGCGTTGACGAAATTGTATGTTTATCAGTTAACGATACCTTTGTAATGAATGCATGGGCTGAGCATCAAGAAGCGCAAAACATTACATTATTACCAGATGGCAACGGCGAATTTACTGACGGCATGGGCATGTTAGTAGACAAAAACGACTTAGGCTTTGGTAAGCGTAGCTGGAGATACTCTATGCTGGTTAAAGATGGCGTGATTGACAAAATGTTCATCGAACCAGATTTACCAGGTGACCCGTTTGAAGTATCTGATGCAGACACAATGCTTGATTACATCAATCCTAAACAAGCAAAACCGGAGCCTGTGACAGTATTTACTAAACCTGGTTGCCCATTCTGTAAAAAAGCAAAAGAGCTTCTTACTGAAAAAGGCTACGCATTTGAAGAAGTTGTAATGGGTGCAGGCGCAACATTAACTAGCCTTAAAGCAATCACTGGCCGTGATACTGTTCCACAAATATTTATTGGTGGTCAACACATTGGCGGCTCAGACGATTTAGAAAAATTCTTTGCTTAATTAATAAGTAAATAAAAAAACCTAATAGAAGTAGGTAAAAATAGGGGCATACACGCCCCTATTTATTAGAGGAAAAACGCTATGAAAGAATTGCAAACCGATGTTGTTGTTATAGGTGCTGGTACTGCAGGTTTAAGTGCATACCGTAACGCTAAACAGTTCACACAAAACGTATTAATGATTGAATCAGGCCCATATGGCACAACATGCGCACGTGTTGGTTGTATGCCAAGTAAATTATTAATTGCCGCAGCTGAAGCCGCTCATTCAATTGAAATGGCACCAGCATTTGGTGTGCATAGCTCAAAACCTAAAATTGATGGCAAAGCAGTAATGGCGCGTGTTAAAAGTGAACGAGATCGCTTTGCAGGATTTGTAGTAGAAGCCGTAGATGAACTACCAGATGTTGATAAAATTCGTGGTTACGCACAATTTTTAGACGCCAACCGCGTACAAATAGACGACGATACAATTATTACAGCTAAACGCTTTGTAATTGCCACAGGCTCTCGCCCTTCATACCCTGGCGTATTTAATAACTTTGGCGACAAACTTATTATTAACGACGATGTATTTGACTGGGACGACCTACCAGAATCAGTCGCAGTATTTGGCCCAGGCGTAATAGGCCTTGAAATTGGCCAAGCGCTTAGCCGACTAGGCGTAAACGTAAAACTATTTGGTGTAGGCGGCGCAATTGGCCCACTTACAGATCCCGTAGTAAGAGACTACGCAAATACTGTTTTTGCAGAAGAATTTTTTGTAGATACCGATTCAAACGTATCTAACATGATGCAAGTGGGTGATAAAGCCCAACTAACTTACACTGACAAACAAGGTGCTAAGCATACAGAACAATTTGACTACGTACTTGCAGCCACAGGTCGAGTACCCAACGTAGATAAATTAGGCCTAGAAAACACAGGTATAGAACTTGATGAGCGCGGTGTGCCGCACGCTGATCCGCATACAATGCAATGTGGTGAGTCAAATATATTTATAGCGGGCGATGCCAGCAACATGATCCCATTGCTACATGAAGCATCTGATCAAGGCACAATTGCTGGTCAAAATGCTGGGCGCTTCCCTGATGTACGTATCGGGCTTCGCAGAGCTAAAATTGCAGCTGTATTTAGCGACCCACAAATAGCAATGGTTGGTGAAAGCTACAAGCAAATTACAGAACGACTAGGTGAGTGTGGTTGCTTTGAAGTAGGCGAAGTAAGCTTTGAAAACCAAGGTCGCAGCCGAGTAATGCTAAAAAATAAAGGCCATATGCGCGTTTATGCAGAGCAAGGCACAGGCTTATTTTTAGGTGCAGAATTTATTGGCCCACAAGCCGAACATATAGCCCACTTACTGGCATGGGCTGTGCAAAATAAAATGACCGTACCAGAAATGCTAGATATGCCATTTTACCATCCAGTAATTGAAGAAGGCTTACGTACCGCACTGCGTGATTTAAACGCCAAACTAAAATTTGGCCCAGATATTATTAACAGCTGTATGGAATGTGGCCCAGGCGCTTAACGTTTATATGGCACAAAAACAAATACATACTTGCTAACAAAAAGCCAAAACATCTGTTTTGGCTTTTTTATGTGTTTTTTTAAGCTAATACCAATTGTGTTAAATTATGCGTTATTTATAGCGACAGACAAATAGAGTGAAAACAAGGCATAACTTCGGTATGCACTTGTTTTAATTAATAAATCAACAACACCGCAAGCACATTATTTACCACGCTAGAATGAATAAATGTTTAATTCGATTGGTATAATCTCTCAAAAAAAATTTTAGCTGTTACACTCAATTGATAACTCAATTAAAAAAGATGGAATAGCTATGCCCAATAATAAATTTAGACTAGTCACCCGCAGCGATTTTGACGGCTTAGTGTGCGCCATACTGTTAAAAGACTTAGACCTAATTGACGACATCTTATTTGTGCACCCAAAAGATATGCAAGATAGAAAAATAGACATAACAGCAAACGACATCACCACTAACCTGCCCTACGTTGCAGGTTGCCATATTGCATTTGACCACCACTTAAGCGAAACAGTACGTAACGCAAGCGACATAAAAAACCACGTAATTGACCCAGAAGCCCCCTCTGCTGCGCGCGTAGTTTACGATTATTACGGCGGTGCAGAAAAATTCCCAAATATTAGCGTTGATATGATGGACGCAGTAGATAAAGGCGATGCCGCACAGTTTTCAAAAGACGAAATACTCAACCCAACCGATTGGGTATTAATGAACTTTATAATGGATGCACGTACAGGCCTTGGCCGCTTTCGCGAATTTAAAATTTCAAACTACCAATTAATGATGAAACTCATTGATGCGTGTAAAGATCAGAGCATCGAAGAAATCCTACTAATGGAAGACGTAGCCGAACGTGTTGCGCTGTATAACGAGCACAACGAAAAAGCAAAAGCACAAATAACACAATGTGCAATGGTACATAAAAACCTAGTGGTACTGGATTTAACACAAGAAGAAACCATATACGCCACCAACCGCTTTGTAATTTACGCTATGTACCCCGACTGCAATATATCAATACACAAAATGTGGGGCCTTAAAAAACAAAACGTAGTATTTGCCATTGGTAAATCAATCACCAACCGCAGCTCAAATACCAATGTAGGCGAACTATGCCTTAAGTATGGCGGTGGCGGTCATTTAAATGCAGGTACTTGCCAAGTAGAGACTAGTAAAGCCGAAGCAGTACTAAGTGAGTTGATTGATACAATTACGAGTGATGGCTAATTACTAGCTATATGCTATCAAAATTAAAAAGCGAGTAGATTTATATTTACGCGCTTTTTAACTTTAGTTATAAATTTTTAGCTATAAAAAATTACTGCTTCCTTAACGCTTTTACTCAATAATTATTGGTATCTTAAGCTTTTTATGGGTGTCTTTGAGCGATAAACGGACGGTCGTCATTAAATCCCTCAGAATAAGAGGAATCTCTCCTCTTTTTACATGTTTATATAGGCAGCAG
This sequence comes from Pseudoalteromonas sp. MMG006, assembly GCF_018101025.1. NCBI lineage: Bacteria > Pseudomonadati > Pseudomonadota > Gammaproteobacteria > Alteromonadales > Pseudoalteromonadaceae > Pseudoalteromonas > Pseudoalteromonas sp. MMG006. The sequence goes on from NZ_JAGJEJ010000009.1 coordinate 21,343, forward strand.
GAAGAGTGATATTTGTAGTTGGCAATAGTTTACGCTATTTGCTATTAATATAAGTCCATAAAATAAGGACGTTTTAGCGCTAAAAATAGGGAAAGTGTCCTCTGATAAAGTTGTTAGAGCAACAAGGATGATCATGCGTTGTGAATATGTTGAAGAGGTAATCTCAAGTCAAATAACTATTTCTGCAAAAACAGAATATGACTTTAAACTTCAATTTGAAAGTTTATTAGAGGAGCTGAAAGAGCCGTCAGGTATAGTTTATGTTTGGAGGTGCCTGAAAGATATTCCTCGATTAAAAGGTAGTAGTCCAATTTTTTACATAGGTAAAGCTAAATATAGTTTTTACGATCGTTATAAAAGTAATATATCTCACGAGCTCAAAGAGTATTGGAATAGGTATTCCCATATTATTTCAGAGTATGGAGGCTTTACTGTTGATGTTTACAAAACCAGTAATCCAGAGGTCACTGAAAACAGGTTTTTATATCAGTATCATCAAAAATGTTTTGAGTTACCGCCGATCAACCTTCAAAGTTATAGAGAAAAATTGCTCTAACAAGATAATTGGACTCCCAACTTCTATATTGAAGTAGAAATTATTTTTCGGAGTTCAATTATGAATAAGTTAAGAATTGGTGTCGATTTAGCTCATAAATTAATACAAGTTTGTAGCTCTGCAAATAATGAGATGACACTGCAACAATTTAGTGAGTACTTGGTATCGCTTAGTCCTTCAACGATTCCTTTTGAGGCCTGCCTGTGCGAGGGCTAATGTTCTCGTTTTCTCACTGCTTGGTTTTAGGGGGTAATCTTCTTTGGATAATTGAGCATCATATCTAATGCTAATTCAGCGCCTGAAGGATCATCTTTTGAACCGTTAGGAAACATAGCTTGTCTGTATCGAGCAAGGGTTAATCCATGAATAGGATAAACTGTAACAAAGCTATATTTTTGCAAGGCGTATACTATAGGTCCTTTATTTAACTCAACTGCAACAGCAATATTACCTTTACTTTTTTATGTAATGCCTTAACCCAATCATTAATTGATTCAGGTGAGTGAGAAATTACGCTGAACGCCCGAGACTCTTCGTCTTTAACCTGCACACAAATATCATGTTTTTTATCAGCCCAATCAAGGCCAACATATGCAGAAAAGTTATCATTTTTAGTATGCATGCCAAATCTCCGATTTTTGAAATTTGTTATGTATTCTTTACTCTTCGAAAGAAAAGCGGTGATCATTAAATGAAGCTGGCACAAGATTCGTAAGCAAAGAGCACATAACCTCAACAATTCAAAGTATAGATTATTAAGGTTCAAAGACTATACATGGCACTCTCTAGCCACTCGACAACATAAAATATTAATAATAATTGGTAAGGTACTTTACTGTGTCGGATGGCGCTTCTTTTATCCGACCTACGCAGGCAAAAAAGAGTCATTAATATTAATTTAGGTTTTTGATTTAATTGGTAGCCCCTGCAGGAATCGAACCTGCAACTGCCCCTTAGGAGGGGGCCGTTATATCCATTTAACTAAGAGGCCACAAAAGTGGTGTACTAAATGAGAATAAAATTATAACGGCATCTTGTTTTTCATATCAAGCTAAAATTAACTTAATTGCTTGATAAATATATATCTTCTTTGTTTAGTACATAAAGCGGGATGAGCTTTCTACTAGTGGCAACCACATGCTTACTATGCACGTTTATAATGCGGGTATTCACTGCTACGCCATTTGGACGGTAAATTAACGTGCCAGCTAATACGTAATTGGCCATGCTACTTTCACTCAGCTTTTCTATATCGCGAGATAATACAAAGTCACCTCTATTTGATACATCAATAGAGTTCATAGCTTTAAAGTCGACAACACCGTAACCAAACTTTTGCAGTTGATGAATAAAGCTCTCGGCTATTTGATTACCTAGTTGATTACTTTTATTGAGCGATGCGTCTAAATCTACAATGGTTGTTACCGCTATATTAATGCTGTTGTTATCTTGTGCGTTAGATTCAAGCGTGTCGACTAAATCAAGTGCCATTTGTTCAACGTAATTAACAAGCGTTTTATGATGTTTAAGAGGCACAAACGCACTGCTATCTTGGTGTTCTGAGTTTTTATCAGTTTCAATTGACTGTAGCATGCTGGTCAAATCGTAATTTTGGGTGTTATCAACCGATGTAACCGCCTCTACAGGTTCATTATTTTGAATAATTGAGCAACCTGCTAAAGTTAAAAGTGAGGCTAAGCCTATTACGCCATTCAAATATTTAAAATACATTTTGGCCTCACTTACTAGCTTGTTTAAGCATTATTCCATCGGTGCGATAGCTACTGTTTAATGCATCAACAACTGATTGTGGAATAAAACCTTGCGCACTACCTACCACAGCCTTGCTTTGTATGCCCACTACACGCGCATTTACGAGTACGCCACCTTGATGGCTTACTAACGTGCCTGCTAATACATAACTAAAGTTTTGATCTTGGTTTAGCTCCAAGTAATCACGACTAAATACAAAGTCACCATCGGGTGTTACACGCATGTAATCGGTTGTTTTAAAATCGATAACCGGCACACCAAAACTATGTAGTTCGTGCATAAAGCTTTCAGCTATTTGATTGCCAAGTAAGCTACCATCACTATAGTCATCATCTAAAAATACAAAGCTAGATACAGCCAGTGGCGTTTTATCGTTTACATATTCTAAATTATCTACTATGTCTTGCATAATACCGCGAACGTAGTGGTTTATGTTTCTACGTGTTACTGGGGCTTTTTTAGTGTAGTTGCCCCGTTGATTAAGTTGAGCCTGAAAAAGATCAATATTCTCTTGTGGTGATTTAATTGTGCGCTGATTTGATATAAGTGGCGCATTGTTAACTTGCATGTTTTTTTCAGGCTCAGCGTCAATTGAATCATCCATTAGTGAACAGCCAAAGCCTAGTGGTAAACATAGGGTAATTAATAGGTTTCTCATTGTATGCTCCTGATTAATATTCGCTGCGGTACAGATTGCCGTCTCGCTGCTGAATTTTTTCGCTTCCCCACATTACGTTTATGGGGATCTCGGTTGTACCTGCTGAAAGTATTTGCTTGTTTTCTATATTAACAAGGCGTGCATTTACTATATAGGCATGCTGCTGGCGAGTTACTGTGCCGGTGATCACTAAGTCAATATTTTGGCGATTATTTAACTTTTTGATATCGCGGGTTAATATGCTGTCAGCATTCGTCGATAGCGTTAAGCTGTTCGCTAGTTTGTATTCAACGGTTTGATAACCAAGTTGAGTAAACTGGGTGAGTAAGCTTTCTTGAACTTGTAAGCTTAAACCTGAGGCTTGCCCTGCGATCAGCTTTGTATCAGGCGCACTTGCATAATAAAAGCTGCTAACACCTATACGGGCATTGCTATTAAACGCACCATTTTTAAAGTTGAGCTGTGCCGTTAAGTTACTAACATAGTCACTCACTGTGTAAGGTGCTAAAGCTGGACGTGTCGCATCAGTGGGTACACTTGGCTCAGGCTGTGGAACCAAGTTACATGCAACTAAATTTAAACAGATTAAGGGCAGTAAAAGGCGCATAATTGCCGTCCTCATTAAAATATAACTAAGACGAAGCAATTATTATGCCTAATTATTTAATGGCGCTTGCGTGTAATGGCTTACGACACAATTAATCTCTTGTTTTTTAAGTTTATCACAACCCACTTTTGCATTAGCATGGGTTTCATAGGCGCCCAGCTTTAAACGATAAAAGGTCACACCACCAATGTCGATGTTCTCTATATTGGCGATAAATGGACCCTGAAATAACTCTGGACTTTTGTTTTTTATTTCATTTAAACTTTGCTTTAAGCGCGTTTTATCTGTAACAGCTGCAACTTGTAGTGCGTACCGTGCTGTCGAAGGTATATATTCAGCTTTACCGCTGCTGGCTGGTGTTATTTTTTTTACCTTATTGGTTTTATCATCTTCAGTTTTTAATACTGGTTTTTCTGCTTGTGCTATTACTGAAGACGATAGCATTTGGGGTGTTTTTTCTATTTTTTTTAGCGGACTAACTATTGGTGTTTTCTCTGCCTCATTTGAGTTGGATTCTTCCTTTACCACTGCATTAAGTTGGCTTATTAATAACCTTAAATCTTCTTCTATTATTAACAACCGCTCAACCCCTGCTTTTGCAGACTGCCATTGCTGAGAAGAAGCTTTTAACTGCGCCAATTCGTCTGCAGAAACTCGTGTATCTTTTTGATTTATCGCTGCTAGTTCGCTTGGTTTTGTTGTGCTACTACAACCCGATAAAACAATCATTACGAGAGAGGTGATAACTACTAAATTGTGTTTAGATAAACTAATGAGATACATGGTTAAACCTTGTTAGTATTAGTGGCTGATAAGTTGCGCTTGAATTTTACAGTTTAGCCCTTTAGCAGTTAATTTATTGCATACCTGCTCAAGTTTTTCTTGCTCTGAAGCGGCATAAGCAACTGCTAAAGTATAACGATTTTTCTCGTTATCTTTGATATAAAACGCATCACGCCTTGATTGTTCATCCAAATGGCGCTTTATCAATTGGTAATACGCTTTCATAATTGACAACGAAGAAAAATCACCTGCATTAGCAATATACGCTGGCGTTTGTGCTTTTTCTTTAAGTTCAAAGTCTACGCCCATCACCACTTCGCCTTGCGCTGGTAAATTTACAGTTACTTGTTGTGTGTTTTTTAAAGATTTTCGCTCTTTGAACTCATCATCTATTACCGCTTTATATTGGCCTGGCCTTAAATCTGTAAATAAGTAGTACCCATCGTAAGCAGCTTGTGTTTGCGCCACTTGTTTACCTTGTTTGTCGAGTAATTTAATCGTGGCGAACGGCTGCACCTCACTGGTACCTTGCTCATCTTGTTTATAAATAGTACCCTCAACCTCGCTACTATTATTAAGCGGTATTTCCATATATTCAACAAAGCCGGCACGCGGTGTTATAGAAAAGCCATCATTGGCGGCAACTAAAAAAGGCTCACTAATACTGTCAGAATCAATCACTATGTCGGTGGTTCTATTTGCTGGCATACCTTTAAGTATAGCTAAACCATTTTCGTTGGTTACAGCTCGGCGATAGTTTTGAACTCCTTTTACCTTAACGCCTTCGATTCCCTTTTCTCCATCATCTTGAATATTGTTATTATTTGAATCAAGAAAGACTCTAACCATTAAAGTGCCGGAGTTTGCGAGGCTTCTTTTACTTAAAAAGTACTCATCAGTGTTCGTATCAAAACCAATACTAAAGCGACTAAATAAACCTAGCCGCCAATTATCATCATCATCGTAACTCATTGTGCTATTTAAGTTAAAACTATCGCTTTGCCAATTTAGACCCAGCTCCATAGAAACTAAATCATTTATACGGGAGTTTCTTAGTGTGAATTCAGATTGCAAATTCTGAGATAAACTACGACTTAATTCTGCTTGATAACCTAATATAGTTGAACCGGAGTCTGCGCTGTAGTCAACACTAAAACGCGTGTATGTTTTACCAAACCGATGTTGAAGACGCATACTGCCAAGTGTTATTGAATCCTCTAAAGAATCAAATTTTCGCCAAATTAAGTTGTTACTAACAACAGTGCCGTCAAAATTGTAAGATAAGGTATTATCAACACTTAAATATGAGTCGCTAAATTCTCTGTTGTTATATCCAAGGGTATTTTGATAACTCAAACTTCCAAATGATTTATCAAACAATTTTCCTGCCGTATATAGTCTATAATTTTGAGTTTTCGCTGTTTCTGTATCACCCACTATTTTCTCATTGTTTTGAGACAGGCTTAACCGTACCGATTGACCAATTAACTCACCTCTAGCAGCTACTTCTAATTTATCTTCATCGTTATTATTTTTTTCATAATCTAAATTAAGTAGTACCTTATCAAATATACTCAGGTTTGAACCAAAGGCATAATTGCTAACATTGTTCCCAGAATTACTATTTAATATTGATGTACCAGCATAAACCGATAAATAATCAGTTAATCCCGTTTCATAACGACCCGCTAGCTGCCAACCTTTACCCTCTGGCGAATAAAGTGACTGATTGAATAACTGCTCACCTTGCTCAGTAATTGACAGCTCATAAAACGACTCATCTGCCGACAAACTATTACCATCTATAAAATATTGCTCTGTTTTTCGCTCTACTTGCCCTTGTGGACCATAAAAAATCAGCTCAAAATTATTAGCGCCAAATAATAAATCAATGTCTTCAAATAAATAACGCCCATCAGCTAAACTAAATTGTTGCGCTAGCAGTACATCATTACGATATAACTCAACATCCCATCCTGGTTGAATAGCACCCGTTAAGTTAATTTGATTACTATTAACCTGTTTAAAAAGTGGTTTGTTATCCACTTTTACTCCTCTGGCGTAACTACTATTAAATTGTTTACCGACTTGAGTTGCTAGTACATCTCCAAATTGAACAGTTGTCGCATTTAAAGGGCCTAATAACCGTGCATCTTTACTTTGACGGCTAAATGATAATCTTGAATCTGATAGTAAATCTTGTTTTCGCCCTGCAAAAAAATACTGAGTATTAAAATAGGCCAAGTCATTTGATCCTAATACAGAGTACCCTATCGCTGAATCCGTATTACTCTTGGTTGCACTAAGCTGCACATCAGCAAGAGGAGATGAAATTGCACTGTATGGACTGGCCTTCCACGGCAATATTGCTTGACGAGACTCTCCGTTAGTTACAGTTTCTCGCTGCTCTCTTTCGCGTTTTAATTCTATAGGCAATTTGGTGGGGGAGCTTACATTTAGCTCAAGTGCTGAGTACTCAATATCAATATCTAACGAAAACCATTGCCCTAACAAGTTACTATCAACAAACATATCGCCGTTATCGGCATAAGCTTGTTCGCTACTAAATGAATATCTAGCGCCGTTAATTTGTGCTGTATTTGTATTTAAGTCTAGATAAAACTGATTATCTTCACTAATAAACCAGCCTTGAGCAATAAAGTCATCGCTATTTATATCGATAGCAAAATCCAAGTTTTCTGAAAAACTTAATAAATCTATTAACACACCGGTTTTACTTTTCACCCCGAGCATTTCACCTAGGTAATTTTTTTTCACGAACGATGAAAAAAATAATAATTCCCCTTCGGGGATACCCTCACCTTGCTGTACATTAAGCTTAGACTCGGCTCTCTCATTTACAGTCTGATCAATGTTGTATTGCTGCCATTTTTTATCTATTTTTTTTATGCTCGCAAAAATAGCCTGAGTGTCAGGCTCTTCTACTGCTGATAATGAATTAAATGATAAAAAAATGATCAGCAACCACATAAACCGCTTAAAGTAGTGCATCGGCTATTTCAATTTACCGATAATTGCATTATTGACTGGCGCTAACTTTTCACTAAAAATAGTATTGCGATATTCTTTAAGCCCAGTGTAAGTTACACGAACTTGGCCATTTTCCGGGCTCTTTTGTTCTGCAAATATTGGTATCGTCGCTATTGTTTTTGTTAGCTCTGGGTAAATACTAAAATCGTTTAACATAGCGATCTTTTTCTCCGTATCCGTTCCTTTTTGCTTAAAAAAAACTTCTAACTTGCCAAAAGAGCTAAAGCCACCCTCTCGCTTAATTTCAATCTCAAACGCTTTTTTTTCTGCGCTGTGTATAAGCTGTAAATTGCTAATACTAACATTAGGCTTTTCAGCGCCATGTCGCAAAATAACAGGAATAGTGTAGCTTAAGAGTAAGTTTATCTTAATACCCAGTCTCTGTTGCTGAGCTTGAGTTTCATTAGGGAGTGCTTTAAAAGCTAAATGAGAACGGTACTCCTGCTTTGCTAAACTTTTCGGCTTTCGAATAGCAAGCTTAACAATTTGCCTTTCTCCTGGTGCTAATCTAACTTGCGACGGACTGATCCTGACCATATTTTTAAGTGAAGTTGAACTTTCTTGAGTCGCCGCTAAATTAGAATACCCTCCACCAGCAAGTGCAACTTTTTCTTGCCACTCCAACCTATAAGTTTTAGGTTCATTAGAGTTATTAACAACAATGACTTTAGCAACACGTTGACGCTCATCAAAATTGATTCTTGTTGGAGAAATGAGTAAGTTTGCATAAGAATGGAAGCTAGTTAAAATAAAGCTTACTAAGATAAAAAAGATTTTTATTATTGTCATTTAATCAACATCTCTAGTTGTCTAATAATTTAACGTCACTTCAATTGTAGTATCAAAGATGCCATCTTTATAAGTATTTCCGTCACCGGAGGTACTTAATTGCCCCCCCACTCTCAATAACGCAGTCCCTGTGGTATCGGTTGTAATGGTCGCATTGTATATGAGCTGATTTAAAATCAGTGATGCACCACCGAAAATGTTATTTAAAGGTTGGTCGTTTATAAAATCACTCACATTTACTTGAATACGCGCAGGATACCCTTCGAGCAACAATTCGGCGGCATGGCCTTTTTCAAGTAAATATATGCTGTTAGTTAAGGTGTTTGTATTACTAGGTAACAAAGTTATAGAGCTAACACTTTGATTATCACTAATAACAATTTTACCAAAATTCAATTGCTCAAGCGCTGTAACTTGGGCGTATAAATCCGTAGTTAAGAAAGCTGCTAGTATGAATAAAATTAATTTCATAAAGTAGCCTACTTTATAATAAAGCAGGCTTTGCCCATTAGTAATTTAATTCTAATGTAAACGTGCCACTGTATGATCCATCGATATAATCACTAGTTGCAGCAACCGCTGTTGTGGTTAATGTTGCACCAACATTAAATGTCGCTTCGCCATTTGAATCAACCTGAATGGTCGTTGTAGCTACACTATTAGCCGCCGCACCAGTTAACACATAATACGTTGGAGTACCCAAAGTAAATGCTGCAGTACCCGCAGGTGCTGCATCAGGTGAAATTGCAGTTTCAGTCGGATCTGTAATGGTCAATGTACCAAATGGAGACACCCCAGAAACAGAGAATGAGGCTGGTGTACCTGCTACTAAAATTGCGATTTCAGCCGCTGTTGCATCAGTTGAAGTAGTAATAGCAGATGTAGCAGGGTTTGCCGCTAATTCTAGTGAAGCAGTTTGTGCGCCGCTTAAATCAGCTGAGGCACGAATTGTTCCAAAATCTAGAGCTGCATCATTAGTCAATGTAAATGCATTTTGAACTGTCACACCTGCTTGAAATGAAGTTGTTTCAGCAACAGCACCAAAAGAAAGTGTAGCTATAGATACTACCAAAGCTGCTTTAGTAAAAAAGTTGTTCATAATTTATCCCTTAAATATATTTAATTAACCCTTAGTCAGGTTACATTAAGTATCGGCCGAGTCCATGAAATATTTAGAAAAAATACATTTTTTATTAAATACTCTGAGCCAGTAAACTATTTTTGTAATTTAACCTTCTTTAAAAGTGGTCAATCTACACTTGTTACCTAGTTTGGAAAAAAACATGCACAGCTGCACTGCTTGCTTTTGAGTCTCAACGGGCCCTGCTACCAGATTATAAAGCGTAACTGAATTTTTAGTTTGTGCATTTATTTGATAGTGCAAAATTGTACTTAATTGCGGGTATTGCTCTTGTAAACGCTGTATTTGTGCTTCAGCCCTTTTCGCACTCATATACCTAGCAATTTGAATCGTGTAGCTTATTTTTTTCGAATCAATAATGCTTTTGCTTTCTGTGGATTCTGCTGATAATGAAGCCTTGTTTTCACTTCCGTACTTTATCTGCTTAACATCACCTTTAAGTGGATCGGGTACTGCATCAATATCGGTTTGTGCAGAAAGAGCCTGAATCAATAATAGCAAATCCTCTTCCATGTCGCTTAAACTAGCTATTTTTTCTTTACTGTTATCCCATTGCTCTAAATAAGGTTTTATATCTTCTACAAGCACAAACTTTTCATTAGGCGACGAAACCGGTGCTTGCTGGTTACTACAAGCAGCTAACATCAATAACAAAAGTAATATTCCGAATCTAGGTTTCAATTTTAGACATCCATAAAAAACAACTTTAATTTCAAAGCAATAATTAAGCCAAATATTCAACTATAGTTTTATAGGCTTATCTGTGTAGTTACTTACGATGCAATCGAGCTTATACAGTTTAAATACATCACAGTCGGCTTTTGCATTTTTAAAGTTTTGGTAAGAGCCTAACTTTAGCCTGTAAAATATTTTATTATTTATTTTTGCGGTTTCAACATTTGTCAGTATTTTGTCTCTAAATAATGGGGCTGCTTTAGTATTTAGCTCTTTCCATGCTTTTACTACACCGTTTTGCGAGCCAACAGACGCAACCTGTAATGCAAATACATGTTTAGGCGCGCGTAATGTAACGACTTGCTTTTTATTACTGTAATTTTGCTTAACCTGTCGCAGACGGGATTGCGTAATACGTGGAGAGCGGGCTGTTTTAATGCTATAGCCTTGGTTAGACTGAGCTATCGCTTTACTATTTATAATGACTATATGGTTTACTAGGTAGGTTATTTCTTTTTCTAATTTTAAGATGCGCTCAATACCTGCTCGAGCTTGTTGCCATTGCATGGCGGCATCTTTTAGTTGAGCAAACTCAAGGGCTGTTATAGATACGTAGTCTGGCGCGTTAGTTTGCGATACGTTGCTTGTCTCTATTTTGGGCGCAACACTACATGCTGTTCCAAATAAAAGCATTAGCAAGCTAAGTATTAGCCCAATGTTATTTTTTTTACGTATAAGCATGTATTTGTTGTCCTGAAAGTAGTGCCTTTACACTTACATTTCAGTTAAACATTCTCACAAGAAAGCGTTTAACTTTATTAGCTTTAAGCTATTAACTTAGCTCTTAGTATGCTTTTTCATGTTTCATAAAAACACAATGTTGCATATTCCTCCTTCCTTGAGAGCATTATTTAATACAAAATTAATGCCAATTAACTTAAAATTTACAACATGAATTACAATATGTCTGTAATGTCCCTAAAACATTTCTGATTTTGAACTTTCTTATTAATGTGTATTTATTTTAATGAATAAATAGATAAAAGGCGCCAAATAGGCGCCTTAAGGTATTAAATAAAATAACTAATTAAATTAGTGTTTTAATAAATGATTTGAGTTCACCGGCAAATTCATCGCGGCGTAGTGCAAATTCAATCGTTGCTTTTAAGTAACCTATTTTACTACCACAATCGTGACTACGGCCTTTAATTGCATAAGCATCAACTTTTTCATGCTCCATTAGCATTGCAATGGCATCAGTTAGCTGAATTTCGTTGCCTGCACCTTGAGGTGTTTTTGCAAGTAATGGCCAAATATTTTCACTTAGTACGTAACGCCCTACAACAGCTAAGTTAGAAGGAGCTTGATCAACAGGCGGTTTTTCTACCATGTCTGTAATAGGTGAGCTTTCACCTTGTTGTAAGTCAACATCACCTAAATCAACTACACCAAATTTGTCTACTTCATCCATAGGCACTGGCTCAACCATTATTTGGCTGTGCTTTGTTTGCTCAAAATGCGCAATCATTTCAGCTAGGTTGTCTTTTTTTAGGTCGCTTTCAACGTCATCAATAATTACATCTGGCAAGATTACAACAAACGGCTCGTTACCAATAATTGGCGCCGCACAGTTAATTGCGTGGCCTAAGCCTTTAGCTTCACCTTGGCGTACGTGAATAATAGTGACGTCTTTAGGGCAAATAGCCTGCACTTCGGCAAGTAATTGCCGCTTAACACGTTTTTCTAATGTAGCTTCTAGCTCAAAGCTTGTATCAAAATGGTTTTCGATAGAGTTTTTACTTGAGTGAGTTACAAGTACTATTTCTTTAATACCTGCTGCTACCGCTTCATTTACTACATATTGAATAAGTGGACGGTCTACTATTGGTAGCATTTCTTTAGGGATTGCTTTTGTGGCAGGTAACATACGAGTACCTAAGCCCGCTACTGGGATCACTGCTTTCATTTTAGTTTTCCTTAATCTTTTTATACTGAAAATGGATACTGAATCGGTTCGTGGCTTTGATAGCCCGTTACTTCAAAGTCGTCACGCGTTACCCACGTTTCTATATCTTCTAACGTTTTTATTTTTGGGTTAATTGCTAGTTTAGGCGATTCGAACGGTTCGCGCTTTAATTGCACGTCTCGCATTAGTTCTAGTTGGTTTTCGTAAATATGAGCGTTAGCAATTTTATGATACGCCTTACCTGCTTTATGGCCGGTAATTTGAGCTACCAATGCAAGTAAAACAAAACACTGAATTTGATTGAAATTCAAGCCCAGTGGCACATCACAGCTGCGCTGATACGATGTTAAATATAGCGTGTCACCAAGCAGGGAAAAAGTATGTGTGTGCATACATGGGCGCAAACAACCAAGCTCAAATTCGCCGGGGTTATAAAAAGTAACGATTTCCCCTCTATCATCAATACCATTTTTTAAGTTATTAATAACTTTAGCAAGCTGATCGAGCGTTGAACCATCTGGTCGCTGCCATCCGCGGCCTTGCACGCCATAGACGCGGCCCATGTCGTCTTCACCTTTACGGTTAAGGTTATTAAGCCATGCGCCGTTGTCGTTAGCATTTGCATCCCAAGTTTTACAACCAATATTACGAAACTGCTCTGCACTATCGTAACCACGTAAATACCCTAATAACTCAGCAATCGCTGCTTTGTAGTAGCTTTTACGTGTGGTGATCATAGGAAACTTATTATTCGCTACGTCGTACTCTAAATCAGCGTTTATAACCGTTAAACAACGCGTACCTGTACGTTTATTTTCTACCCACTGGCCTTCGTCAACAATACGCTGACATAATTCTAAATATTGTTTCATGCTGTTTTATTATGCCTTAGCTGCTTTAACTTGTTGTGGTTGTTTGTATGCCCAAACTAATAAACCTAAACCACCCACAATCATAGGAAGTGATAATATTTGCCCCATCGAAATAAAGTCTGCAAACAGCCCTAGTTGCGCATCTGGTTGGCGAAAGTACTCAATGCAGAACCTAAATACGCCATAACCTAGTAAAAATACACCTGCTACACTACCCGCTGGACGCGGTTTTTTAATAAACCATTGCAGGATTAAAAAGAGTACTAGGCCTTCAAAAAATGCTTCATATAATTGTGATGGATGACGCGCAAGTGGCCCGCCTGTAGGAAATACCATAGCCCAAGGCACATCGGTCACTCGACCCCACAGCTCGCCATTAATAAAGTTACCTATTCTTCCAGCTAATAAACCAACAGGTACAAGCGGAGCAACAAAATCGCCTACTTGAAGCAATGATTTTTTGCGTGTCCACGAGAAAATGGCTACCGCTGTTATAACTCCTAGCGTGCCGCCATGGAAAGACATACCACCTTGATCTATTCTAAATAAATAAAGCGGGTTTTCTATAAAGTAACTAAACTGATAAAACAATACATAACCAATACGCCCACCAAGAATTACCCCTAGCATGCCATAAAATAGTAAGTCACTTACCTGCTCTTTTGTCCAACCTGAATTAGGTTTTGCAGCTTGGCGATTAGCGAACCACATCGCAAACGCAAAACCAATTAAATACATTAACCCGTACCAACGTACGCTTAGCGGCCCAACAGAAAAAATTATTGGATCAATTTGAGGAAACTCAAGTGCCATAAAAAATAAACCTTTAGCTAAAAACCATTTTAAGTGCGATAACAACAAGCAATACCGCGAAAACTTTCTTTATTGTATTAACAGGTAAATAATGAGTTGCTTTAGCGCCTATAGGCGCAACAAACCATGATGTAATAACAATTCCAAATAACGCAGGTAAATAAACAAACCCTGCAAAACCATGTTCTAAATCGGTAACTTGCCAACCTGCACTAATATACCCAATAGAACCAAATAAGGCGATAACAATGCCGCAAGCAGCGGCGCAACCTATGGCTTTTTTTATATCTACCGAAAAATAATTAAGCATTGGAACAATAAGCGCCCCACCACCAATGCCAATTAAACCAGATAGGCCACCCATTAGAGCCGATATAGCTCCCAAGATAGGGCCTGCTGGTAAAGGTTGCTCCACAACTGATTTTTTGCGGGTCGACAACACCATTCTCGTTGCAATAAACACGACGCTGATAGCGAACACAGTTCGTAAAATTTGCTCAGGAATGAGGCTTGCAGCAAAGCCACTAATTAATGCCCCTAACGCAACACCCGACATAACCCAAGGAGCGATTTCCCACGGCACATTATCATTTTTATGATGAGCTAACGCTGAAGAGGTTGAAGTAAATAAAATAGAAGCAAGTGAGGTTGCTATAGCAATCACTAAAACGTGGCTTGGAGATGTAACGTCAAACGATAACAGTAACGTACTAAGCACAGGGACAATAATTAAACCGCCACCAATACCTAATAATCCTGCTAAAAAACCGACAATGCAGCCTAGTAGTGCGCAGCTTGCCACTAACAGCCCTAAGTCATACATAGTTATCTCAAATACCTATTAATGTGTGTATATTAAAGGATTATAAAGCCAATAGCATCTGCGGATTGATACTATTTGGGCGTGTAAAACAAATCGCCTAATCGATGCTCTATCATAAAGTTTCGTGTTAAGCGTAACACTTGCTTAGCGGTGGATTGAGTTAAACACTCACTAAATAGCTGCTCCATGTCACTCACATTTAAGCGCCTGATCACCCACTTAACTTTATTAAGTGATGATAGATTCATACTTAAGCGCCTATACCCCATTGCAATAAGTAAAATCGCACCTTCGGGATCGCCACCAAGTTCACCACATAAACTAAAAGGCAATTCGTACTGCTCACATTCACAAGCCACTTTATTTAACACTCTTAATACGCCTGGGTGATAAGGGTTAAACAGCTCAGCAACACGTGCATTAGCTCTATCTACAGCTAATAGGTACTGCGTTAAATCGTTACTACCGACTGAGCAAAAATCGACTTTTTTTGACCATTCAGGCAACATAAATACGCTCGAAGGCACCTCAAGCATTATACCAATATCAGGTCTTTCTATACTTTGCTCTGGGTACTTTTCACTTAGCTCATAATACGCTTGCTCAAATAATGCTAAAGATTCATCTACTTCATCGGTGCCACTGATCATTGGCAGCATAATCTTTAAATTGCCTAAACCAATATTTGCTTTTAACATTGCTTTAAGCTGATCTAAAAACAGCTCTGGGTGATCAAGACTAATACGAATACCACGCCATCCTAAAAAGGGATTTTCTTCGGTAATATTAAAATAATCTAAAACTTTATCCCCACCAATATCCAACGTACGCATAACCACAGGGTTTGGGTGGTAGCTAGTAAGTACTTCGCGGTACCAGTTTTCTTGCTCTAATTGCGAAGGAAACTGGCCTTTTTGCATAAACCAAGCCTCTGTTCTGTAAAGCCCTACGCCATCGCAAATATGTGAACTGCTCTGTTCTGTATTTAGCTCAAGCCCGGCATTTAACAGCAAGCTAATATGCTCACCATCAAGCGTTATTGATTCTGATGCTTGCTCGGCTAAAAAACGGTTATTCAATAAGCCATCTTGGTACTGAAGCTCGGTGTACTCATCTATTAGCATTTGCGATGGAGAAATATATAAACGCCCAGAAAATGCATCCAGAATGAGCGGTTTACCCTCAAACTGTAATAGTGGTAAATCTTCAATACCCCAAATAGCAGGAATACCCATTGCACGCGTTAAAATAGACGCATGGCTATTAGCTGAACCATTAACACTAACTACACCCGCTAAATGCCCTTTTGGCACTTCTGCAAGCATGGCCGGAGTTAATGTATTAGCAATTAAAATAGTATTTGGTGGGTAATCTTTTATAGCGTGTTCGGTGTTTACTAAATGATGTAGTACACGTAAACCAATGTCTTTAACATCAACCGCACGCTCCTTTATATATGGGTCTTGCATGGCATTAAATTGAGAGATTAAGCGCTCTATTACAATTTTTAATGCACTTTTAGCGCACCAACCTTCTTGTAACTGTACCTCAACATTATGGCCTAAGCTTTTTGCATCAAGTAATTGTTGGTAAACATCAAATACAGCCAACGCTTCATGCGGTATCGAGTCACTTAGCGTCATAGAAAGCGTATTAAATTCTTTTCGGGTCGCGGCTACGGCTTGCGTAAACAAGCGGCGTTGCTCTGTTACATCACTGTCTTTTAAAAGCTCTATAGACTTAAAATCAAGCTTTGGCAGCACTACAAATGCTTGGCCAATTCCTATGCCCGGCGCACTCGATACCCCTTTTAAAACAGATGTTTGATGAGATGATTCATCTTGTCGCAGTACTTCTTTTATTTCAGCATGCGCTAATTGTGATGCAAGTTGTGCAGAGAGCGTAATTAAAAACGATTCTTCATCTTGGCTAAAAACACGGGCCATTTTTTGCTGAACAACAATAACGCCTAATACTTTTTTTTGATGCACCACTGGCACTGACAAAAAAGCATTGTAGCCTTCTTCATTCACTTCGGGGGAGAGTTTAAATCGCGGGTGTGATTTAGCAAATGCTATATTAATTGGCTCTTCGCGCTGGGCAACTAAGCCTACTAATCCTTCGGTAAAGCCAATTCTAAACTTACCCACCGCATCAGGATTTAACCCTTCGGTAGCCATAAGTACAAAATTATCTTGGCTGTAATCTGCAAAATAAATGGAGCAGCACTGGGTTTTCATGGCATCTTTAACCATTTGCACAAAGCACACTAAAGCACTGTCTAAATTCGCTTGTTGCGATACAGACTCAGCAATAGACCTAAGTGTAGCCAGCATGTCCTGCTCCTTTATTCTATCGAGAAATTTCTACCTTTTACTTCGCCAATGATCTTTATGTTGTTCTCTTTTATTAAAAGGCATGGCGAAGGGAGCAAACTCCTTCATTACACGTCGATAAACATCCCGTTTAAACGATACTACCTGTCTTACAGGATACCAGTAACTTACCCAGCGCCAATCATCAAACTCTGGATGATGGGTTTTAAGCAAGTTTACATCTTCATCTTTACAACGCAGTTTTAATAAAAACCATTTTTGTTTTTGCCCAATACACACCGGACTAGAGTCGCGGCGAATTAATCGTTTGGGTAATTTATAGCGTAACCAATGTTTTGAGCTTGCGACTATTTCTACATCTTCAGGTCGCAGCCCTACTTCCTCGTGTAACTCGCGGTACATGGTTTGTTCTGCTGTCTCGCCATCATCAACACCACCTTGGGGAAATTGCCAAGAATGCTGACCATAACGTCTAGCCCAAAAAACCTGTCCCTGATTATTGCAAATTACAATTCCGACATTGGCACGAAAACCTTCGGCATCAATCACCTTAGTGCCTCATTTGTAAGTCGATTTTTAATGATTGTTCCACATTAGCTGCAATACGGCAAACACTATTATAGCCAAGCTAATTTGTAAGCTAAGTTTACGCTTTTGCATACCCCATAAAATAATGAAGTGTGAGTAAAAATTTTAAAAATAATCCACCAAAGCTATTGCGGTTATTGTTTTACTCTACTTACTCACAGTTTGTGCATAACTTTTATAAAACACGCTCATTTTGCAAACAAATCCACAATATAAGATCTAAAAACTCGTGTTCTCCACAGAATCTGTGGATAAACATGTTCATATAGTTGTATTTATCCCAGCAACTTTTAACAGCCTTAATCAAAACTGAATGCATAAATTAAAAAAAACCAGCTAGCTCAGTAACTTAAAGTAAACCGCCCAATTTTATACATGTACAAAATTAACCCAAACAACAAGCGATCAAAAAACGAACAACCCTAAAGATATCCACGGCTTAGCCAATTTGCTATCATGGCTATGGTATTTATTCAACCGAAATTAATAGTATGCGACCATCAAAACCACACTCAATTAACGATCTAATGCAGCGCGTGAATAACATTGCCGGATTAACACTTGGCCAACTTGCAAACCAGTACCATTTTAAAACACCTGATGATTTACTTCGTGAAAAAGGCTGGACCGGGCAACTAATTGAATATGTACTAGGGGCTACAGCAGGTTCAAAACCCCTACCCGATTTTGAAGATTTAGGGATAGAGCTAAAAACACTCCCCATTTCTTACAAAGGTAAGCCACTAGAGACTACGTTTGTATCGGTAACACCTTTAATAAACGTCACCGGTATGACGTGGCATACAAGCTCTGTGCGTAAAAAGCTAAATCATGTTTTATGGTTACCCATACTAAGTGAGCGAGATATAGCCCCGTTTGACAGAACGATAGGTAGCGGCTTTTTGTGGCAACCAACACCTGAGCAAGATGCGCTATTACAGCGTGACTGGGAAGAACAAATGGAGTTAATCGCACTGGGGCGAGTAGATGAAATATCAGGCCATTTAGGGGATGCTATACAAATTAGGCCCAAGGCAGCAAACAGCAAAGTTGTTACTGATGCTATTGGTCCACATGGTCAAATTATCAAAACCTTACCACGTGGTTTTTATTTAAAAACCAGTTTTACGGGTGAGATTTTAAAACAGCAGTTTCAGCTTTAAGTACGCAAGGGTTAAACTCTAACTCATAAGTAGTTTAGCGAAACCTTTACCTCTGTCTTTGGTTCATCCAAACAGGCTTTGCAACAGTAATTAGCACCTCTCCGTCTCCCGGATTTGTAGGCGTATACGCTTTGCTTACACCCGTATACAATAGGGGAATTTTAGAATGGCCATTCTAAGCATCCGAATTTACGATAAATTAAAAGAGTCTCTAAATAGTGGGGCGCAAAAGCAAGGTATTTCTATATCTGAATATGTGAAGAGATCACTGGAAAGTGAGGGCGTTGATACCCATATACTAGCAACAGAGAGAAATTTAAAAAGCCCTGTTATAGCATTGAAAGTTTAGCCCATGTCACTTAGGAAACTATACGCGAAGTTGAATTAAATATTCAGCGGCTAAATGAATCGCTTAAAAGTGCCAATCACTCAAAAGGTCTCAAAAAATTTAAATGGATATTAATTTCTATATCCCTCATATTTGTATCAATCTCGCTCCCAGTATTTCACTTTAATATAGTTTATTTAAAAGCTTTGCTTTAACTTCGGATAATTATAAAAACTCTACTTTAGAGCTATTCTTCTTAAAAACGGCATCCTTATTGCAAATTTTGTAGACTTAGAACTAGCAAATGGATGTTAATTATGATTATCGGCAATCAAACAGCTACCTACAGTCAATACCAGTCAGCTCAACAGCCCAAAGCCCCCCAAAAAGGCGGCAATGAACTGCCTGACGTCACAGGAAAAAATACTGAACCAAGAACTGTAGACATGCACAACATTGGGATGGATGAATTAAACGCACTTATCAAAGAAACTGGTGATGGTCGATTGCTTGTTCTCCCATATGATAGCTTTAAATTTGAAAACGGCTCATTCGTTGGTGTGGAGAGTAAAGATTTCATTGCTCAAATAAAAAACAGTCGAGATTTTGCAAAAAGTATAGGAGATACAAAATCAGAAAAGCAATGGTCAGATTTCCTTGATGTACTTCATGAATATGATGGATATCAATTATCCCCTAAAATCAATGTTGAAGCATAAATACAATGTATTAATTTATGCTTTAACATTATAAATTTATTGAATGTAAATTGAATCGTTCCAGTAACTAGGAGACGAAATTAAGCTTGATGAAACTAAGAAATTACCTTGGTGTGGGCCATAAAAATTAAAATAATAAAGCCAACCTGTGACTGTTTTTCCCAGATTGCAGTTATGTATATCAATGCATAAAGTACCCCATAGATATATTTACTCTGAACTAGACTTACATCAACTAAGGTTCATATCGAGGGATGGGTGTAAAACCCCAAATACTTTCGCTTAACCGTAAACCAATAAACAAAAAAGTGAGTATTTTTTATCCCACATTAAAATAGATGCTGCGTCACGCTAGTTTACACTGTCGTATTAACCTAGAGGCCTTGCCATACAGGCGCCAATAACGAATTGCACAGACTCATTGAATAAACATGGCTGGGGAACACCGCTGTAATCCACCTAAAAATGAGTTAATTGCATCACTGGGAGTAAGTTAAAGGGTCGACTAGCAAATCTATAATTGTACTATATGGTAATAAGCGTTAAGCATAAGGTTTTTATAGTCATGCTGTTGGCCAAGTGTACGCATTAACAAACTTCGTACCTTGCTCCCAACTCTTTGGATAAAAGTATCTAATATAAAAAATCCCCGCCTGAGCGAGGATCTTATAATCTTAAATTAAAGAGCAGTAATTACTGGCCTTTAACTTCTTTAAGACCATTGTAAGGTGCTTTTGAACCTAGCGCTTCTTCAATACGAAGAAGTTGGTTGTACTTAGCTACACGGTCAGAACGGCTCAATGAACCTGTTTTGATTTGACCTGCAGCAGTACCTACCGCTAAATCAGCAATTGTTGAATCTTCTGTCTCGCCAGAGCGGTGAGAAATAACAACTGTAAAGCCTGCATCTTTTGCCATTTTGATTGCAGCTAACGTTTCAGTTAGTGAACCAATTTGGTTAAACTTAATTAAGATTGAGTTAGCAATACCGTTGTCGATACCACGTTTTAAAATCTTAGTATTTGTTACGAATAAGTCATCACCTACTAATTGGATTTTATCACCCATTAGTTTAGTTTGGTGTGCAAAGCCATCCCAATCTGACTCATCTAAGCCATCTTCAATAGACACAATTGGATATTGCTCAGTAAGCTCTTGTAAGAAGAAGTTAAATTCTTCTGAAGTGAATTTTTTGCCTTCACCTTTAAGATCGTAAATATTTGCTTCTTTGTCGTAAAACTCAGATGCAGCACAATCCATCGCTAAAGTAATATCTTTACCTAACTCGTAACCTGCGTTTGCTACCGCAACTTTAATTGCTGCAAGTGCCGCTTCGTTAGATGCAAGGTTTGGCGCAAAGCCACCTTCATCGCCAACCGCTGTTGAATGACCGTCTGCTTTAAGTACTTTTGCAAGGCTATGAAATACCTCTGCGCCCATACGTAGGCCTTCGCGGAAGTTTGCAGCGCCAACAGGTTGGATCATAAACTCTTGAATATCTACAGAGTTATCTGCGTGCTCACCACCATTGATGATGTTCATCATTGGAAGTGGCATAGAGTAAACACCCGGTGTGCCGTTTAAATCAGCAATGTGCTCGTAAAGCTCTACTTTTTTAGACTGTGCAGCTGCTTTTGCAGTTGCAAGTGATACTGCTAAGATTGCGTTTGCACCTAGTTTTTCTTTGTTTTCAGTGCCGTCTAAATCTAGCATTACTTTATCAACAGCACTTTGCTCTAATGCATTTTGGCCTTTAAGCGCATCTGCGATTTCATTATTAATAAAACCAACAGCGTTTAATACGCCTTTACCTAAGTAACGTGACTTATCACCGTCGCGTAACTCTAATGCTTCGCGAGTACCAGTAGATGCGCCTGAAGGTGCAGCTGCACGACCCCAAGAACCATCTGCTAAATGTACGTCTGCTTCAACAGTTGGGTTACCACGCGAGTCCATAATTTCGCGACCGATTACTTTTACGATTTCTGACATCTTGATTCCTCTATATTCCCAAAATGGTGAGTTCAGCTAACTTTACTACGTTTTGTATAGTTTATACCAATTGCATTTAATTAGTGAGCTATCATAACGCTAAGAAAACAACTCAATAATAAGGCACAAATTATGACATATAGTTGTTCTATATGAGTAATTTTTAACGCAGTTAGTGAGTTACTTAATCCGATACAATGCCCATATTTTTAATAAAATGGGTATCAGTCAGCCCTTAAAACAAAAAAGCCGTGCAATATGCACGGCTTTTAAAATTACGAATTAGCTTTTTGGTGAATGTGAGCCGCAGCTACAAACCCTTCAAATAGCGGGTGACCATCACGTGGGGTTGACGTGAATTCCGGGTGGAATTGCGCGGCAATAAACCATGGGTGATCTTTATTTTCGATAATTTCTACTAATTTTTTATCTTCTGATAAACCAGTAAAGCTCAAGCCTGCTTTTTCAAGCGCTTCTACAAAATTGTTGTTTACTTCGTAGCGATGACGATGACGTTCAACAATTTCAGCATTACCGTATACTTCATGTACTTTAGAACCTAGTGTTAAATGACATTTTTGTGCGCCTAAACGCATAGTGCCACCTAAATCAGATTTTTCATCACGTACTTCAACCTTACCTTCAGCATCTAACCATTCAGTAATTAAACCAACGACAGGCGCTTCTGAGTTGGCGTTAAATTCTGTAGAGTTTGCATCAGTTAAACCTGCAACATTACGTGCGTATTCAATAAGTGCTACTTGCATACCTAAACAAATACCTAGGTATGGAACTTTGTTTTCACGTGCGTATTTAGCCGCTAAAATTTTACCTTCAACACCACGTCCGCCAAACCCGCCTGGAACTAAAATAGCATCTAAATGAGATAGTAGTTCTACGCCTTTGCTTTCTAAATCTTGTGAGTCTACGTATTCAATATTAATTGTTAAACGATTTTTAAGACCCGCATGCTTTAGTGCTTCGTTAACTGATTTGTATGCATCTGGTAATTCAATGTACTTACCAACCATACCAATTGTTACTTCACCAGTAGGATTAGACTCTTGATAAAGTACTTGTTCCCACTCAGCAAGATCAGCTTCTGGCGCATCTAAATGAAAACGACGACATACAAAGTTATCTAATTCTTGAGATTTTAATAGCGCAGGAATTTTATAAATGCTGTCTACGTCTGGTAGTGAAATAACCGCTTTCTCTTCAACATTAGTGAACAATGCAATTTTTGCACGCTCGTTGTTAGGCAGTTTACGGTCTGAACGACAAATAAGAATATCTGGCTGAATACCTACAGAGCGCAACTCTTTAACAGAATGCTGAGTTGGTTTTGTTTTCACTTCACCCGCAGGGCCTAAAAATGGCACTAGCGTTAAGTGAATAAATAGCGCGCGTTCGCGGCCAATTTCAGTACCCATTTGACGAATTGCTTCAATAAACGGTTGTGATTCAATATCACCTACTGTACCGCCAATTTCTACAATCGCGATTTCATGACCTTCAGCACCGTCGTATACGCGTTGCTTAATGTCATTTGTAATATGTGGAATAACCTGAATAGTTGCACCTAGGTATTCACCACGGCGCTCACGACGTAACACGTCTTCGTATACACGCCCTTGTGTAAAGTTATTACGACTAGTCATTTTGGTACGAATAAAACGCTCGTAGTGACCTAAGTCAAGATCAGTTTCTGCGCCGTCTTCTGTAACGTATACTTCACCGTGTTGAATTGGGCTCATTGTGCCTGGGTCAACGTTGATGTAAGGATCCAGCTTTAAAATGGTAACGTCTAAACCACGGGCCTCTAAAATAGCGGCTAGTGATGCTGCTGCAATACCTTTACCCAACGAAGAAACAACCCCGCCAGTAACGAAGATAAATTTTGTACTCATGCGAACCCTAGAATATCAGGAATTAAAAGGAATATAACACCCGAGAAAGAGACTCTGGGTATATCATCAAGACGGGGCAAAATTGTACCAAAACACGCCAGCGCAATCCAGCTAAAAATAGTAAAAGCGCGCACAAAAAATGTGCACTTTTTAACATTAAACCTATTTCACTTTTTTAATGGCATCCCACGCGTTGTCCATTTCTTCTAGGCTTGCAGTATCCAAACTTTTGCCTTGAGCAATTAAGTACGCTTGTACCTTTTCAAACCGCGCTGAAAACTTATCATTTGCTTGTCTTAAAAGTTGTTCTGGATCGCGTTTAACGTGGCGAGCAACATTAACTGTGGCAAACAGTAAGTCGCCTATTTCTTCTGCTGTATGCTCAGATCGAGGATCGTGTTCGAGCGCCTCTTTTACTTCTAATACTTCTTCGCTCACTTTATCAAGTGCGCCATGATAGCTTGGCCAATCAAACCCTAAGCCAGCAACACGTTGCTGAATTTTTTTAGCTTTACTAAGGCTTGGCATATTTGCCGGAATATCTTGCCAAAGCGAAGTATTAACCGATGAAGCTTTTTCAGCACGTTCTTGTGCTTTAATTGCTTGCCACTGCTTTGCTAACTGCTCGTCAGTTAACGCTTGTTGCTCGTTAAATACATGAGGGTGGCGGCGCACAAGTTTAGCGCTGAGCTGCTTTATAACATCATCAAAATCAAATAAATTTTTCTCTTTAGCTAACTGGGCATAAAACACAATTTGAAAAAGTAAATCGCCAAGCTCACTTTTAAGCTCACCTAAATTATTAGTCTCTATGCAATCGGCAACCTCGTACGCTTCTTCTAGGGTATGAGGAACAATTGATTTGAAATCTTGCTTAAGATCCCATGGGCACCCGCCGTTAGGATCTCGCAAGGTTTGCATAATATTTAAAAGCTCAGTTAATGCGTTTTTATCTGTCATGTTTATTGGCTGCGCTTAGCATCGTGAACACCTTCAATCTGAAGTAGTTTTGAAAGTACACGATTAGTACCTGATAAGTCATGAACTTCTATTTGCATAGTAAATACGGCAAGCTGATCTGCGCCAACCGTATTGACGTTCATGTTTAATACGTTCACTTTTTCATTAGCAAGCACAGAGCTTATATCGCGGATTAACCCAGACCGGTCGCTGGCTTCAATTTTTATGCTCAGTGCATAAGAGCCATTAATATCGTCAGACCAACTTACTGAGATCACGCGTTCTGGATGCTGTGTTTTTAAGTTATTAAATGAGTCGCAGTCATCTTTATGAACACCAATACCACGGCCTTGCGTTATATAGCCAATTATTTGATCGCCCGGTACAGGACGACAACACTTAGCTACATGGCTCATTAAGCTACCTACACCATCCACTACAATGCCGTTTTTATCGCCCGTTACTTTACTTGGTGCTTTAAAGCGAATAACTGGCTCATCTTCTGTACGATCGCTAACAAAGTTAAGCATTTGGTTTAACCGTACATCACCTGCGCCAATGGCAACCATTAAGTCATCGAGCTCTTTAAAATTAAAGCGCTTAATGGCGGGATCTAAATCTTTGTAGGATAAATCAAGCTTTTGAAGCTCGCTGTCAAGTATTTCTTTACCCGCACTTAGATTTTTATCGCGGTCGAGCTGCTTAAACCAGTGATGTATTTTAGCTCTTGCACGTGATGATTTAATATAACCCAATGATGGATTTAGCCAGTCTCGGCTTGGATTAGGTTGCTTTTGAGTCAGTATCTCTACTTGATCACCCGTTGATAACTGATGTGTAAACGGCACTATTTTGCCAAATACTTTAGCGCCTATGCACCTGTGACCTACGTTTGAGTGAATGTAGTAGGCAAAATCAAGCGGTGTAGCACCTAATGGTAAATCAATAATATCGCCACTTGGGGTAAAAATGTACACACGGTCTTCGACTACTTGGTTTTTTAGCTCTTCGGCTAAATCGCCACCATCAACCACTTCTTCTTGCCATTGCAGTAATTTACGCAGCCAACTAATTTTTTGCTCGTAACCTGAGCCTCGTCCAGGTAATGCGCCTTCTTTATACATCCAGTGCGCAGCGACACCTAACTCAGCATCTTGATGCATATCGCTGGTGCGAATTTGTATTTCAACTGTTTTACCTTCAGGGCCAAATACCACAGTATGAATAGACTGATAGCCATTTTGCTTTGGTGTGGCAACGTAGTCATCAAATTCTTTATTAAGATGACGCCAGTTTGTATGTACTATGCCAAGCGCGCCGTAACAATCTTGTAGGCGCTCAACCACAATACGCATTGCGCGAATATCAAAAAGCTGATCAAACTCGTAATTTTTCTGCTGCATTTTTTTAAAAATGCTGTAGATATGTTTAGGTCGCCCGTACACTTGCGCTTCTATACCGGCTTCACTTAAGCGGTTTTTTACCTGCTCAACCATATCTTCCATATAGGCTTCGCGAGCAAGTCGTTTATCATCTAACTGTTTGGCTATGCCTTTGTAGGTATCTGGGTGTAAATACCTGAACGATAAATCTTCAAGCTCCCATTTCAATTGCCCTATCCCTAAACGGTTTGCAAGCGGTGCAAAAATATCGGCTGTTTCTTTTGCCGTAATCACTCGCTCTTCTTCGTCGGCATCCTTTACATTACGTAAATGACATACCTGCTCAGCAAGTTTAATAACAACAGCGCGTACGTCTTCAACCATGGTTAATAGCATTTTTCGGATATTATCGACCTGCATAGTGCCTTTACCTTGGTGCGATAAAGTACTAATGGTGGCCATTTGCGCTACACCCGTTAGCAGCATAGCAATGTTGTTACCTAGCTGCTCTTCTATGGTTTCAAGCGATATAAGATCATTTAAAAAATACGGTGTTAAATACGCAGTAGCTAACGATTCAGGGTCAAGATTTAGCTCAGCTAAAATTTCTACCATTTCGATTGCTGTGTTTTGCCTGCTTTGGTTATCACATTTACCGCACAGGGCCTGGGCTTGATTTAGTAGCTCTGTTTTTTCCTCAGACAAGCCAAGTAACGAAAGCCGCGTGCTAAAGTCCGTACTTTCATCTTGTTGATGTGATTGTCGTGTAGCTACCATAGTGCGTTTTACCTCCGTTGAAATAACGCCATAGTTTCGATATGCCCAGTATGAGGGAACATATTCATTAGCCCAATTTTATTAAGATCAAAGCCAGCTTGCGAAATAATTGCACTGTCACGGGCTAAAGTAACAGGGTCACAAGACACATATAAAATAGTTTTAAACTGCCTCAGTGGTAATTGCTCCAAAACAGCCATTGCACCTGTACGAGAAGGGTCAAGCACAAGTACGTCTAAATCTTTACTAAACCACGGCGCGTTTTGCATATTTTGCGTTAAATCAAAACTATGAAACTGCGTATTAGTAATTTGGTTAGTTTGCGCATTTTGAGCAGCCATTGCAACAGCTGAAGTGACGCCTTCAACGCCAACTACCGATTTAGCTTGTTTTGCCAACACTAATGAGAAATTACCAATACCACAAAACAAATCTAAGAGATTTTCGTCCCCATTTAAATTAAGCCAATTTGCAGCTTGCTTTAACATAGCTTGGTTAACTTGCGCATTAACCTGAATAAAATTACTTAAACCAAATTCAAATTTTAGATCTAAGTCTTGAAGGTAATAAAATGGCATCGCTAAATGCGAGTGATCAATAACGTCACTCTCGCTTTGCCATACAATAGTATATTGCTGGTTAAATGCAGCTTGCTCAACTATTGCCTTATATTCATCGTTAATTGTTTTTGTGTGACGAATAACCACAAAGTTTTGCTCATCACTTTGGCATAACTGCAGGTGGCTTATACTGTGAAGCGCTTTATGCTGATTAATTAACTCATCAAAAAGAGTAAATACATTTGCAAAAACATCATTAAGTACCGCGCATTTATTAATACTTACAATGTTTTTAGAGCCACTGGCTCTGTAGCCTACACGCATTTTTTTAGCGGCTTTATCAAACATAACGGCAATCCGAGCACTGCGCCTGTAATGAGTTGATTTACTCAATAGCGGTGTTTGCCAATTCAGCTCTTTTAATTTAGCAAATTTATTAAATAATTGAGTAACCGCTGTTTGCTTTTCAATAACTTGCTGAGCAACTTCTAGGTGCTGTAACTGGCAACCACCACAATGGTTATAATGTTCGCAATATGCATCTGTTCTAAATTCACTGGCGTTTATTACTTTTATTACTTTAGCACTACTGTATTTAGCTTTATCTTCAACAAGTGTTGCTTTAACCATTTCATTAGGTAATGCACCACTTACAAAACACACTTTATTTTTATGCTTAGCAATACCACGTCCTTGATGGTCCATACCTGTGATATTTAATTCTAGTGTTTGTTGCTTAAGCGGTTTTTTTTTCGCTTTAAAAATTTGCGCCATTAGGCATTACCTTCACTTTATTTGTAATGCACCTATCTTTAGATGCTTTAGAATGCGAGTTGAACCGTATATACTCAAATCATACTAATAATGATAATAACGCTCCCATTATGACCAAATTAGGCTTACGCGATTCTGTTTTAACACTGACCCTGATCCCCACGGTGATCATAGGATTACTACTTGGTGGCTATTTTACAATAAATCGTTACATTGAGCTTGATGAAATTTTATATCAGCAAGGCGCAACTATTTCTGAGCCGCTTGCTATTGCACTTGAGCAGCCAATGCTCGAAAAAAATAAACAATTACTAAACCGCCTTATTAGCTATACGCACAATAAACATTCCCCAACCATTAAATCTATAACCATTTTTAATAAAAATAATGAGCTGTTGATGACCAGTAATTATCATCGTTCATTTAAAAAGCTCATTAACCAGCAAACATTACAAAACTTAAAAACAACCCATGTGCAAAAGTCAGATGAGCTAGTTACATTCTTTACCCCTATAGTTAACCATACAAGTCATGACTCCAAATGGGCCCCTTCAGCTTTTCAGTCATCCCTAGGGACTGTTGTTTTACAATTAAATAAAGACCAAGCCGTTATAGGCCAACAACAAGCACTGTTAATTAGCGGTATTGTTATTATTTTATCGCTGGTATTTGCCGCTATTTTAGCATTAAGACTTAGCCGCATGTTTATGAATCCGCTTAATAAGTTAGTACTTGCCACCGACAAACTTGTTGAAGGAAAAAGAAACACAGGCTTAACCGACAGCATGATTGGTGAATTTGAGCTGTTACGAGAAGGTTTAAACACCATTGCTCATACTATGGTGATGCAAAAAGATGAAATGCAAAAAAATATCGACCAAGCAACCAGTGACTACCGTGAAACACTAGAGCAATATGAGACTTCAAATATAGAACTCTCATTTGCTAAAAAAGAAGCGCAAGATGCTAACCGTGTTAAATCAGATTTTTTAGCAAAAATGAGTCACGAGCTGCGCACTCCTCTTAATGGTGTTATTGGCTTTACCCGCCAACTTTATAAAACGCCACTTAATAAAAATCAAAAAGATTACCTTGATACAATTATGCTCTCGGCAAATAGTTTGATGACTATCATTAGCGATATTTTAGATTTTTCTAAACTTGAAGCAGGAGCAATGGAGCTTGAGTCAATTCAGTTTCAACTGCGTGATGCTGTTAATGAGGTAATGACATTACTAGCACCTAGCGCGCATGAAAAGCAATTAGAGTTATCTATATACATAAACCAGCACGTGCCAGATGACTTGACCGGCGACCCAACGCGCCTTAAACAAATATTAATAAACCTTTTAAGCAACGCAATTAAGTTTACTGAAAAAGGCTCAATTAAAGTTGATATAAGCCATCGATTGCTTGATGACGAGCGCGCTTCTTTATTGGTTTCGGTAACCGATACTGGTGTGGGCATCCCTATGGATAAACAAGATTCACTGTTTACCCCTTTTGGCCAAGCAGATTCAAGTATTACACGTAAATTTGGTGGCACAGGCCTGGGGCTTATTATTACCAAGCATATAGTTGAGGCGATGAGCGGTCGCATAACCCTCAACTCAGCACCAGGTAACGGCACCTGTTTTACATTTAATAGCGTATTTAATTTACCTGATCATATATTTACTAACGACTTACCATCTAAATCGCTCATTGGTAAGCGTATTTTATATTTAGAGCCGCATGAACATACACACCATGCAGTGCTTTCATTATTAACTCAATGGCAATCAAGCGTAACAGCGTGCTTTAACGAGACTAGCTTTTTAGATGCTATAAAAAATAGCGAATATAAATATGATATTTGTTTAATTGGCCATATGGCGTCTGTTGATGATATGCAGCAGCTAAAAAGCTATGTAAAAGCCGTACGCGAATCAACCGACTACTTATATTTAATGCTTAATACTGTATCGCACAACATGCGAGAAGCGTTTATAGGCAGTGGTGCTGACGCTTGTTTGAGTAAACCGCTTAATCACCGTAAGTTATGTGAAGTACTTGCTGCGCCTTATAGGCTTGATCATCCGACTCATAATATTGAGCAAAATGAGCAAGCTTTGTTACCATTAAAGGTGCTTGTTGTTGACGATAACGACGCTAACTTAAAACTTATTTGTACGTTATTAAAAGAGCAAGTAGAGGTAGTAGAAACCGCTCATAATGGCTCTCAAGCATACAGCTTAAGTAAAAGTCATAAGTACGATGTGATATTTATGGATATACAAATGCCAATAATGGATGGCATTACCGCATGTAAGCTTATTCGTGAATCATCACTAAATGAAGACACACCTATTATTGCTGTAACAGCTCATGCGCTTCACAGTGAAAAAGAACAACTTTTAAAAGATGGTTTTAAAGGCTATTTAACTAAGCCTATTGATGAGGATATGCTGAGCCAAATTATTTGCGATCATAGCCCACAAACACCTATAAACCGTGATAAAGCTAAAATAGATACACCACAAAGCCCTGCTCCATTTCAGAGTACTCGAATTGACTGGGCGCAGGCATTGCAACGTGCTGGTGGCAAAAGCGAGTTAGCACTCGAGATGCTTAATATGCTACTGCTAAGTGTGCCTGAAACACTCACTCTCCTTGCTAAAGCTATTGAAAGTAATAATTGTAAGCAAATACTTAGCATAGTGCATAAGTTTCATGGTGCATGTTGTTACACTGGCGTACCTAAGCTTAAATCACTTGCAGAAACTATTGAAACGTCACTTAAAAGTGAATGCATACTAGAGAATATTGAGCCTGAGTTATTTGAGTTACAGGATGAGCTTGAAAACCTACTTACTGATGCAAATGTGACTGAACTACAAAGATAAGCTTAAATGTTAGATATAAAAAACGCGGTATTTACCGCGTTTTCTATTAAGCTTTTTTAAATACTTATGTAGATTCGTATTACATTCTTGCTTCAATCATTAATCGTTTCATGTCACGAACAGCTTTATCGAGCCCATCTATCGCTGCACGAGCAATAATAGCGTGGCCAATGTTTAGCTCGTATATTTCGGGCATTTCAGCAATTGGCTTAACGTTATGATAATGAAGGCCATGTCCTGCATTTACAATTAAGCCTATGCTTGCTGCATATTTAACACCTTCGCGAATGTGCTCAAGCTCTTTATGTAAGTCAGTGTCATTATTAGCGTCGGCATATGCACCTGTATGTATTTCAACAAACGGAGCGCCACATTCTTTTGCTGCGTCTAACTGCGCTTTATCTGCGTCAATAAATAGCGATACTTTAATACCCGCATCACTAAGAGTTTTAGTCGCAGCTTTAATTTTATCTATATTGCCAGCTACATCTAAGCCACCCTCAGTCGTTAGCTCTTCACGTTTTTCAGGTACTAAACACACATATTCAGGTTTTACATCAAGCGCTATTTTTATCATTTCATCGGTAACAGCGGTTTCAAGATTCATACGAGTTTGAATCGTTTTAGCCATTACATAAACGTCACGGTCTTGAATATGGCGTCTGTCTTCACGTAAATGAATCGTAATGCCATCAGCACCTGCGTGCTCAGCTACACTGGCTGCGTGGGCCGGATCTGGGTAGTTAGTTCCACGTGCTTGGCGAAGTGTTGCAATATGATCTACGTTTACACCCAAAAGAATATCTTTCATTGTTCTACCTGTAAAATTACGTTTATTGAGAGGCCAAAAATAGCTCACGGCTTTTTAATGGTTTACTACCTAATAAGGGTTTTAATAAATAGCGACTTAATTGCTTTGCCATATATAGCACATCGCTTTGGCTAAAGTCATGATTTGCAATTGCATTAAGCTGTTTACCACTAAATCCTGAGCGTACATCGTCTTGCATTAAAAAACCAAGCTCAGGGAAATAGCTATACGTAAGTGCTTCGTCTATTGGCTCACCGCTTGCGTCAAAACTAAAATCAACACCGTAGCCTAAAAGCTCTAACAATTGAAACTCATATGAGCGCAGTACCGCTTGCAAATTAGCACCGCTATTAAGGTTACCAAGGTGAGATTTGTAAAGTTCAAATACTTGTTCAATGGGTTCATTAACAGGCACAATACGATTAGTTAATTCATTTAAATAAAAACCACAGTATAACTCGTCACCTTTTAAATAATGCGGGTTACCATGTAATTCAAATTTATTAATATATTTTAAATCATACTTGCCGCTGTAGTGAACAAGTAATGCCTGAAACGGCTGAAGTTGTGCTTTATGCTTAGTGGCCTGGCGACCACTAATTCGCGCCAGCATTCTTAACTGGCCCACGCCCTCTACCAGCATATCAAGCATTACTTGGGAGTCACTATAAGGACGCCGATGTAACAAATACGCTGTGTAGAAGTCGCTATCCATTCATTAAGCTACTTATTGGTTTAGTCTTCACCGTAACCTAAGCTTCTTAGTGCTCGTTCGTCATCAGCCCAACCAGATTTAACTTTTACCCAAAGTTCTAAAAATACTTTGTTGTCGAGCATTTCTTCAATGTCTTTACGGGATTCACGGCCAATCGTTTTTAGCTTTTCGCCTTTATTACCGATTACCATGCGCTTTTGTGTTTCACGCTCAACAAGTATTAATCCGTTGATATGCCATACACCGTTTTCTTGCCATTTAAACTGCTCTATTTCAACAGTTACAGAATATGGAAGTTCCTCACCCATGAAGCGCATTAGTTTTTCACGAATAACCTCTGCCGCCATAAAGCGCATAGAACGATCGGTAACGTAATCTTCAGGGAAGTAAAACTCACACGGAGGTAAGCGTTTAGTTACTTCAGCTTTGATCAAATCAACATTTTTACCTTGTGTTGCCGATACTGGCATAATGCCAACAAAATCAAACTTGTCACCAAGCTCTTTCATGTGAGGTAGCACTAAATCGCGGTTTTTAACTTGGTCAATTTTATTTATAACCAATAATACCGGCTTACCACTTTGCGATACTTTATTAAGCACCATTTCGTCATCAACATTCCAATGAGTGCCTTCAACAACAAAAATAATAAGCTCTACATCACCAATTGAACTAGACGCTGCACGGTTCATTAAACGGTTAATAGCACGCTTTTCTTCAACGTGAAGGCCTGGTGTATCTATGTATACCGCTTGATGTTTATCTTCGGTATGAATACCCATAATACGGTGGCGTGTAGTTTGCGGTTTGCGCGAGGTAATACTTACTTTTTGCTCAATGATTTCATTAAGTAAAGTTGATTTACCTACATTTGGGCGACCAACAATGGCAACCATTCCACAAAATGTATCTACATCACCTTCATGAGGTTGTATTAAGGTATCAAGGTTCATTTTTAAGTATCTTCAATGCTTTTTCGGCAGCTTTTTGTTCGGCTTTACGGCGCGAGCTACCAACAGAAATTATGCTATCCATTCCATCAACAATACATTCAACCGTGAATGTTTGATTATGTGCTTGGCCTTTAGTGTCAACAACAGTGTAGCCCGGTAAAGATAATTTACGGGCTTGTAGATACTCTTGCAGCAGGGTCTTCGGATCTTTTTGATTAAGCCCTGGTGAAATAGCATCAAGTCGAGACTCGTACCACGCTAAAATTAGTTCTCCGCAGCGATCAATATCTGAATCTAAAAATACTGCGCCAATAATGGCTTCAACTGCATCAGCAAGTGTAGACTCACGGCGGAAACCTCCACTTTTAAGCTCACCCGGCCCTAAGCGCAAGTAATCACCTAAGCCAAATTCGAGACCAAATTCAGCAAGAGTTTGGCCACGCACAAGCGTAGAACGCATACGGCTTAAATCGCCTTCGCGTGCTTTTGGAAATTTAGCATAAAGTGCATTAGCAATTACAAAGCTTAATATTGAGTCGCCTAAAAATTCGAGTCGCTCATTATGTTGACCTTTGTGGCTGCGGTGCGTCATTGCTTGTTCAAGTAAACCTTGATCAGCAAATACATAGCCTATTCTGTTATATAATTCTGTTACATTTTTTTTCATTGTTACTGAATATTACCTAGGCGTTCAAAACGAACACCAGTTGGAACCCATCCTGGTAAAACATCATCTGGGCCATTTTCAAATTCAAAACTCATCCATATAAAGACAGCTTTACCCACCAAGTTTTCTTTTGGTACAAAGCCCCAAAAGCGACTATCTTGGCTGTTATCGCGGTTATCACCCATCATAAAATAATGATCAGCAGGTACAGTCCATTCATCTGAAGGTGTGCCTGGTTGCTGATAGTAACGCCCTTTTCTTTCAGGTGCGCGTGGGTTGATTAAAATATCGTGCTTAAGTGTAGTTAAATTTTCGTTTACACGTGCAAGCGACATTTGGCCTTGTTTAAATTCGTTATCATTAATTAGTTTAAAATCAATTTTATTGAATTCGTTACATAGAAGTTCACCCTGTTGGGTTTCACCTTCTTTACAGTTTGGCTGAATATATAAACGCTTATCGCGATAAACAATTTTATCGCCCGGTAAACCAATTGCGCGTTTAATATAATCAACTCTTTCATCTAACGGATATTTAAAAACAACAATATCACCACGCTCTGGCTCACTCATATCAACTAATTGAGTACGCCAAACTGGGTCTTTAATTCCGTAAGAATATTTTTGCACTAAAATAAAGTCACCAACTAATAAAGTTGGCATCATTGAACCCGATGGAATCTGAAACGGTTCAAAAATAAATGACCTGAAAATAGTAATAGCTGCAATCATCGGAAAAATCGACTTTGCAGTTTCAGTTATTACTGGTTCGGGTGCTATTAGTGCAGCTGTTTCTTCATCTAGCTGGCTGCCAGCAGAGGCTTGTGCTACAGCCAAACGCTCTTGCCTTTTTGGTGCATACAACAGGTGATCTATTAACCATATTAAACCTGAGCCTAAGGTTAATAACACCAATAAAACTGAAAAGTAACCAGCCATCTATAATCCTTTGTTTTTATTTACCAACTTTCAAAATAGCTAAAAACGCTTCTTGAGGCACTTCAACATTACCTAGTTGCTTCATTCGTTTTTTACCATCTTTTTGCTTTTGCAGTAGCTTTTTCTTACGACTCACGTCACCACCGTAACATTTAGCTATTACGTTTTTACGTAACTGCTTAACCGTTGTACGCGCAATAACATGCTGTCCGATAGCTGCTTGAATCGCAATATCAAACATTTGACGCGGGATGAGCTCTTTAAGCGCATCAGCAAGCTGACGACCACGTGATTGCGCACTATCTCTGTGTACAATAATTGCTAACGCATCAACACGCTCACCGTTAATAAGTATATCTACGCGTACCATGTCTGAGGTTTGAAAGTGCTTAAAGTTATAATCAAGTGAGGCAAAACCACGACTTGTTGATTTTAACTTATCAAAAAAGTCCATTACCACTTCAGCCATCGGTAGCTCATACGTCACTGCTACTTGCTTACCGTGGTAACTCATTTTGGTTTGTACACCACGTTTATCAACACATAACGTAATAACACTACCTAAATACTCTTGAGGAACAAGAATATTTGCCTCTACTACTGGCTCACGTATTTCTAAAATATCGTTTACCGCTGGTAGATCAGATGGGTTATCAATCTGAGTAGTACCTTCTTTGGTAACTACTTCGTAGATTACAGTAGGTGCCGTAGTTATTAAATCAATATCGTATTCGCGCTCTAAACGTTCTTGAATAATTTCCATGTGTAGCATGCCTAAAAAGCCACAACGGAAACCAAAGCCAAGTGCAGTCGAATTCTCTGGTTCAAAGAATAACGACGCATCGTTTAAGCTCAATTTATTCAGTGCATCACGGAACGATTCATATTCATCAGATGCAATTGGGAACATACCTGCATAAACCTGTGGCTTAATCTTTTGAAAGCCCGGTAAACGCTCTGGCGCTGCATTTTTATTATGAGTAATTGTATCGCCCACTGGCGCGCCGTGTATTTCTTTAATACCCGCAATAACAAAACCTACTTCGCCAGTACGTAAAATACCGGTGTTTGTTTGCTTAGGAGTAAAAATACCAACATGGTCAGCTGTATGAACGTGTTCGTTTGACATTATTTTTATTTTGTCGCCCGCGCGTAGTTCACCATGTTTAATACGTACAAGTGATACAACACCTTGGTATGGGTCAAACCACGAGTCAATAATAAGCGCTTGTAAAGGTGCCTCTTTGTCGCCTTCTGGTGGCGGAACATCTTTAACTATCATTTCAAGTACTTCGGCAATACCTACACCTGTTTTAGCACTACATTGCACAGCGTCTAGGGCATCGATGCCAATAATATCTTCAATTTCTTCAGCTACACGAAGCGGATCGGCTTGCGGTAAATCAATTTTGTTAAGTACAGGAATTACTTCTAGGTCTATTTCGATAGCGGTATAACAGTTTGCTAATGTTTGCGCTTCTACGCCTTGACCTGCATCTACTACTAATAATGCGCCTTCACACGCGGCTAATGAACGAGATACTTCATAAGTAAAATCAACATGCCCTGGCGTGTCGATGAAGTTAAGTTGGTATGTTTCACCATCATTTGCTTTGTAGTTCAACGTCACACTTTGCGCTTTAATGGTAATACCACGTTCGCGCTCAATGTCCATTGAATCCAAAACCTGCTTCTGCATTTCACGGTCGGTTAAACCGCCACAAACTTGGATCAAACGGTCAGAAAGGGTCGATTTACCATGGTCAATGTGGGCGATGATCGAAAAATTACGGATATGCTTCATAAACTGGATTCTAAACTTCTATTTTAATGGACTAAGTACATACACCTAAGTGACTTGAAAATACTTGCTTTAGGATGTCACAAGTTTAGTTTATAACTTTCACACTAAACTTACGCTTTTTAAGGTGGGTTAAAATTATTTTATTGCTTGAATAACATTGATTTAGAGCAAAATAGCCTAAATAACTTTCCTCGCGTAAAACAATTATAAAAACCACGGCTCCTTGTATTTCCAAGTTACTTTGGCATAAAACGGCAATTTTACATTTAATTGGCGTCAATCACCATCTATTTGCGTTAAAGGAATACTAATTGGATGAATTTTTATAACTTTTATATCGTGCTTAAGAGATTTAACACGTGTTTTAGCAATAAAATAGCCACTTATCCCACCTAAAGCTGCAGCTAAAATTTGCCAGCCTTCATTAGCCATAAATAACTGAGCTGCAATAAAGGCAAAAATCAGACTTAATAATAACGGTAGCATGTAAACAGCAAAAGCATGTTTAACCATATGGCTATCATCAAGAGAGAGAGTGACTTTTTGACCGACCTCTACGGGAGATTCGAATTTAAAGGGGAATGTTTTTTTAGCCGTGCCAAAAAGCTTACCAAATACTTGTGAACCACAACGTCCGTTGCAGCCTTCGCAAGCTTGTTTTTGCTGGGCTTCTAAATGCGCGGTGTGGCCATCGAGGGCCACAACTGTGAGGGTCTGTTCTATCATAACAATCCTTACGAATCGTTTATAATGCGCGGGTTACTGACTCAGCTATTGCTTTTGCGGTCATACTTGGCACATTACCAACAACGGATACATCGAAATTACCGCCATTATGCACATATACAGTCGTTGCACCAGAAGTTAATGCACCGCTTAAGCGCTTGCCCGGTAATGGGCGCTGTATAAATACCGACACTTCAACAAAGCCATCTGAGAACAGGTAATAGTCTGTTAGTTCGTTATTTAAATCGAGCTTATGTCGATCTGATTTTAAAAGTTCAAAACCATCTGGCAACCAACTAATTTTCCAGTTTGTGGCCGTACTATCGTTGTTAGTCAATGCATCATTTGGCAAAGGCGTTGGAAAATTACGATTAAGGACTTCAAGTAATATAGCCGCAGGCTGCTCTGTTACGCTTATATGCGTAAGCTGCAACTGCTCAAGTGCTTCGCCTTCATGATTAACGTACGCT
The DNA here is from genome assembly GCF_018101025.1 of Pseudoalteromonas sp. MMG006. NCBI lineage: Bacteria > Pseudomonadati > Pseudomonadota > Gammaproteobacteria > Alteromonadales > Pseudoalteromonadaceae > Pseudoalteromonas > Pseudoalteromonas sp. MMG006. The sequence goes on from NZ_JAGJEJ010000009.1 coordinate 59,308, forward strand.
GCTTTTAATAAAAGCGACGACTCCATATCAAGCCAAATCCAATAGTTATATTTATACTCGTCTTTAGATTCTATTCGCACTAGCTGCGCAGCACGCCCAGCTATTCGCCCTTTTCCACCTAAAACAAAGTCATAATGCGCACTTAAACGCTCGATATCTTTGAATAATACTTCAGGAATTGGACCCGCTATTGAGTCTGTTTTTAAAGAGTAAGGCTGAGATTGCGGCTCAAAGTAAGTCACTTGGTTATCAACACGAACCATTTCGAGGCCGGCGCCGTTAAGCAAACTTAAATGCTCAAGTTCTGTTTCGCCCTGAAGCGCATGTACCCATCGGTAGGGTTCCATTGCTTTACCTTTAACAACCACAAACGAGGCGTCAAAATTACGGGTGTGAACGGCATTCGCCATTTTAAGTAATAAATCTTTGGCAGGATTTGTGTCGTTGGCAAAGGCATTTACGCTTACGACCAACGACAGAACAAAAGTGATTACTTTCATTTAATTAGTTTTTTTCCTCAGACGCTTTGGTGCTAGTTTGCGCTGTTTCTAAAGAATTCGCAACTCGAGCTTGGCGTTGGTGCTCTAAAACTAACGCGCCAATACGTTGCTGTTGTAACTCACGTAAACCTTGCTCTGCATTTTCTAAAGCAGGCTCTGATGAGTAACTTACCGGAGATGCCATACCTGTTAACGGAGTCGTTTGCAGTAATGGAATTTCACTTTGTTGCTCGTTATTGCTTTGTGGCAAGGTGTTTACACCTACAATGGCAAACATCGCTACACTTGCTGCAATAGCAAGTTGTGCAACAGGTTTACGCCAATTAAAAGCAACTACGTTGTTGTCTTTTTCGGTTACGCTTTGCGGCTTATTTGCTGCTTTAGACTGAGAAAAATCAGCGTATACAGGCTCACTTTCTAGCGCTAGTGCAACGCGTTCGCTAATATCAATATGGATGTCGTTGTTATTTTTTTGAGCACGCATCGCATCACCAATTAACGCATAACGACCGAACGTAGTTACATCTTGCTCTGCAATTGTTGCATCAGCTAAATGTTGCTCGCCGTCAAGTAATGCTGATAACGCTTCGTTATCTAACTTGCTAACGTGTGCTTTTGTCATACTAAGACTCGCCTATTAATGGGTTTAATTTGTTATCTATTGCTTCACGGGCTCTAAATATACGCGAACGTACAGTGCCAACGGGGCAATCCATTACCACGGCTATTTCTTCATAGCTCATCCCTTCAATTTCTCTTAGGGTAATCGCGGTTTTAAGGTCTTCAGGCAAACTATCAATCGTATTAAAAATAACAGCGCGTACTTCTTCGCTTAAAAGTAGGTTTTCAGGAGATGCATTAGAACGCATTGAATCTGCACCATCGTAAAACTCGGCATCTTCGGCGTCTATATCATTTGCTGGCGGCTTACGCCCCTGGGCTACTAAGTAATTTTTAGCACAATTAACGGCAATACGGTATAACCACGTATAAAAGGCGCTGTCCCCTCTAAAATTAGGAAGTGCACGGTAAGCTTTAATAAACGCTTCTTGTGCTACATCTGCAATATCACCTTGGTTAGATACATAACGTGAGATCAAACCTGCAATTTTGTTTTGATACTTCTTTACTAATAGGTTGAAGGCGTTTTTATCTCCTTGCTGGACCCTTTTTACTAGCACTAAATCTAATTCCTGCTCGCTCATTCGAGCCGGTACTCCTATGTCTGATTTTTGCTTGTTATTCATATTGTCGTCATTGTTCACAAATACTCTGACCCCTTTATGAATAAAAAGTTCTGCTTAATATTATTTTTTTATAAAATAGTTGATAAATAACGGCGCAAAGCCTTTAAAATCACTACGTAGTAATATGACAAATATGATACAACTACAGATATTAAAAACAAATATTGCTCTATTTGAGCATTGTAACCGCAAAGTACCTCTGACATGAACCAAAATAAACATCACATTGCAGATGTCGCTATTATCGGTAGCGGCGCAGCAGGCTTATCACTTGCATTGTCTTTAGCTAATTATTGTAACGTTACCGTGATCAGTAAAGGAGCACTTACCGAAGGTTCTACCTTATATGCTCAAGGCGGTATAGCCGCGGTTTTTGATAAACAAAATGACAGTATAGAATCCCATGTAGAAGATACTCTCGACGCTGGCGGCGGCCTGTGTGATCGCGATGCTGTTCATTACACAGCAAGCAACGCACACGACTGCCTTCAATGGTTAATAGACCAAGGCGTGCCTTTTGATATGGAGTTTGACAGTAAAGGCAAAGAGCGATTTCATTTAACTCGCGAAGGCGGTCATAGTCATCGCCGTATTTTGCATGCAGCCGACGCAACGGGTAAAGCAGTGCAAACCACCCTTATTAGCCAAGTAAAAGCGCATAAAAATATAACATTGCTTGAACAATATAATGCGATTGATTTAATTACTGATAAAAGCGCCAATAAACCAGGGTCGCATATCCATGGCATGTATGTATGGAACAAAAAAGCTAAAAAAGTAGAAACTATTTCGGCTAAATTTGTGGCTTTAGCTACCGGTGGTGCAAGTAAAGTATACCTATATACCTCTAACCCAGATGTTTCAAGCGGTGATGGTATTGCAATGGCATGGCGCGCGGGCTGTAAAGTAGCCAATATGGAGTTTAACCAATTTCACCCAACTAGCCTTTATCATCCTGAGCTACAAAACTTTTTAATCACCGAAGCCATGCGCGGCGAAGGTGCTTATTTAAAACGCCCTGACGGCACCCGTTTTATGAAAGACTTTGATGAGCGTGAAGAGCTTGCCCCTCGCGATATAGTCGCTCGTGCAATCGATTTTGAAATGAAGCGCCTTGGTGCTAATTGTGTTTATTTAGATATAAGCCACAAAGACAAAGACTTTATTATTGAGCACTTTCCAACTATTTACGCAAAATGTTTAAGTGTTGGCCTTGATATAACTAAAGAGGCAATTCCAGTTGTACCTGCAGCGCATTATACTTGTGGCGGTGTAATGACCGACTTTAACGGTAAAACCGACCTCGATAACTTATATGCTGTGGGCGAAGTTGCCTACACTGGCCTTCATGGCGCAAACCGTATGGCAAGTAACTCGTTATTAGAGTGTATTGTATTTGCCCATGCTGCTGCCAAAGATATTTTAAGTAAAATTAAAACAGCACCAGAACCTGTGGCGCTTCCTAGCTGGGATGAAAGCCGCGTTAGTAACTCTGATGAAGAAATAGTGATAACGCATAACTGGCATGAACTGCGTTTATTTATGTGGGATTATGTAGGTATTGTGCGCTCAACTAAACGTTTAGAGCGAGCGCTGCACCGAGTTGAGTTACTACAACAAGAAATCCACGATTACTACGCAAACTTTAGAGTAAGTAACAACTTACTTGAACTTCGTAACTTGGTGCAAGTGTCTGAACTTATCATTAGAAGTGCAATGGAGCGAAAAGAAAGCCGAGGCCTTCACTATACAATCGACTACCCTGAACAAAATGAAAGCCCAACACCCACTATTTTGACTCCAAAGCGCAATTAATTGCGCTTAAAGTAGCGCGTTTTAAACGCGCATAACTTTGCTTATCAACACCATTGGCTGAAATCACAAGCCAATGATGTTCATTAAAACCCTTTATATGCAGCCATATACTATTACCATAAAAACGACTCTTTTGAGTTATTTCACCCTGCACTTTTAGCGTTTCGCCTTCAAACCTAAAAACCTTAGGTTCTAAAATTATTACACCGTTTATAGGGTGTATCTCTAAAATTTTTCGCCAAAAAATATAAGCAGCCATCGCGTTTATAATCACACAAAACAGTACTGCTAATACCGTGTCTAAAAACAAACAAAATAGTAAAGTGAGCACGCAAAAAAAGACCACAATCGGTTTGTGGTCTGCTTTATTATCTGTAACTAAAAACCTATACACGAACTCGGTCTAAGATAAGAGTAACCATGCTGTTAAGCTCTTCATCTTTGCATTCTTCGTGGCCCATAAACCATGCAAATAAATCAGGGTCTTCTTGCGTTAGTAAACGCTGAAAAATAGCTTGTTGTTTTGCATTCAGCGAGTCGTATGCTTCTTCTACAAACGGCATAAACAAAACATCTAGCTCCAACATGCCACGACGACAAGCCCAACGAATACGTGCTTTACTATGAATTTCAACCATTTTAAACCTCATACTTAATTAACCTGAGTTTACCAAAATCAGGTGTACTTAGCAGCTATTAATCATTCATTAAATAATAAACTAATCGTTATAGTTGCTTGCCTGTACCATACGTAACAACTGCGTTATTATGTCACTTCATTTGTATTGCAAAGAAGGTTTTTATGTCGAGCGTTTATGCATGTCCGTTATCTCATCAGCTTATTAGCCTTACAGGTGCTGATAAATTATCTTATTTGCACGGGCAAATCACTCAAGATCTCAATAAATTAACCAGCAATAACTATTTATGGGCTGGCCATTGCAGCGCTAAAGGTAAACTTTGGGGCGTATTTAAATTATTTTCTTATCAAGATAGTTATTACCTAGCTGGTAGCGAAGCCGAAGTAGAAAAATCGTTAGCTGAACTTAAAAAGTACGCTGTGTTTGCTAAAGTCGAAATTAGCGAATGCTCTAAACGCTTAATTGGTTTAATTGGCGATGACCTTACCAATATACTTACACAGCTTGGTATTCATTTTGAAGGCGATGCGAACGCATGCGATTTTGATAACGGTAAAGCACTTAAATTAGAAACTAATCGTGTGTTGTTAATGGTAGATAGCCAATTTAGCATGCCTGATAGCGTATCAACCCTTGATAACGAGGCACTTTGGCAGCAAGCAGCAATGCTCGCTGGCGAGCCTCAATTAAGCAGTGACGCGGTAGGTGAGTACGTACCACAAATGGTGAACTTACAAGCTATTGACGGTATTAGTTTTAAAAAAGGTTGTTACACAGGCCAAGAAACCGTAGCCCGTATGAAATACTTAGGTAAAAACAAACGTGCTATGTATATCGTTTCTGGGAAGAGCGAAGGCTTACTGGATGAGCCAGATTTAGAAACTCAATTAGGTGAAAATTGGCGCCGTGCAGGTAAACTGATTGCACAAAGCTTTGATGAGCAATCTAATAAATTAACGGGCCTTGTTGTGTTGCCTAACGATACCGATGTAACTCAGGTACTTCGTGCAAAACACACACCTCAGGTAGAGCTAAGCATTCTGCCTCTACCATACTCTCTTGAAGATGAATAAATAGGAATGACTATGATCGTTGCGGCAAATAAAGTAGTAAAAATGCATTACTCAGTAATGGATAATGATGGCAATAGTATTGATAACTCGTTCGGTGGTGAACCGTTAGTTTTTATTGTTGGCACTGGCTACTTAATTTCAGGCCTAGAAAACGCGTTACAAGGTAAACAAGCTGGCGATACGCTAAGCGTAAAAGTAGAACCAGAAGATGGTTACGGCGAGCGCCACGACCACTTAATGCAAGCAGTACCTAAGTCAATGTTTGAAGGCATGGAAATTGAAGTAGGTATGCAATTTCGTGCATCAACTGATGATGGCGACCAATCTGTAATGATCATCGATATTCAAGATGAAGAAGTGATTGTAGATGGTAACAACCCGCTTGCAGGTATTACACTTAACTTTGATGTAGAGATTTTAGAAGTACGTGATGCAAGTGAAGAAGAATTATCACATGGACACGTTCATGGTGAAGGTGGCTGTGGTCACGACCACTAGATAAACACCTATAAAAAAAGCGCCTAAGGCGCTTTTTTTATATCATATTATTACGCTTGACCACTTTGGGCTCGCTTTGTTGCTTTTTAGGCTCTGCCATTGATACATTATTTTGTTTAAGGGCACTTAATAAACCTTGTTGATCGTTAGTTCCTAAACGATACATAGTGCCATCTTTAAGCGTTAATTGTACTGCACTAAACCCCGACACAGAATATACCCAGCCGTCGTGCGTAATACGCATACCAATACCATGTCTGTAAGAATTTTGAACTGCTTTCGCTTCTATAATTTCGCTCAACTGAACACTTTGCCCTGCAACGCCTGGGCCAAACGCCCAACTAATAGCGTTATCATTTACTTTAATTGTTAAGCCATGAAATAAAAAACCCACCAGCACTAATATACCGGCAAATATCATTAAAGGAGCATCAGCCCCTATTAAATTCCATGCCAGTGAAACAAAACCACCAATCCACGCCAATACAAAAAATATAAACACTGCGTACTGCTTATGCTGATACATAATTATCTCTAAATTAAAAAATATTAAAAGCTGTATACTAAGGTAGCGCTCAACTCAGTATCGTACTTGAGGTTATCGTCTTCTGGTTTTGAATTATAACGATACATATAGGCAAATTTAAGTGATACGGCACCAATCACTTGGCTAATCAGTGAGGTTTCTGATTTTAAACGTGAGTTTAACCCAGAAAGTGATTGTTCAATACTCAAGTATTGGTTAAAACGAGTACGTTTGGAAACTAACCTTTCCCATTGCATTGCTACCCGCACCAGATAACCGGTCTTATTTTTTTCATCTTCGCTCACTTGCGACTCATCATCAGCAACTGAGCGATACAAGCCAGGACCAATATCAATATCAACTTTGTTTTTAACCCCTTGATATACTCGAGCACCGTACCCGGTCGCTAGCGTGCTTTTAAAATCAAGGCCACTAAATTCATCTTCTTCGTAATCACCATAAATAAAAAGTGAAGAGTTTTTTACGCCTACTTTGTAATTACCTTGAGCTGATACAAATATACGGTTTGCAGTAACATCTGTCTCGCCCGTTTCGTCATTATCATCGCGTTTGTAAAGGGAATCTATTTTGAATTGATTTCGCCACTTCTTAAAGTCTTGGTATAAATTACCTTTGAATTTAAAGCTTGTAGAGTTGATATTACCTTTGCTCAAAATTAAGCCAAATTCGGTATCACCATAAAACATTTCACCTTTGTGTAACTCATGAATTTCTTCATCTGAAAGCTTGCCATATTCATTAAAATCCTCAAATGGATCAACCGCCCAACTTGAGCTACTAATCATCAAAAGAATTAAAAGTAAATACTTACGCACAGAACTCTCTCTGATACACAATTAGAACAAGTAAGCGTAATGCTTACATTGTTTCTTTCCATAAAATATGACAAAACGGTGCATCTTTATCACGGCTGATTAAAATTTTTGCAAATAGCACATCGTCGGCTTCAAACTCTAAACCCACTAATACTTGAATAAAGTGTTCAGGCTCTATTTCAAGTGCTACAAAGTCTTGCCATTGTTCGTCAGGTTCACCTTCTTCAATGAAACCAAGCTCTTCTCGGTATTCGTTAAAGTCCTCAACGTCTTTATCGCTAAGGTTATTTGGCGCCAACTCTAAAAAAATATCATAGGCTTGGTGAGTAGCTTCTTCTTCTGTATATAAACGTGGACCCGACATAGTGCTTAACCTTAAGCTTTAAAGTGGTGTCATAATATCAAAACTAGAAACAAGTTTGAGAAAAATACGCTTAAAAAACAGTTTTTTTTGTTACCGAGTCATACTTAATTCAGTATCTAACAACTTCACCACTTGGTGAATCTGCTAAGCCTTTGAATAAACACGTTAACTATATTTATTGTTAACAGTAACCTATTAACTCTGGTCTCGGTAAAAAATTAATACATGCTAAATCAGCTCATTATGACTAAAAGATTACTAAATAATTCAATTTAATTTTTATAAATATGTACTTAGCGTTTATAACAACTTAAGCTCAAAAGAGGTCAGAGGAGTACACGATGATAAAATTAGAAAAGCAGAATAATATTGCGACTGTCACACTTTGCAGAGCAGATAAACAAAATGCTCTAAGCTTTGAGATGTTTGTACAGTTAAAAAAATAATCAATAACATCAAACAAGATCGCAGTATTAGAGCTGTAGTTATTAAAGGCGAAGGTGACCACTTTTGTGCAGGGCTTGATGTAACTGCTGTTATGGCATCTCCCTTTAACATTGTAAAACTACTATTTAAGTGGCTGCCGGGGAATCAAAATTTAGCGCAAAAGGTCACCCTTGGCTGGCAGTCGTTAAGTGTCCCGGTTATTGCTCAAATTGATGGCAACTGCTTAGGAGGGGGATTACAAATAGCCTTAGGAGCCGACTACAGAATTGTTAATTACAATGCAAAACTGGCAATTATGGAAGCTCGTTGGGGACTTTGCCCTGATATGGGCGCAAATGTAGTACTAAGCGGGCTTGTAAAACGCGATCAGGCGCAATGGCTTGCAAGTCATGCAAACCCTATTAGTGCTCAACAAGCGAAACAATTAGGGTTAGTTACTCAACTCACCGACGATACACACGCAACAACACACAATATGTTAAACACATTGCTTGAGCGCTCGCCAGATACATTAGCTGCAATTAAACGTATAACACAGCAAAGCTATAAGCTTAATCAACGTAAAATATTAGCTAAAGAAACATTTAGCCAAGTGCGATTACTGCTAAGCCCCAACACTAAAAAAGCAATAGCTAAAGCTAAGGGTAAAGCGGATATAACCTACAATAATGCCAAGCCTTGGTAATACTAATGCTCTATGCACCGCATACAAAAATTTGTTAAAGTTATATCCTCATTTTATTTTAAGTTACTTAAATGAAGTACTTACTCAGCAGCGCTATTATTTTACTGTGTTTAGCATTAGCAAAATTAGTTATACATTTTATTGGTGGCAGCTTTCCTGCGCCACTTCTTGCAATGGTTATTTTACTTATTTTATTACTCTCTGGCGTTTTAAAAGAGCATCATGTAAAACCTTGCGCATCACCCATATTGAATATTATGCCAATATTTTTCATTCCGGCTGGCGTCGGCTTTATTGAGCATATAGGCCTTATAAAGTCAAACTGGCCTTTTTTAGCCTCTGTTGTATTACTTGTCCCTGCTAGTACTTTACTGCTGGTAAGTGCGGTTATGGCTTACTTTAAAGGCAAAGAAAATAATGACTGAACTAACCCCTGATTTATGGTGGTTGAGCATCCCCTTTATTGTTGTCTTGTTCTTAGTGCTTAGAGCCTTTAACAAGAAAGTACAAAATGGTGTTTTAAAATCACTTACTAACCCAGTATTTTTAAGTATTGCTATTATTGCTTTGCTGCTCGTTAATTTAAATCTACCCTACTCTCAATTTGCTTCTCACAGTCAACTACTTAGCTGGTTGTTAGAGCCTGCAATCGTTGCCTTAGCACTGCCTCTCTATCAACAATTTGTTCATGTACGAAAAAACTTACTACTCATAGTGAGTACCTGCAGTTTAGGGATTGTTAACGCCACGGTGGTTGCATTTGTTCTGAGTATATTATTCGACGCACCTACCCACTTGAGTGCATCGGTTGCAGCTTTAAGTGTTACAACGCCCATCTCTTTAATCGTGACGGACTCCTTAGGAGGAATAAGTTCACTCGCCGCCGCCCTAGTTATTTTTATAGGCTTACTTGGAGGCTTGTTTGGTTTTATGCTATTTAAACTGGCTACAATTTATAATCACGAAGCACAAGGTGTTGCAATGGGTACCGCATGTCATGCAATTGGAACCGCAGCCGCACTTGCTGAACACCCAAAGACAGGCGCATTTTCGTCTGTTGCTATGGCGCTAAGCGCCTTACTAACAGCGATTATAGTCCCTCTACTGTATCCTTTTTTAGTCAACACTTTGCTATAGTTAGCAAAAATCGCATTACCTATATTTAAAGAGCCTATTATGATCAGTTCTGAAATAGAACAATTTGAAAAATACTACACCATGCTCACCGAGTATTTAGTTACCTACAGTATGCAAATTGTAGGCGCTATTTTTATATTATTATTAGGCCTTTGGATAGCAAAAAAAATAGCTAATGTGGTTGCGAGTTTAATGACTCGCCATAATATTGACGTCACGTTAACTAACTTCGTAAGCAATGTTGTTAAAGTTTTACTTATAGTAATGGTCGTTATTATAGCGCTTGGCAAAATAGGGATAAGTGTTACCCCGTTTGTAGCTGCAATAGGTGCGGCCTCTTTAGGCGCAGGTTTAGCTTTGCAAGGCATGCTATCAAACTATGGTGCTGGTCTTGCCATTATAGCCACACGCCCTTTTGTGGTTGGCGATACCATTGAAGTTAAAAATGTAAGTGGCCAAGTTAAAACCATAGAGCTTGGTTACACCATTTTAATAGATGAAGAAAAAGTAGAGATCACTATTCCTAATAAACATATAATGGGCGAGATAATTCATAACTCATTTAGTTATTCGTTAGTTAAAGGTGAGATAGATATTGCCTATAGTGCATGTGCTGATACTGCAATTAGCCTTATTGAAGACGTACTTAAGGCACATGAATTAGTAGCTAAAAACCCTCATTCTCAAATAGGTATAGAGCGCTTTGCTGATAGCGGCGTCACTATTAGCTACCGCTACTGGGTGCCTACCACAAAAATAATAGAAACAAAGCTCGCTATTAACGGCGGGGTTTATAAAGCTATTAATAACGCTGATATTGAAATACCGTTCCCACAACGCGTAGTAACCATAAATCAAAACGATATTTAGCTTAAAATGCTGATAATAAAAAACCGCATTTAGCGGTTTTTTATTTATGAGGCTTATAAGTCTATTATTAAGCCTTTATCTTTTTTGATCTTTTCGATAACCATATATGTGTGATGAGTCCCTACTCCTGGTATATCAACTAAGTCACCTAGTACTTGCCTGTACTCTTCCATGTTCGACACACGAATTTTTAAAAGGTAGTCATAGCCCCCAGCAACCATGTCACACTCGACGACTTGCTCTATCTTTAATATATGTTCTCTGAATACTTTAAATACAGGAGTATTTGAAGCGACAAGTGATACTTGAACATGGGCCACTAAGCTCTGATTAAGCTTCGCTTCGCTAAGCTTAGCATAGTAGCCTTCAATATAGCCTTCTTGCTCTAAACGCTTTACACGATCAAGGCATGGGCTGGCACTTAAATTAACCTGTTTTGCAAGGTTAACATTAGAAATTCTGCCGTTCTTTTGAAGAACGTCTAATATTGCTAAATCGATACGATCAAGCATGCGTAATCTATTTGGAATGCTCATAACAGAATTTTATGCGGATAAGTTAAATTTATACCCTGTAAATTATCGTAAATCGTGAAATTTAACCAGCATATTCTGCTGAATTTTATTTAGAATGCACTCACAATATCACTGGTAATTTATTGGTAATTAACTTTACTTTAAATCTTAACACTCCTGAGGGTTGCTTATGTTATTCAACGGCGATTTAACAACGACTTGTCCTATTAGACAAAGAATCCGTGACTTTTACCGCATCGATGAAAATGCGGTTATTGATCATATTTTACCGCTTGCTGAGGTTGGCGTAAAAGCACGAAGCCGTGCGTGGGAAAGGGCCCGTCAGATTGTTTTAAACATACGTAAAGACCAAGATGGTCAAAGCGGTGTTGATGCACTTTTAAACGAATTTTCACTTTCAAGTGAAGAAGGCGTTGTACTAATGTGTTTGGCCGAAGCATTGCTTCGCGTACCAGATAAAGCAACTCAAGATGTGCTTATTCGCGACAAGCTAGCTAAAGGCGATTGGAGCTCTCACTTAGGAAGCAGCGATTCATTATTTGTAAACGCATCTTCTTGGGGATTATTAGTTACCGGTAAAATGGTTAACTACACAGACAAAACGAAAGAACAACAGTTTGGCATGCTTAAAAAGACCATTGGTCGCTTAGGCGAGCCTGTTATTCGTAAATCTGTAAACTTTGCTATGAAAATTATGGGTAAGCAATTCGTAATGGGCCGTACCATTGACGAAGCCATTGAACGTGCTGCCGAGACAGAGCAAAAAGGCTATGTATATTCTTACGATATGCTAGGCGAAGGTGCGCGCACTATGAAAGATGCTAAGCGTTACTTCGACAGCTACATGAACGCCATACATTCTATTGGTAAAGCAGCAAATGGCCGTGGTCCAATAAAAAGTCCAGGCATTTCAGTTAAACTATCTGCTATTCATCCTCGTTATGAGTTCACTCATAAAGAACGTGTAATGGCAGAAATTGTACCTAAACTTAAAGAACTTGCGCTGGCAGCTAAAAAGTACGATATCGGTTTTACAGTAGATGCTGAGGAAGCAGACCGTTTAGATATTTCTTTAGATGTTATTGAAGCCGTATTTAGCGATGAAGAATTAGGTAACTGGCAAGGTTTTGGCTTAGCGGTTCAAGCTTATCAAAAGCGTGCTATTTTCGTCATTGAGTGGGTTACCGAACTTGCTACCCGTGTAGGGCGTAAGATGATGGTTCGCCTAGTAAAAGGCGCTTATTGGGATACAGAAATAAAAACCACTCAACAAGATGGTTTGGACCACTACCCAGTATTTACGCGTAAAGCAACAACCGATGTTTCTTACAAAGCGTGTGCGATTAGAATGCTTGAAGCTCGCGATGTACTATACCCGCAATTTGCTACTCACAATGCTTACACCGCAGCGACTATTTTAGAAGTAGCCAAAGGCGATAACACAGGCTTTGAATTTCAGCGCCTGCACGGTATGGGTGAATCTTTATTTGACCAAATCGTAAATGAAGAAAAAATTCAGTGTCGCGTATATGCCCCCGTAGGTCAGCACGAAGACTTACTTGCATATCTTGTTCGTCGTTTATTAGAAAATGGCGCTAACTCGTCATTTGTGAATGCAATAGTAGACACAACGAAACCGGTTGAATCTTTATTACCTGACCCTGTTGAGACGCTACAAGGCCTACGAAATAAGTACAATACGCAAATTAAAATGCCAATTGACTTATACGGCGAAGAGCGTGCTAACTCTAAAGGTATGGATTTAACGGATATAAACGTTATTACTCCATTCAAAGAAAATCTTGAAAGCTGGTTCAATGAACATCTAATTGAGCAAAGCCAAGTACCTGAAGGCTCACTTGCAGTTAAAAACCCTGCAAACCATCAAGAAATCATTGGCCACGTTAAGTTACAGTCCGGCGATGAAATGAAAGATATACTAGCAAATGCAGAAGCTGCATTTGAGTCATGGTCGCAAACATCAGTAAAAGAGCGTGCTAATTTATTACGTCGTGTTGCTGATATTTTAGAACGTCACCACGATGAGCTTGTGGCTATTTGTATTAAAGAAGCGGGTAAAATTGCGCAAGACGGTATTGATGAAGTACGCGAAGCCGTTGATTTTTGTCGTTACTACGCAGCCCGCGCTGAAGAGCTTTCTCAAGATGAGCGTTTTGAAGCCCGTGGCGTAATTTTATGTATTAGCCCGTGGAACTTCCCTCTAGCGATTTTCTTAGGCCAAGTGGCTGCTGCGATTGTTACTGGTAACACTGTCATTGCAAAACCAGCTGAGCAAACAAGCTTAATTGCGCTTCGCGCTATAGAGCTAATGTTATCTGTTGGCTTGCCTGAGCATGTTGTGCAACCTGTTATCGCACGTGGTTCAGAAGTGGGTAAAACAATTGTTCCTGATGAGCGTATTCAAGCTGTTATGTTTACCGGCTCTACAGAAACAGGCACACTTATTTCTCAAACACTTGCTGCACGTAACGATATTCAAGTACCGTTAATTGCAGAAACAGGCGGCCAAAACTGTATGATTGTTGACTCAACAGCGCTCCCTGAGCAAGTTGTTGATGATGTGATTAGTTCGGGTTTCCAAAGTGCTGGACAACGTTGTTCTGCTCTTCGTGTGCTGTTTATTCAAGATGACGTAGCTGATGGCATTATTGAAATGCTTAAAGGCGCATTAGCTGAGTTACACATTGGCGATCCTTCATTACTTTCAACTGATGTTGGCCCAGTAATTGACGAAAAAGCGCTTAAAAACTTAAACGACCACGTTGAGTACTTAAAAGGTAATTCTATACTTCATTACGAGTGTAAAATTCCGGATAACACGCAAAATGGTGCTTACTTCTTCGCGCCTCGTTTATACGAGATTGAAGATTTATCAGTACTTAAGCGTGAAGTATTTGGACCATGTGTTCATATTGTACGTTTTAAATCAAACGATATTGATAACGTAATTGACCAAATAAATAACACAGGTTACGGCTTAACAATGGGTGTACATTCACGCATTGAAGAGCGCTGTGAGTACCTAGCCAAAATGTCACGCGCAGGTAATGTGTACGTAAACCGTAACATGATTGGCGCTATTGTTGGTGTGCAACCATTTGGTGGCCGTGGTTTATCAGGTACGGGTCCTAAAGCAGGTGGTCCTAACTACCTTCAACGTTTAGTGAAAGAAAAAGCATCGCCAGATAACGTGCAAATGACTAACCTGACGCCAGACGAGCTTGATTTACACCATTACAGTGGTGCAAATGAGCAAGTTAAAAAGCTAATGGCTAATTCAATGCGCGATGAAAAAATTTGGCGTGCAACACCATTAAATGACAGAGTTTCGGCTGTGCGTCAGCTGTTAGCTAAAGTCGCAACAGTAGAAATTATTGATGATTTAGCTGATGATTTAGCATTAACTCTATCAGAAGCGCGCGCTCAGCTGAATCGCCTTGAAAAACACATGCGTAAATTTACTACCCTTCCGGGGCCAACAGGTGAATCAAATACCCTTCACCTAGAAGCACGTGGTTGTGTAGTATGCTACGCCGATAAGAGTACTTCATTTAACTTTTGGGCTCTTTCAATAATTACAGCTATTGCAGCCGGTAATACAGTAATTACTGTAGCGTCTGAACTGTTTTATGATGAAGCTGTTGCCTTTAAAGATAAGTTTATCTCTACAGGTGTTGCTGAAGGCGTATTCCAAGTAGCTAAACCTAACCAGTTACAAGCTATTTTGGCGCATCCTCATTTAGCAGGTGCCGTAGTTGCAGCTCGCTCGTCTCGTTTAGGCTACTTCAGCCAACAACTTGCACAGCGTAAAGGCGCTATTTTGCCGGTAATCAGTTCTGAGTATTACGATACATTAATTAAACGCTTGATTACTGAAAAGACCATTAGTGTTGATACAACTGCTTCTGGTGGTAATACCTCACTTATGACGCTTGTTGAAGATGATGAATAATTAACACATACTTTTTCAGTAAGTAATAAAATAAAGGCACTGTAAAGTGCCTTTTTTATTAGTCAGTGACGTATATATTTGCTAATTTATTTAAAGGTTAACAATAGAAGTCTTAAAATTGAAAATTATCCCCATTTCAAAGCTGCTCCCAGGTATGTTTGTACAAAGCGTTACTAAGCAAACTGGACGGATAAAAATCAAAAACCAAGGCTGGGTTAAAACTCAGGTCGGTATTGATAAACTTAAAAAAGCCGGTATTTTAGAAGTCGAAATAGATCCGGATAAGACCCTTGTTGAATCAGTACCTGAAAAGGAATCATCAGCTTCCCCTTCTGTAGCAAAAAAACGTAATCCTTGGCAAAAAACCCACAGCAGTGAACAAGAGATGGGTAAAGCCAAAAAGCTTTACGATGAAGCTAAAACTTTACAGTTAAAAGCATTTAAAGAGATAAAAGCGGGTCGCGATATAGATATAGCGCCATTTAGGGAGCTCGCTAGTGGCTTTATGGATTCTGTTTTCAGAAACCAAGACTCTCTTGCATGCTTAACACAGATGCGCCAAAAAGATGCCTACCTACTCGAGCACTCAATAAATGTGTCTATTTTAATGGGTATTTTTGCGAAACACTTAGGTATAGACAAAGATATTATCGTTGAACTAACCACTGGTGCACTATTGCACGATATTGGAAAGATAAAAACTCCTGATGAAGTGCTCAATAAGCCTGGGCGTTTGACAGAAGCTGAATTTGAAGTGATGAAGTTGCATGCGCTCCATTCTAAGCAAATACTAGAAGAGGCTGGGCTAACAGGTATTGCTGTAGATATAGCAGGTATGCATCACGAGAGATTAGATGGCAAAGGTTACCCGTTTGGCAAGAAAGGCGACGAAATCAGCTTATACGTTCGCATGGCTTCTATTGTTGACGTATATGATGCACTAACCGCAGAGCGAGTCTACAAATCGGGGATGGAGCCAATTAAAGCTTTTAAAATACTTAAAGACGGATGCCCTGATAGCTTTGATGCTGAGCTATTAACTAAGTTTATCCAATGTATTGGCGTTCACCCGGTAGGCACACTTGTTCGGTTATCGAGCCAAAAAGTGGGCTTAGTAACCGAAAGTAATCCCGAAACACCATTAAAACCTATAGTTAAAACATTTTATAGTGCTAAACACGGCCGTTATACCGAAGTGCAAGATATAGATTTATCGAATAAAAAAACGTCTGACACCTTGGAGTCGGCCATAAAACCAAAAGAATATAATATTGATTTAGAACGTTTCTATAAAAATTCTATTTTACCTTAAAGCGTCTAAATTTTAACTAATCAAATATAAAGCCGCATTATGCGGCTTTATACTTACAAACCTCACATTATTGAGGCCAATCCTGAAGTGCTTTTAAACTAAATTCATACCCGTCAAAATCAAGGACACTTTGCTCTGGCGTGATCTCCCTAACGGTTAGAGCGCCAATACTTTCACCTTCATAAAGCTCTCGACCATTTAACTTTATCCAGCGCTTATCCGCGCTTGAAGAATAAATGTGGGCTTGGTATTTTATACTTGGCAGCATCGCTTGCAGCCCATCAGGTAACAACTCTATAGGGTCAACGCGAGAAGATGTACGTGAGCCCTGAGTTACTTCGTAGTCTTGTTCCTGTTCAGAATCTTTTATTGCTTGTGCAAACGCGTCTTTTAATTTAGTAGGTACCGCATCTAACTCGGGATCGCTTTGAGCCGTTGATGTATTTTGCCCTGCATTACTATTAACAGGTTTACCTAGTACTTTGTATTTGCTCATATCGAGCCCTGCAGAGCTTGTATTAGGCGCTTGGGGCTGCATAAACGATGAGCTTTGTCCTTGTGCATTATATGCATTGGGGTTGTAGTTCTGTACAGGCTGATTAAACGTATTTAGACTATATCCATTTGCATTTAAAGGCATTTGAACATTATAACCTTGCTGAGCTTGTACTGGGCTGTCAATCATTGGAATATACTGCCCTTGTGGGGTCAGCAACATTTTTTGCACACCAGTTTGTGTTTGTACATATACAAGCTGACCTTCAATAGACGCCTTATTAGTGCCGTCTGAAGTTTTAGTAGACTCCGAAGGTGCCGATTTATTTACTGAGTTCAAAGATGCGGTTTGCTCTTCTTCGCTTACTTTTACAGGCGCTTTAATATCCGCTTTCGTTTTCATAGCTTCGCTAAGTACCGGCTTTTCAAGCAAAGTGCTACTTTGTAGCCACTTACCACTGACAAACCCACCAGCGACAGCTATAAAAGCAACAATACTACTACCTAGTACCCAAGCTATTTTACGATAGCGCTTGAGTGCTTTTTGTTGTTTTAATTGCTCTGATTGCATGTCGTACTGCTCAGCGCTCATATCTGCTTGCTGTGATTGCTTTAATGCATCTAATAAATAAGACATTAATCACCTAACTATATAATAAATGAAAGGCCAACACCTGCTGCAAACAATGCAACAAAGGCAAAGCCGTAAGAGGTGTATCCACTTGGTTTTGAAGCGTTATTATCAGTTGCTATAAAATCCATAGGTAATGATTCTTGCGCTGATTTTTTTATTATATCGCTATCAACTATTAGCTTTTGCTTTGCAAAAGCTCCTACTAATGCCCGCTCACATACTAAGTTCATCAATCGAGGTACTCCGCCAGTTAACTGATGGACTGTTTGCATGGCATCCATTGAAAATATTCCTTTATCACAGCCTGCAATATGTAAACGGTGCTTAATATAGGCCACCGTTTGCCCTGGCGTTAACGGTAATAAGTGATATCGAGCAGTAATACGCTGAGCTAGTTGCCTTAATTCATTTCGTTTTAATAGCTCTTGCAACTCAGGTTGGCCTACGAGCACTATTTGCAGTAACTTTTTATGATCAGTTTCGATGTTAGTTAATAACCGCAGCTGCTCTAGTACATCAGGTGCTAATAATTGGGCTTCATCAATAATAAGTATGGTGTGGCCACCCGCTTTATTATTCATTTCTAAATGGCGTTTAATAATATCGGTTAGGCTTTTTAGTGTGGCATTTTGCGAGTCGTAATTAATTTTTAGCTCATCACAAATACTCGCTAAAAGTTCAAGCTCTGATAACGCAGGGTTATGGATCATTGCTACCTGCGTATTTTCTGGCAGCTGCTCTAACATACTGCGCGTAATTGTAGTTTTACCTGTGCCTACTTCGCCCGTTAATAATACAAAGCCGCCATCTTCACCCAATCCATAGGTTAGGTGTGCTAATGCTTCTTTGTGGCGTTCACTTAAAAATAAGTAATGAGGGTTAGGCGAGATCGAAAAAGGTTTTTCGCTAAGGCCAAAATAGCTTAAATACACCGTGATGTTCCTTCGTAATTAAATCACGGCCTATAATGGCAAAAAAACACGCTAAGTAACAATCTTATAAGCACTTTATTGGTGAAATAACGTAAATTTATGTAAAACAAAAAAGCACAGCGTTAAAGCTGTGCTTTTTATTACAGTAGCAGCAAATACTACATCATTTAAATAGTGGTTTATATTATTTTTCGTAACGAACTAAGCGTAAATACACGTTGCTTGTTTTAGCATGTAAACTATTTAACCCGCTATCAAACTGATATACCCACGCTGAGCTCATTGTGCTTACACCTGATGTATTAGACCAATAGTTTTGTAACTCAGTGCCTAAAAAGACTTCTTCATTAATACTGGGCTCTGTACAGCTGTGTTCTAAAATACTGGCCAACTCTTTAATATTAGGCACTTGCCAATCATCGTAATCAGCAGTTGTATCATTTTTTGCACCACGAAGTGCCTCTTGCCAAGTAATTGAAGGTGTCGACCCTTCGCAAAGTTCATTCTCTGCGTTATAAGTTTGCGAGTAACTACATCGTTGCCACATTAAGCCTGTTTCACTGTCAGAAACTGTACCGTCTGTATTTATAGTGAACCTATCTGTTGCGGTGGTTGTGTCTGCACCTGCGTAACATGTTTGCTCAGCTACAACATTAAAGCTAAGCGCGGTAGCAGCGAGTACATAGAGTAATTTTAATTTCATCATTTTCTCCTAACGGCTTCTAACTAAGCGTACATAAGCGGTGTTTTCTTTAGGGTAAGCAAGGTCATTCCCGCTACTCATATCGATAATATAAGCTTGCGATAGACTTGTCCCATCAGCGGCTGTTTGCGATGTCCAATAAGGTAAATCTACATCTTCTATCTCGCCCGCTTGAGGAATGTAAGGAAATAACGATTCGTCTATCAGTACCCTTTGTCCTTGCTTGCCATAGTCAATTAAACCTAAAAGCTCAGTGTACGTTGGTAAGCGCCAATTAGTACCACCACAAAAATCTAACGCATTCACTTCGTTTATATAACTTTGAACACCACAACTTGTATCGTTAGGACACGTGCTATTGGCCGTACTTGTATCTGTAAAAGTAGTTTCTCCTATATCCCAAAAGTAATGATTTTGCCCATCTCGCAATGAGGTGTCTGGCACAACACCTGAAGGCGCACTTTTTACTTCCCACACTAGACCGGTCACATTATCGCGAACACAGGTAAAGTCACTGCTGTCATCAGCGACTTCATCGGCAAACTTATTCAGCTTAGTATAATCAAATGCCAGATTACCTTTTCCAACTTTATCCAGCCTATTAGCGTAACTATCGCGACCGAGCTCAGCATCTTGCTCTGGGAAGTCGTCACTGGCGCAGTTTATTCGTTGGGTATTGTTATAACACTCACCTACACCGCTATCGTTTATAAGTCCTAGCGCTTTAGGTGTTACATCAACAAATAAAGAGTCAGTATCGGTACGCCCTTTTGAATCTGTTACTGTCACTTCAAAGCTTAATGTCGTATCTGTATCTACATCAGATGCAGTAAATGTGGTTGTGCATTGGCTGGTGCTACTAAGCGTTTCGGCATTACCGGTAAGTTGTTGCCAGCTACACGCATACGTATCTGTCACTGTTTCACTGCTAGTTGCATCTAAGGTAACTAACTCAAACTCTTCCACAGTTCGATCATCCCCAGCATTGGCATCCACCAGCTCATTTGTTTTGTTGAGTGTCATATCGTATTGCGTACTTGCTTGCCCACCTTCATCGTCAGTAATTGTTAATTTCCAAGATAAATTTGTATTACTTTCAAGTAACGGATGAGAAAAGCTGAGCGTTGATTCATCAAAACTTGTTATATCAAGATCTGGACCTGTTAACTGCTCCCATAAATAAGTATCTATTTGGCCATTGTCATCAGGATCGGTGGATTCAAGCGCACTAAGAGTGATTGTATCTTTGTAAACGGAGGGAAGTGTTTCAGGCAAGGTTTGTGTAACTACCACAAGAGGTAACTGATTATTAGAACTAACAGAAATTGTAATATCGTCACTAACAGCACTACTTCCTGTGCTTTGATAGCTAACTCTTAAAATAATATCGCTGTCACCTTTAACATCGGGTGCAGTAAGAGTTTGCTCGGCGCCATCTAGCGGGAACCCATCTAAGCTTGGACCGCTTACTTGTTGCCACGTAAATGTACCGTCTGCAGGAGAGCCCTGAGCTGTAACAGTAAATTCAGTTTTTTCAATAATTTGTAAATCAGAACCGGCATTTACAGATGACTCTATACCGGTATCATCGCTACCACCACCACCTCCACATGCACTCAATAAACTGCAAGAAATGAGAGGGATTAAAGCAAACGCTTTCATACAAAGCACCTTTTGTGTCAAATAATTACTATAGTGTAATCGTAAGCAATAAAGATGCCATTAAATAGCTACATATAAGTATCCTGATGGATACGCACAAATAGCTTAGTGCCTATTTTACTGTAATCTACTTTATACTCTCGCCCATCTAAAGCCTGAATAAAAAGCAGCTGTTTTTCTTCACCAAAGACATCGGGGCTTCCTACATAAACCATTTCGAGATAGCGGTCTTTTGCATCCCGACGATTTTTAGGAAGCTCCTCTTTAAACGGCTCTAGGCCACTTTGAGTAACTTTGATTTTAGGGTGTATCTCAGAGTTAACTACGACTAAATCAAGTTTTTTGTCTTTATGTATAATGGTATTTCGACCACTTTTTAAAAAGGCTCTGTCTTGGCTCATCTTCTTTCCTACACTCGCAATTTAATTATTAATTTGCGACGCTATAAACTGACTTGGCTGGCGCTTCCATTTATTTAAGTTAGCACTAAATGCCCAAATATCTCTATCTAAAACACTGGCAGGTAATAATAAATCATAACCTGTTAACAGTTGAAGGTGCTTAGTTCTATTAGCAAACATAGCTATAAGTCCAGTATAGCTCTTTCCCTTTAAGGAAATATAATGTGTATCCTCTATCAACCATTCTGACGGGCAATTGCCATTTTTGCAATGCTTTTGAACAACTTGCATAAATAAATTGCGCTGTTCTATTAATAGTTTGCCTGCAATTCGCGGGGCTATGTTTGATAAAAACTCATCTATATCGTTTACTTTAACGCCAACAGCATTAAGCTCTAAGTAATCAATCCCATCCTCGACCTTTGGGATCCCACTGTGATGAAAGTTACCCCAAGACATACTCCACTGACCATATTTATGGTGATATGTTAGCTCAGAGTCACTTAAAACAAGGCTATAATAAGGCTCTTGAGTCTTTAAGAAACCAACAAAAATAGCTGCTATACACAAACTGACTAAAAATATTTCAAGTATGCTAATTTCGCCCGGCCGCAACAAATTAAACAGCATAATAAAGGCAAGCCCTACTGCGCCTACTATAAGAATTTCTATTGCATATCGGGCGCCCTGAGCACGATATTTAATTGCTTTATTAGGTTTAGCCATATTGATAAAACACCATATAAAATACAAACATAATAACGGCCCAAAGAATGACCTTTCTGGTGGTTAAACAAAAACTACAAGTGGTTTTAAATTTCATAGATTTACCGTTTTTTCAAAACAAAATAGGAACAGTGAATAAATCTTATTTATTTTTACGCTTAACGCACAAATTTATGAGATACATAACCGTCTTTTCCCGGTCTTATTTCGTACAATACTTACAATTCATTTTCAGGTATGAAATCAATGCACTCAAGACAATCAGGCAAAGCTCTCTTTCCATTTATTATTACTCTACTTTTAATATTTAGCGTTTACTTATATTTACCCGCTAGCCACGGTGAACAGGCCGATTTATCAAAAATGTCAACTCAGGTAACAGCGCACACAGTTACCTCTCAAGAAAACGCAGTGATGATAGAAGCTATTGGTAGTGCTCGTGCAAACCAAGCTATTTATATCAAAAGTGCACAAAACGACTATGTTACAGATATATACTTTAAAGATGGTGACTTAGTCAGTAAAAGTCAAAAATTAGTACAACTACAAAACCAACAAGAACAACTTGCAGTTAAAGAGCTTGGTATAAACCTGCGTGAAGAAAAACGCCAATTGGACCGTCTCACAGAACTCTCACGTACGCAATCTACAGCGAAGTCATTATTAGAAGAGCAGCTTTCTCGTGTTGATGCCACACAAGCACAGCTAGAAAGCGCAAAAACTAAACTAAACGAAATGACAATCACAGCGCCTTTTTCAGGTTTACTAGGTAAACGTGAAATATCAGTGGGTGCGTATGTAAATAACGATACGATTATTACCACTCTTGATGATATCAGTATCATTAAGGTTGATTTTAAAGTACCAGAAAAATATTTATCTCAACTTAACGTAGGTATGAAAGTACTTACTCAAAATGATGCCTACCCGGATCAAGCTTTTACGGGAAAAGTAACCCATATTAGCTCGCGTATTGATTCTGTAACACGCAGCGTTGAAGTTACAGCAAGCTTTGCAAACAAATCAGGTCTGCTTAGACCGGGTATGTTACTTAACACAGCTCTTGAGTTGAGTAGTAATCAAGCATTAATGGTACCAGAAAAAGCCGTGATACCACTTCAAGATAAGCATTTTGTATTTCAAATTACTGATGGTGTAGCTAATCGAGTTGAAGTACATGTTGCCGGTAGAAACAATGGCTGGGTGGCTATCGACGAAGGCTTAACCGATGGCGAGCAAATTGTTACTGAAGGGCTAATAAAAATTCGCTCTGGTAGTAAAGTAAGCATAAAGGGGTAATGCGTGAAGATTACTGATACAAGCGTTAAACGCCCCGTTTTTGCCATTGTAATTAACTTACTGCTGTTAACTTTTGGCTTGGTTGCTTTTTCTATGCTGCCACTTCGAGAGTACCCCGATATTGAAACCCCTATTGTAAATATTAGTACTGAGTACACAGGTGCTTCCGCTGAAATCGTAGAAACTAAAATAACGCAAATTATTGAAAACCGTATATCAGGCATTGAAGGTATAAAAAGTATTAATTCATCGAGTCGTAATGGAAGCTCAAACATTACAATTGAATTTGATATTAATCGCGACATAGATGCTGCATCTAACGATGTACGTGAGCGTGTTGCGCGCGCACTAGATAGCTTACCTGATCAAGTTCGTCCACCAGAGGTATCTAAGTCAAATAGTGACGAAAGCCCAATTGTATGGTTTGTATTAAACAGTGACTCAATGGACTCATTGCAGCTATCTGATTACGCACAACGATTTATTGTTGACCGCTTAGCTGTAGTTGATGGTGTTTCAAATGTACGTATTGGTGGTGAACGTAAATACGCCATGAAAATATGGCTAAATCGCCAAGCTATGGCTGCACGCGGCATTACCTCAAGCGACATTGAAGATACGCTACGTACTGAAAACGTTGAACTTCCAGCAGGTGAAATTGAATCGATAGATCGCGACTTTACCGTGCGTACTGCGCGTAGTTATAAAGATCAACGCGACTTTAAAAATCTTGTAATAAAACGCGGTGAAGAAGGTTACTTAGTACGTTTAGGTGAAGTTGCTGACGTACAACTAGAAGCTGAAGATGACGAGAGCTTGTTTCGCGGTAATGGTCGCAACATGATTGGCTTAGGCATTGTAAAACAAGCCAAAGCAAATACATTAACAGTAGTTGATAATGCGCGCAGCGAGCTTGAAAAAATAAAGCGTAATTTACCCGAAGGTACAACTATTCAGGACAGCTACGACTCGTCTGTATTTATTAAAGAATCAATTAGTGAAGTTTACAGCACACTAGCTATATCTATGGGGCTAGTTGTACTGGTTATATTTTTGTTTTTAGGCAATATAAGAGCAACACTTATTCCGGCGGTAACTGTACCTGTTGCACTAGTTGGTAGTTTTATGTTTTTACTTGCGATGGGTTATTCAATCAACCTACTAACCCTACTTGCATTAGTATTGGCAATTGGTTTAGTGGTAGATGACGCCATCGTAATGCTTGAAAACATTCACCGCCGTATCGAACTTGGTGAACCACCATTATTGGCTGCATTTAGAGGTGCGCGTGAAGTAGGTTTTGCAATTATAGCAACCACGTTAGTACTTATATCGGTGTTTGTGCCACTGGTATTTATGGATGGCCGTATAGGTGCTTTATTTACAGAGTTTGCAATGGCAGTAAGTGCAGCTGTGTTTTTCTCAAGTGTGACCGCGTTAACACTTGCCCCTGCCCTTTGCTCTAAAGTACTTAAAGTATCTGACAAACCAAATAAATTTAACTTATGGGTGGACCGTCAGTTTACAAAAATAGAGGCTAGCTATCGCAAATCGTTATCTACCAATATAACCCGTAAATGGGGCTTAATGGTAAGCCTATTATTAGCAGGCTTTGTAAGTTACTCGTTATTTTTACAAGTTCCTTCTGAGCTTACACCTAAAGAAGACCGTGGAACTTTCTTTGTACTTATGAATGGTCCAGAGGGTGCAAGCTACGAAAACAATGCCGCTAACATGGCAAAAATTGAAGAACGCTTAATGCCCTATTCTGAAGCAGGTGAACTAAGCCGTGTACTTGTTCGAGTACCCGGTTTTGGTAGCAGCGGTGGTGTCGCAATTGTTGGTATGGCTGATTGGGATAAACGCAAACGCTCTACCTGGGAAGTAATGGATGAAATAAGCGGTAAAATGCAAGAAGTTACCGATGTACGCGCATTTGCCATTATGCGACGTGGTATTGGCGGCAGAGGCATATCTCAGCCAATTGAATTTGTATTACAAGGCAATGACTACGAGCAACTTGCTGATTGGCGCGACCGTATTATTAAACGTGCAGAACAAAACCCTGGGTTACTAAAACTCGATCACGACTATAAAGAAACATTTCCACAGTTTTTAGTCAGTATTGATAAAAATAAGGCGGCTGATTTAGGCGTATCGGTGTCTGATGTAGGCACAACCCTTGAAACGATGCTCGGTCAGCGTCGTGTTACCACCTTTATTGACCGTGGTGAAGAATACGATGTAATCTTAAAGGGTACTAAAGAAGACTTTACAAATCCTACAGATATTTCAAATATTTATCTGAAATCGCGAAGCGATGAGCTCGTGCCATTAGATAGCCTGATTAGTTTAAAAGAAGAAGCAACTGCATCGCGTTTGAACCGCTATAACCGTATGCGTGCTATTACATTGAGCGCTAATTTAGCTGAAGGCTACACATTAGAAGAAGCACTTAATTTTTTAAATGAAGTTGCTGCGCAAGAAAATGATATTGATGGCGCAATAGATTATAAAGGCGAATCCCAGCTTTATTACGAAGGTGCATCCGCGATGACTTACGTATTTATACTTGCTCTTACGGTTACTTTTTTAGTACTGGCAGCGCAATTTGAAAGCTTTATGCACCCGTTTGTAATTATGCTAACTGTACCGCTTGGCTTAATGGGTGCGATGTTTGGCTTATGGTCTACAGGGCTTACACTGAATATTTACAGCCAAATTGGTATTGTAATGCTCATAGGTTTAAGCGCTAAAAACGGTATTTTAATAGTCGAGTTTACTAACCAACTGCGTGATAAAGGCGTTGAGTTTAGCGAAGCTATTTTGCAAGCAGCAACTCAGCGCTTACGTCCTATTATTATGACCTCGCTAACCACGGTTATGAGTTCAGTACCTTTAGTACTTGCCTCAGGTCCTGGTGCTGAAAGCCGAATGGTAATTGGTGTTGTTGTATTTACCGGCGTTATAGTATCAACGCTATTAACGCTTTTTGTAGTGCCAGCTGCATATTATGCATTAGCACGTAACACGCAATCACCAGAGTTTTTACAACAAAAACTTGATAAACAAGCACTAGCTAAACCTTTAGAAGAGATCTAACCACTTAATTGCGCCGTAACCTTGTTGTTACGGCGCATTCATTTTATGCTCGCCTTTAAACTCCATACACATTTAGGAATAATTTATGAGCTCAGCAAAGCAAGTAGCAACATTTGGTGGCGGCTGTTTTTGGTGTATAGATGCTGCATTTAGACGTGTAAATGGCGTATTAAGCGTAAGCTCTGGGTACACTGGCGGCGAAACAAACACGCCAACTTACCAATCAGTTTGTACAGGTACTACCGGGCATGCAGAAGTTGTTAAGATTGAATTTGACAGCGCTATAGTGAGCTTTGAAACACTTTTAGCAATGTTTTTTACCTTGCATGATGCAACGCAATTAAATCGCCAAGGTAACGATATAGGCACCCAATACAGAAGCGTTGTTTATTACCATAGCGACGCACAGTTAAAGCAAACCAATAATATGATAGCCCAGCTACAAGACCATGTTAGCAAGCCAATAGTGACAGAGGTTAGCCCAGCTACAACGTATTACCCCGCAGAGCATTATCATCAAGATTACTACAACGAAAACCCACAGCAGGGTTACTGTAGTATCTTAATTGCGCCTAAATTACACAAGTTTGAAACCGTATTTAAAGAGTTTTTAACTGAGTAACTAATTTAAGCAGTTAATTTAAGTAGTTAAATTTAGCTACACATTAAAAAGCCCGATTTAAATCGGGCTTTTGTATTTTCAGATCAACTTAAAAAACCTTTAACTACAAAGGTTATTAAAGACGACTAAAACTGGTAGCTTGCGCCTGCAAAAAAACGACGCTCTGGTGTGTTGTAGTAATACACTTCACCCGTTGTAAAATCAGCATTTGAATCAACCGCGTTGTATTCTTTATCAAATAAATTTTCTACACGAAGTGATACTTCAATGTGCTCATTTACTTGGTAATTACCCGCTAAGTTCCAAAGTGTGTAAGAACCTAAACGTGTCACAGCGCCTTGGCGGTCACTACGGTATTGCATATCTAGTGTTGCATCAAATGCACCAAACTGTTTTGCTACTTCCCAATTGAATGTACGTTTAGCAACGTTACGTAATTCTGCGCCTGTTTCTTTGTTTTCTGCACTTAAGTAAGCAAAGTTAATATTGCTATCAAACCCATAAAACTGCTGAGAAAGGCTAAACTCAACCCCTTCATAGCGTGCTTCGTTTAAGTTAATAGGAAAGAAATTAGTGTCTAAAGAAATTTTATCCTCAATATCATTTCTAAAAATAGCAACGTCAACACTTGCTACATCAAAATCTACATTTAATCCGATCTCTCGATTTAATGATTTTTCAGGCTCTAAATCAGGGTTAGATGAAGGTGGAAAACCTGGAAAGGCTGGAAAATATAAATCGTTAAAGGTAGGCGCTTTAAAACCAGTACTTTGACTTATTCTAAAGGTTGCATCTTCAGATAAGTGATATCCGGCTGCCACAGTGTAAGTCGTTTCGTCACCAAATTGCTCATCATCATCTTGGCGTACAGTTAAATTAGCTAACACTTTCTCAGCGTTGTAATATGCACCAATAAATACAGCTAACACATCACGTTCTTGTACATCATATTGTGTTGAACTGTGGCTTACATCATCATTATACCAGTTAACACCGCCACTAATATTAAGTACTTCTGATAAATTATACTGACCGTTATAATCCAATTGCACACGCTTAGTTATAAAATCATTTTCGCCATATGCTGAAATATCGTGTGAATCATCTGTTGAAATAGCAATATCAATACTGTGTGATTGACTAATGTAGTTTTTATTCCAACCAGCAGAAAGCTGATAATTTTTAAAATCACTAGTTTCCACAGTACTCGTTGCAGGGCTAAAGCGGCTATCGTAATCTGCGTAACCTTCGCTGTATTGACCAAGCAACTTAAAGTCGCCGTAATGCGCGTCGGCGTAATTTACTTTAAAACCAAGGTTTTTATTTTCATAGCCATCGTCATCGGGCGCTACACCTTGTAATGCATCAAAGCCATCTGTTTTTTCAAAACCTGCATTAAAAGCGGTGGTCACATCAGCCGATTTAACAGAACCCGCAACTTGATAGTTTTGGTATGCGT
Source organism: Pseudoalteromonas sp. MMG006 (assembly GCF_018101025.1). Lineage (NCBI taxonomy): Bacteria > Pseudomonadati > Pseudomonadota > Gammaproteobacteria > Alteromonadales > Pseudoalteromonadaceae > Pseudoalteromonas > Pseudoalteromonas sp. MMG006. The sequence goes on from NZ_JAGJEJ010000009.1 coordinate 87,803, forward strand.
CTGAGCCAAAAGTAGCATCTAAAGATAAATTATCAGCTTCTCGCGTAATTATATTAATAACACCCGCTAGTGCGTCTGAGCCATAAACAGCAGCACGTGAGCCTTTAATAATTTCGATACGCTCAATGCTATTTAAAGGAACGTTACTTAGTGCTTTTTGGCCAAGTGTTGCGGAGCCTGTTCTTACACCATCAATTAAAATTAACGTATCACCAGAACCTGTACCACGTAAAGATACACCCGTGTTTTGGCCAAAACCACCATTAGGGTTAATCTGAAAACCAACCTGTTTGCTTAACAGTGTTGGTAAGTCGCGTATGTTGCTTGCATCTATTTCAGCACGATCAATAACATTTACGCTTGCTAAAACATCATTGATTGATTGCTCAAATTTATTGGCGGTAACGGTAATTTTTTCAATTGATTGTTCTGCACCAGACACAGAAAATGACAGCGCAGCAGTAATAGCAACGCCCAAAGTAGTTTTATTTAGCATGATGTTCCCTATCTTTGCCCACCGCAAAGATTTAAGTAATTAAGATTACTTTAAGGCCGGTCTCCGGACTCAGTAAACACCTTTAAAAAGTGTAAGTACTTTACCGTTGCGGGGGCAGTGTTGGGATTGTTTTTGTCATAAATACGCACCAACTTCCCGATTATCTTGCTGTTAGTTTCAATACCTTAAAACCAATGCATAAGCACTAAGCAAGCACCTTAAAAATATGCCGCTATTGTGAGCATTTTGTTTACAAATGTCAACGGACGTCTATATAGCTAAAAACAATTATTATTGGGATGCATTAATACTAGAGGATACAGAATATTTATTTAGTAACTCAATAATGCGGGGCTGTGTAGCTGCTGAATTAAGTATTGAATCTATTTTAGATGCAGATATTTTGCTTTGCTTGCGACTTACTAAAAAATGAGTGTCAAACACGGCGTCGGGTGTTTCGCTTTTATATAACAAACTCATATCGAAGATTTTTTTATTTTTAAAATATTGATAAGCAATATTATTTAAAACACCGACATCTGATCGCTGCAATAACAGCATTTTTACTACATTGAATTCATCGACTGTGAGGCTAACATTATGCTCTTGGCTTAAGTAATATGCATCGGTATTGTACTTTGCAAAATGATACGAATAGCCTAATACACCCGCTTTAGATAATGACTGTAAATCATCAAAGTAGCTTTGATCTTTTGCGTTTTTTTTAAGTGCATATAATTCATTTTTAGTAATGACATAAAACTTGCTTTGAGTAACCCCCTCTCGAGCCTCTGGCGGAAGCCATTGCAGTGCCATTAAAAATAAAACATCAAATTTACTTTGTTCAACTGACTTGCTTAACCTCTTTACAGGTAATGACGTGAGTACAAAGTTGTAATCATTTTGCGTGCTATTTAATATTTTAATAAACTCTGGCGCCAGTCCTTGCTGTTTTTCAGCATTAATAATGACAGGAAAGTAGCCATCTTCAACTAATACGTTTACATCAATTGCTTTACTTAGGCTCGAATTGCTAAAAAGTACAAAAACAATAAATAAGAAAAATTTGTAACAATTCATCAATACATCCAAACCAAAACATTAATAATACTAATAAGTATAGTCACTTAATTGTTTATAACAGTAGGTTTTTAAGGGCTTTAGAGAAATTTTAAAAGTTTGTTTAACCTGAGCTTATATTTAGCTCAGGTTAGAAAGGATTTATTTATAACAAAAACGTTTTAAATAATTAGTCACGGAAGTTTTTAAACTGAAAAGGCTGACCTAAATCAGCAGTACGTACTACTTGCATAGCTGCTTGTAAATCGTCGCGCTTTTTACCTGTTACACGTACTTCTTCACCTTGAATTGCAGCTTGTACTTTTACTTTAGAATCTTTGATGGCTTTAACTACTTTTTTTGCCATGTCTTTTTCAATACCTTGCTTTAGGGCAACGTTACGAAAAACATTCTTACCCGCACGTGTAATATCTTGAAGCTCTAAGCTCGCTACATCCATGCCACGTTTAGATATTTTACCGGCTAAAATATCAAACAATTGCATAACTTGTGAATCAGCTTCTGCTTTTAGTTTGATTGTTTTGTCATTTAGCTCTATTGATGCGTCTACGCCTCTAAAATCAAAACGCGTTTCTAGCTCTCGATTGGCATTGTCAACCGCATTTTTTGCTTCGTTCATTTCTACTTCAGATACAATATCAAATGAAGGCATTGATTTCTCCTAACTATTTAATCTTAATTTAATGCGGCAATTATAACGCTAAAATTATAAATCTTTACATTTTTCTGCGTGTTGTTCAGGTGCGATACTAATTTAGTTTGATATACTGGCGATTCTTTTTTAAGCGATTTTAGGATCTGTCGTGACAAGGCGTGTTTATCAAGCAATTTTTCTAATCAGCATAGTGGCTTTTACTTTTTTATTTGCAAAGGAAGTAAAAGGGGGAGTAGTTAATTTATTTCCACATGTTGATAAAGTCGCCCACTTCGGGATTTTTTTCGTTTTAGCGATCATTATGGATAAAGCGTTTAAACTGCCTTTATACGTCCAAATAATGCTATTGGCGGGTTATGGTGCTGCTATAGAAATTATGCAAGATGCCCTTCCCTACAGGCAAGCATCACTGGGAGATTTTTTAGCTGACTTCGCTGGTGCCGCTAGCTACTTTTTAATTCGTATTATTTTTACCCCTCGAAAAAAGAATCCTTATGGCTAATATTTTAATTGTTGGTGATGGCGCTATAGGCTTATTACTGAGCCATTTTTTAAGCGCATCTAACCGTATAACGGTGTTAACTCGTAACCCCTCTACAAACACACGTTTTTATAGCCGTGGCAATAATGCGTCTAAAAAAATCAACGCACAGTTTATTTCTTTAAATCAGCTAAATAAAAACAGTGAATTTGATCTTGTATTATTTACGGTTAAAGCCTTTCAGGTACCCGATGCCTTTGCTCAAGTAAAACCTTTTTTACCTAAAGGTTGCTCTGTCGTTCTTTCGCATAATGGAATGGGAAATGTTGACGAAATAAGTAATCAGCTCAATAGTAACCAAGCACTCTACTTTTTAACCACCAGCATGGCTGGGTATAAATCTAACCAGTATATTGTGCAACATACCGGTGAGGGGCAAAGTATTATTGGCGGTTGTAATAACCTAGCGCTTCAAGATAACGAAGTCATCACTAATGCATTCAAAGCAGTACCTAACGTTAAATGGACTGATAACATTCATCAGCTTCGTTTTGAAAAACTACTTGTTAATATTGCGATTAATCCCCTGAGCGCCCTAAACAATGTAAAAAATGGTGAGTTACGTGCACCCAAATTCAATGCTGTAATTTTTAACGCTCTCAATGAAGCTTGCAACATAGCTAGGGCCCAAGGTCTTAATATTCCATTAATTAAAGCTTTAAACACCGCTTATAAAATAATGGAGCTAACCTGCGATAATTACTCATCTATGCAACAAGATGTTGTTCATAACAGAACAACCGAAATTAGAGCCATTTGTGGCTATATCGCTCAGCAAGGCAAACTTTATAATATTAAAACACCTTATAATAATGAGCTACTTGCTAAAATTGAGGCAAAAAAAAGCGTGGTATAAACCACGCCTACATAAATATTTTACTTAAGGTTTGTTGTTTATGGGCGATAAACTTTAACTGTGTCAAAGCCTTGCTCATGCAAAATAAGCGCTTGTAACTGGCTCATTACACCTCTATCGCAATATAGGTAGTAATCTTTGTCTTTTGGTAAATCACCAAATTTAGTCGCTAGTCGGAAAAACGGTAAATGCACAACTTCAATGCCATCAACTTCAAGTGGTGCTGCGTCTTCCTCTTCTGGAGAACGAATATCAACAACCACTGCGCCAGCTGGTAAATCAGCAACCGACTCAGCTTCTTTAAGCTCCTGCTTAGCCTCTACGTCAATGTCGCGCACATCCATAATACGGGCATTTTCTACTACGGTATTTAACACATCAAAGTCGAACTTTTCTTCTTCGCCTTTAATAACATCAATTTTAGCTTTAACCGTTGGCTTTTTAGAAATTACGCCACAGTACTCTGGCATCGTTTCGGCCATTTCTGCGGTACCAATTTGGCGCGCAATATTAATAATTTCTTGTTTATCATGCTGAATTAACGGGCGCAAAATAAGCGTTTCGGTTACGCGGTCAATCACACTTAAGTTAGCCAGTGTTTGACTTGAAACCTGACCAATACTTTCACCTGTTACAAGTGCCTGAATGTTTAGTTTTTCAGCCACTTGGCTGCCTGCACGCATCATCATACGTTTTAGTACAACACCCATTTGGCTGTTTTCGACGTTTTCTAAAATCTCAGCAACAACAGGTTCAAAATCAACAGTTACAAATTTAACTTTATGAGTAGAGCTAAACTTTTTCCATAAATAGTAACTTGCTTGCTTAACACCAATTTCGTGGGCTGCACCACCTAAATTAAAGAATAAAAAGTGCGTACGAGCGCCTTTACGGATCATTTGATAACTTGCTACACCAGAGTCAAAACCGCCCGACATAAGCGAAAGCACGTCTTCTTGAGTTGGCAGTGGGAAGCCCGCCATACCCAGATGGGTTTGCGTAACTATGTAAGCTTTATCATCTTTTACTTCTAGGCGAATAGTAACTTCTGGGCGGCTTAGCTTAACGCGCGCACCTTCCACGTGCTGGTTTAAACCACCACCCACATAACGCTCTAAATCTGTTGAAGTAAAATCATGTTGCCCGATACGTTTAGCGCGAACACAAAATGTTTTGCCAACAATGGTATGCCCTACTAGGTCTATGGTTTTTTTATAGATATCGTCAAGCGTAGTGAAGTCAGTTTCGGTCACTTCAATAAACTGCACAATTCCAGGAATACGTTGGAGGCTGTCAATAAAGTCTAGGCGTGTTTGCTCATCTACCAATTTAGTAACAACTGAAATGTTATCCCAGTTATTTCTAACTTGTACTTTTTCGTCAACACGGCGCAATACAATTTTAATGTTATTTTCTAACACTTTAGTAAAGCGTTTACGTACCGAACGGCTTTTAATGGCAATTTCAGGATGTAGTTTGACGATAAATTTAAGCATAGTTCACTCTTAGACTGCGGGAATTCGCGCTCCCAGGCATTGGGCGCGCGATTATATCAAAAAATTTTGCGTCTAGGAACTAACCAGAAAAATAGCGCTAAGCAACACTTGGGGCGTGTTGTGCAAGTTCGGTGTACTTTTCACGCAGTTGATTCATTTTATTAAGACTTTTATCAGTACTATAAGCTCTGAATAAAGTCAGCACTTTTAAAATACCATGGTAGATATCTTGCTCGGCAAGTGCGCCACTAGGTCTACGCGCTTTGATGTAAGGTGTCCAAAAACTCACGGTAAGTTTGAGAGTATGGGCAAGCTCTAACGCATCTTGCTCCTCTATTGCTATCATTTCGTTATCACGCAGGCCCAGTATAACTTGGCGAACCTGCTCTAATAATGCTGACTGAAAACCAATATACGCTTGTTTTAAGCTATCATCCCTTGAGAGAATATCGCCCAAGTTGTCGTAAAAAAAATGATAACGCCACATCAATTCAAATAACGAGTCTAAATACGCTGTTAAGTGCTCAAACGCATCATCGTTTGCATGTATCGGTTTAAAGTGAGTATTTAAATGCTCGCTGTAAAGTGCAAAGATATGACGGATAATGTCTTCTTTATTTTTAAAATGATAGTAAAGGTTACCTGGGCTCATCCCTAAATGCGATGCAATATGATTTGTTGATATTGCACGCTCACCATGTTCATTAAACAATGAAATACTGGTGTGTATTATTTTTTCCTTAGTATTCATATACGATTACTCAAATTAACTTATAAACTACATTACGATAAATACAATCTTTGCAGTATAAACAAATCGGGCTGGTTTAAATACCATCATAATTTACTATTTTAAAAACGAGCTAAGCTGATTTGTACTGCAAACACTGATAGACTACTGAAAAAATAATAGTTAGTGAAACTTATGAACGTTACGGCAATTTATCCTGGCACATTCGATCCTTTAACTAATGGCCACACTGACCTTATTCAGCGCGCAGCTAAAATGTTTAGCACTGTGATTGTAGCAATTGCTCACAATCCATCTAAACAACCATGTTTTAGCCTTGAAGAGCGAGTGAATTTAGCCAACAACATTTTAGGTCATTTAAATAACGTAAAAGTAATTGGTTTTTCGGGGTTGCTTGCTGATCTAGCCTTCGATCATAAAGCTGACGTGCTTATTCGTGGTATTAGAGCAGTGTCTGACTTTGATTACGAGTTTCAGCTCGCGAACATGAACCGTCGCCTAAATCCAGATTTAGAGAGTGTGTTTTTAACACCTTCAGAGCGTAATTCATTTATATCGTCAACACTGGTTAAAGAAGTGGCCCGCCATAATGGCGATGTGAGCGAATTTGTAAGCCCACTTGTAGTTGATGCTTTAAAAGAAAAGCTAGGCGGCGACATAAGCTAATTAAACATAATAAGCGCACTTTTAGGTGCGCCCATAGCTTGTAATTCATTGCGACTAAATAGGCCATGTTTAAGCTTTACTAAACCTAAAACATCTTTGTTTAAAAGGCTTACTGTAATCATAAGTAAATCGATAAAATTAACACCTACAAAATAAATATCCCAAAACCACCAATACTCATTGGTGATGCATAATATCGTTGTCTATGTACATAGTAAAAAATAAAGAAGTATTAATACTTAACCCAACAATTAAATAAATGTACAAGGTGCAAGTTTTTATAAAAAACCACATAAAGCAATTGAAGCTAGTGTTACAGCATCAAATAAGAAAAAAATCAAAGTAGGTTATCGAATCCATATCAATAAATAAGCTAGATGAATATGAAAGAGCCATGATTGATGTTAACCAAACTTTGCTCTTATCAGCGTTATTTATTGAGCTGGCAGGTGAATACAAAAAAGCCATTAAAAAGCCCCATTGTACAAATACACCTATGTAGAAGGTTATATTGGTATTTAACATTAAATCAATCATGAAACCTTAACGCCTGAAAAGTAACAATTGTACAGCTATCTACACTTTCAAGGCGTAGGGAATACCACAAAACAATAATTAATTTCACTCACTCCCTCAGCCTTTCTATAAATAATGTCAAATATCTCCTAAGCCTAAGTAAACCTAAAATATCTTTATTTATAATTAGCACAAGTGCCATTGTGAAATCGCTAAAATACATGCCAAAAATATATACGGTCCAAAACCACCAATAGTAAAGTGTACCCTGTATAACAATGTCGTAATGCATACCTAAAAATAAGCAAGCATTAAAGCTTAGCCCTACAATTAAATAATAAAAGGGCGTAGGTATAGCCTGTGCGATAAAATTACGCCACAGAAGTAAAACAAGGATAGTTACAGCATCATAATAAAAATAATTTAAGTGCGGTGTTGCAGTATATGTGTCCATAAACAAACTAGCTATGTAAGATACCATCATAATAAATGAAAGCTGTGCCCTACTTTTATCTGGCTTATTGATACTTGCCGATAAGTTGTACAAAAAGGCAATAAGAAAAAACCACGTAAATAAAATACCTACGTTGTATCCTAAATCAACAAGTCCCCAAAGGATATCAGCCACCTTGCTTCGCCCTCATAATAAAGCCTGCTAATTTATCAATAACATACACAAACCTTAAAAAATCCTTTTTTATGAAAAAAATACTAACCATGATGATATCCATAATATTGATAACGACTGTGTATAAAGACCAAAACCACCAAGGTTCGTAATTACCACGTACAAACACATCTATATGCATAGCTAAAAACAACAACGAATTGATACTCAAGCCAAATAATAAGTAAGTAGATATGCGCTTTTCAGGTAGATAATACCGCAGGAATAAAATAAAAAATAAAGTGATTACATCATAGCAAAATAGCTCTATGTAACTAAAATTGTAAATATCTATAATAGTACTTAAGCAGTAAGAAACCACCATAACTAAAGATAACCACACAGCCTGTTTTTGTGGATTATTTATGCTAGTGGCTAATGAATACAAAAAAGCCATTAAAAAACTCCACTGCACAAACACACCGATATAGATTGATACTTCTGGGGGGATTAAAAGATTATCCATCAGTGTAATTCATCAGCACATAGTAAGCGGATAAAGTTTTTGAAATAAATAATTTTTAAAAAATCTTTATTTATAAACAGCACTAAAATCATGATTAAGCCAGAGATGGTCACAACTGATGAATACAACCCCCCAAGCCACCAATAGGTGTAATTTTCTAAAATGTAAGAGTCAAAAGACATAATTAAAGCAAAGCATATATTGATACTCAGCCCAAGCATAAGATACATAAATGCAACCGTTTTCTCTTTGATATAAAAATATTGAGCAATAATTAAAAACACTATGGTAATAGCGTCTAATATAGCGAGGTCAAGGTTAGTAATGGTTTGGTAGTTGAACAAAACACCTGGAAAATACGAAATAGCCATAATCGATGAAAGTATAACGAATGCTTTAGAGCGTGAATTGATAGATGAGACTAAAGAATATAAAAATGCCATGAGGAACCCCCATTGCATTACCACACCGATTATATGAGCAATTCTCACATCTAATAAAAAAGAGGTGATACCCATCTTAAAAATAAACGCTAATAATAAGCACCTCAAAAATAATAAACAACACCGTTAGCTGAACATCTAGCTTAGTATTTTACTTATTGAAACAAAACGTTCATTACCATAAACGTATCAATAATCCGACTTTATAAAGCTCGCTGGAAAAGCCACCTTTTAAACTTAATTAAGCCTAAAAAGTCCCTATTAATGATTAGTACGTCAATCATACACCAATCAAAAAACATAACGACCGATGAATAAAAGCGCCAAAACCACCAGCAGGTGTAATTATATAGAATATTGATAACTAGATACATGCTAAGAGCTAAAAAGGCTTTAACACTAAGGTCGATGATTAAGTAGGTATAAGCTGTCGGTTTCTCTTTGATAAAATAACGCAGGGTTACATACACCGCGGATAAAATAGCGATATCTAAAAGGGGAAATCTAAGTAAGTAGCCGTTTGAAAATTCGTTAATACCTAAGGTAAATAACCTACCGTCATTATACTCGAAAGTAAAACAAAGCCTTTGAAGGGTTTATTAATTGAGGATACGAATGAGTATAAAAGGCCATAAGACCCCCCCACTGCAAATGACGCTTAATACATAAGCGAAATCGAAGTTAAAGATTACATCAAAAATAGTCATGTTATTAGAGCTCAACCACACTTTTAGTTTTCACTAAATTGATTACTCTTTAGTTGATTGAGCACTAGTGAAAGCATCATTAAAACATCAATAACATTTACGCCAATGGAGTAAACACTCCAATACCACCATGGTTCAAAGTTATATAGAACATACAAGTCATAGTACAAAAGCAACGTCAGTGAAGCATTAGTTATTAGCGCCAGAACGAGGAATAGGAGAATTTTAGTACGTTTAAATAAGCAGAGATACTGTAATGTGAACAGCGCTAAAATTGTAATAAAATCGTAGAAAGCCCAATTAAGATATAGGTTATCTAACAATCTTATGTAGCTGCCAAAAATATATGAGCAGAGCATTAACGCAGATAGGTAAACAGGGGACTTATTTACTTTGTTTATGCTAGAAACTAAACAGTAAAGGAAGGCCATTAAAAAGCCCCACTGGGAAAAAGCCGCTACATAATCCATTAGGGCTTCGGAAAAATACATTTAAACTAAGTTGTAGGCTGCGGTTTTTGAGACTTAAACAAACCAAGCAGTTTATTTTTTAGCTTGTGAAGACCTAAAAAGTCCCTATCTACAATTAAAGAAACAATCATAACGAAATCAATAAAATTAACGGTAAATGTGTATATATCCCAAAAAAGCCAAGGCTCGTAATTCTTTAGAAGATACATATCTAGATGCATAAACACAAAGAAAATTGAATTAATAGTCAACCCAACAATTAGATATAGAAAAGACGGAGTTTTTATCTTTATAAACATTGAACAGAGCCACAACGAAAAAATTGTTGTGAGGTCGTAAAAAGCCCAATCAAGATAAGTTGTGTTGTGTATCGAAAGCCAAGTATAAAAATAGTCAGAAGTGGTGTAAGAAACCATCATAATTAATGAACTGAGCAATAAGGTCGTATTCCTCTTAATGTTTAAGCTAAAAACAAACACATTAAAAAAAAACGCCATTAGAAATCCCCACATAGCAAATGCGGAAAGAGAAAAAAAACCAAAAAACTCAGTAATAAACATTTACAACCTTAAAATCATTTTGGCTTTGGGTGATCTGGGTGAATCACTCCTATGCGCTGAAGCTCCGCTCCGCTTGCCGTCATCGCCTCTTGAGAGAAGCTTACTGTATCAGATTGTAGTGTTTTAGGGCTAGCAGTTTGTTCCGTTGCAGGCTGTAATTGTTGTGTTTTATTGTATGCTTGCATTTGTAGTTGGTTATTAGCTGAAATTTGCATGTAATTGTTCCTTATAAATTTTTAATATCTTTTGGTGCAACTTATAGTCACGCCATCATGTAGGTAATTGCATTACCTGTTTTAAGCGGTGATAGCTATTTTTTGCTATCTACTTAATAAAAAGCAACCAACGTGCCAATATTTTTTGACATCTAAAAAAACACGCTAATAACATCCATTTATTAAAACTAATCTAAAACCTTAATTAAACCCCAATCCAATCTGACCAACGCGTTATACACATAAAAAAACGCACAGGGGTAACCGTACGTTTTTGTATCCAGGGAGTTTAAGCCACGTATTTACACGGGATCTCCGCACGTGTACTTGGCTTCAAAATATATTCCATCGCAACTTCGTCACAGTTTTCTTTACGAAGGCAAAGCTCGCAATCTTTCATTACTTTTTCAGGTAATGATTCTTTGCTACAGAAAGTAAAACGTTGCTGCTCAAAAAAGTCTGGCACTCGCGTTAATACAATCACGCGATTAAGCGCCAATTTTTTGGCTTTTGTTAATAAGTGATCTACAAGCTGCCTGCCCTGCCCAGATACAGCACTTTTAGGGTCTATACCTAAAGAGCGTATTTCAGCAAGGCCAGTGTCGTAAATATATAACGACGCACAGCCAGACACCTTTCCATTTATTTCAGTTACCGCAAACTCGTTAATAGAGTGCACCATGTCGCTTTTAGCGCGAGGTAGGTTTTCACCTACGGTTGCCCAGTGCTGTATAAGCCTAGCAATATCTTCAACATCATCTAAATTTGCATCACGAACCGTTATTTGCTGTTTTTTTTTGGCTTCTTTAACAGCATTCGTTACTTGTTCAATAGAGGTACCGCCAAGCGCTTGACGTGCTTTAATACAGGCATCTATTTCAAGTACTGGGTAAACGTCATCTTCAAATACGTCATTAACCGATTTGTACTGCTCAAGTGAAAGCTCCTCTAAGGTTTTACCTTCACTAATGGCAAGTTGCACCAGCACACCAACAATGTGATGACCTTCTCTAAAGGGCACACCTTTAGCAACCAAGTAGTCAGCGAGTTCTGTTGCATTAGCGTGGCCACCTTTTGCCGCGGCTAACGTTTTATCGCCGTTTACTTTTACGCCTTTAATACACGCTTGTGCCATATGAATACACGCAAGCCATGTTGGCATAGCATCAAATAGGCCTTCTTTGTCTTCTTGCATATCTTTATTGTACGCAAGTGGCAGCGCTTTTAACGTCATCATCATGGCACTAAAAGCGCCAAATACACGGCCAGTTTTACCACGAATAAGCTCTAATGCATCTGGATTCTTTTTCTGCGGCATTAAAGATGAGCCTGAGGTAACATTATCTGCAAGCTCAATAAAGCCGGCTTCACCCGAGTTATAAAATATTAAATCTTCAGACATACGTGATAAATGAATCATCGAAATAGACGCACAACTTAAAAGCTCGACTACAAAGTCTCGATCAGATACACCATCAAGGCTATTTTTCGTCGCGCCTGTAAAACCTAAGCCATGCGCTAAAGCTTGGCGATCAATTGGGTAAGCTGTACCGGCTAATGCACCACTGCCAAGCGGGCAAAAATTAAAACGTGCTTTGGCATCTTGTAGGCGGCTTTCATCACGTTCAAGCATTTCTACGTAGGCCATACACCAATGACTAAACAATACAGGTTGAGCACGTTGCAAGTGAGTGTAGCCAGGCAAAATAGTACCCAGTTCACGCTCTGCAAGGGCAACAAATTCAGCTTTTAATCCGGCAATAGCACCAAGCAAATGATCGGCAGTATCGCGGCACCATAATCTAAAGTCGGTGGCTACTTGGTCATTACGGCTTCGGCCTGTGTGTAGCTTTTTAGCTAAATCGCCTACTTTTTCGATTAGTGCAGCTTCAACGTGCGAGTGAATATCCTCAGCACCTGAGGTTGCTACAGCTTGTGGATCTGCTTTTACTTCTTCAAGTAGTTCGTTTAATGCTGCTACTAATTTTGTATGCTCGTCACTTGAAAGCACATTAACTTGCTCAAGTGCGCCTGCCCATGCCACAGAGCCAATAATATCTTGCTCTGCTAACTGGTAATCGAACGGAAGTGAGTCGTTAAATTGTTTAAACGCCTCATCTGGACCCGTAGAAAAACGTCCGCCCCATAATGCCATGAAATCTCTCCAAACCCTGTAATGCCCCTTTTACAAGGGGCTATAAATAATTTACTTTTTAGCCATTGCTGAAATTCTGCTCGAAAGCGAGAATAAACGAATAAAGCCTTCAGCGTGCGATTGGTCATACACATCATCTTCACCAAAGGTAGCAAAGTCTTCGCTGTATAAGCTATTAGGTGATTTTTTCTGGACAGCTGTCACTTGGCCTTTGTAAAGCTTAAGTACAACTTCACCCGTTGCTAGTGTAGACAGTGCTTCTGCGCCCGCTAAAATAGAATCTTTAAGAGGTGTAAACCAACGACCATCATAAACTAAGTGTGAAAACTCACCGCCCAGTACTTCTTTCCACTTACGGCTAGATTTATCAAGTACTAGCTCGTCAATGGCTTGCAGTGCCGCCATAATAACGGTGCCACCTGGTGTTTCGTAACAACCGCGCGATTTCATGCCGACTAAACGATTTTCTACAATATCTACACGGCCAACACCATGAGGTGCAGCAATGTCGTTTAATTTAACTAAACAGTCGTAAGGTTTAAGCTCTTCACCATTTACCGCAACCACTTCACCTTCAATAACAGTAAGCGTTACATGCTCTGCTTTATCAGGTGCTTGCTCTGGAGAGTTAGTCCAAGTCCATACTTGGTCGCTCGGCTCACACCATGGGTCTTCAAGCTCACCACCTTCGTGAGAAATATGCCATGCGTTAGCATCACGGCTGTATATTTTTGTTGCAGAAGCAGAGCACGGAATATCACGCTCAGCTAAGTAATCTAGTAATGATTCACGACTCGATAAGTCCCACTCACGCCATGGCGCAATTACTTTTAAATCGGGTGCAAGCGCTGCAAAGCACGATTCAAAACGTACTTGGTCGTTACCTTTACCAGTACAACCATGAGAAAGGGCATCGGCACCTACTTTACGTGCAATTTCAACTTGCGCTTTAGCAATGATTGGACGCGCCATAGAGGTACCCAATAAATAAGTACCTTCGTAAATTGAGCCGGTTTTAAGTGTTGGGTAAATGTACTCACTTACCATTTCATCTTTTAAGTCAACCACGTAACACTCAGATGCACCTGATGCGATTGCTTTAGCTTCTACGCCTTCAAGCTCTTCAGCGCCTTGGCCTACATCAGCAACAAACGCGATTACTTCACAGCCGTAGTTTTCTTTTAACCATGGCACGATAGCCGACGTATCAAGACCACCTGAATAGGCTAAAACGACTTTTTTAATTGAACTCATAGGTGTTCCTTAACAAAATTTGGATTTAGTAATGTAACTAGCAGAGCATTTTGCGCATGCATGCGATTTTCTGCTTGTTGAATAATTTTAGATGCTGGGCCATCCATTACCTCAGAGGTAATTTCAAACTCACGGTGTGCCGGTTGGCAATGTAATACCGTAGTCGCACCTGTTTGATCTAGCAATGCTTGGTTTAACTGATAAGGCATGTACTTTTCTTTTACAAGCTCAAGTGGCGTGTCATCCCCCATTGAAACCCACGTATCGGCGTAAACAACGTTTGCGCCAACAGCCGCTTCAACTCGGTCGCTTACCATTACTGATGCGCCATTCATTGCTGCTATTTGTTCAGCCTTTTTAAGAATTTGCGAATCAGGCGAGCTGCCTTTTGGCGTTACTGCCACAAAATCAGTACCAAGCGTTGCCGCTAATAGCATAAGTGAGTGAGTTACATTATTGCCCTCACCTAAATAAGCGACTTTAAGCTCGCTCACATCGCCATGTACTTCTTGAAGCGTTAAAAAATCAGCCAATGCTTGGCATGGGTGATATAAATCACATAAGCTATTAACCACAGGTACAGAAGAGTATTCACCTAGTGTTGTTAACGTGCTGTGCTGATTAACACGCGCTACAATACCATCAGCCCATGTAGAAATATTAAGTGCGAAATCTTTTACAGACTCACGTGCGCCCATAGCGCCGTTTTGCTGATCTAAATATACAGCGTGACCACCTAAACGATTAATACCAATATCAAACGATAAACGCGTACGTAAACTTTGTTTTTCAAATAACGTAACAACTGACTTGCCCGCTAATACTTGGCTGTATTTTTCTGGATTTGCTTTTAAATCACGCGCTAGCTTTAGTAAGTTAAGTGCGCCTTCTTGGTCTAATTCTAGACCCGTTAAAAAATTATCTAACATGGTAACCCTATGGTGTAATCTTTGTTCCGACATGCTCGCCTTGTAGCAAAGCAGTTAAGTTTTCTGGCTTTTGCCAACTGGAAATATACACACCTCGTCGTAAATGTTGGGCAGCGTGTAGGCTGGTCTTCACTTTGACCTCCATTCCGCCCAAAATTACTCCTTCATTAATTAAAGTATCAATGTGTTTTGTGTCAAGTTGATGTAACGGCTGCTTATTTTTATCAAGCACTGCTTCTACATCTGTCATAAATATAAGTTCTGCGTTTAAGTTGCTGGCAATCGCTGCTGCAGCTTCATCGGCATTCACGTTGTACCAATTACCTTGCTCGTCAAATCCGATTGAGCTCACAATAGGTAGACGGCCAACTTTGAGTAAATCGGTAACGATAGAATCATCATTACTTTTACATTTGCCTACTTGGCCAAGTGCTTTTAACTTTTGCGAGGCCATAACCCCAGCTTCATAAAGACTTAGCCCAACTGGTTTGTGCCCAGCATTTATTGCTTGGCTTACAAGTTGTTTATTAGCACAGCCAGCAAGTGCGCCTACAATGTACGGCATTTGCTCTTTTGGGCTAATACGCAGGCCCTGATGTTTTGCACTAGCAAAGCCTGCCTGCTTTAGCCATGTATCAACTAAAGAGCCGCCTCCATGCACAATGACAAACTCATCATTTTGCTGTTCATTTAAAACATCAAATAAAGCTTTAGCTGCATTTTCTATATTAAGTACAGCACCACCCAATTTAATTACCCACGTTTTTTTGCTCATTTAAAACGCTCCTTTTAAACCAGTAGTATGTTTTAAATTCATTGATAAGTTGATGCACTGTAATGCTTGGCCTGCTGCGCCTTTTAATAAATTATCAATAGCAGACATAACGATTAACTGCGTTCCTTGTTGTTGCCAACCAATATCCACATACGGTTGTTTTGCAACACCTTTAATAGACGGTATTTTATCGCCTAACAAACGAATTAATGGCTCATCAGCAAGTACTTTATAAGCGTCTAAAACGTTTTCCTTGGTAACGTTTGGCTTAAGTTGTACATAAATAGTTTCTAAAATACCGCGCGGGAAATTACCTAAATGCGGAGTAAATAACACTTTATGACCTAAGTGCTGTTCAATCTCTGGACCATGGCGGTGGTTGAATAACCCATAAGGAGCAAGTGATACTTCACAAAAGTGAGTGCCTACGCTTGCTTTACGCCCTGCTCCCGTTACCCCTGATACAGCATTAATAATAATATTTTCATCACTTAATAAATCGGCTTGTTTAAGAGGCTTTAGTGCATTAAGTGCCGCAGTTGGATAGCAACCTGCAACTGCAACGAGTTGTGCATTTGCTATAGCATCACTATTCCATTCCGCTAAGCCGTAGGCCGCTTCGTTTAGTAGTTCAGGATGTTGATGCTCAAAACCATAGTAAGTAACGTAATCGTCGTTGCTTGCAAGGCGATAGCCACCTGATAAATCAAATACCTTTTTATCCATCGCTAAAAATTTTGGCGCTAAATCTACACTAACCTTATGATCTGTACATAAACAGACATAGTCAGCGCTATTATTAATGTCATCAAATGCTGAAGCGCTAAGAGGAAGTAAAGGCTTATCGAGTAAACCTAGGTGCTCAGGATAAAGATCGCTTAGTAGTTTATTTTTATCTAAACTACCTTCAGATACATAACAACCTGCTAATTTAAGATGTGGGTGATTAGCAACTAAGCTTGCTAACTCTGCGCCGCTGTAACCGCTTGCGCCAATAATTACTACATTCATTGATTACTCGTTATTTTAAAATGTGTGATTAATAAATATGTTGTTCGCTTAAATTAGCTTAGACGCTAAATTAAGACTTAATTTAATGAATTTGTAGGTTATCGTCGCATTATTATCATGGCGTTACTTTAATATATTTATGCTTAAAAAGTGAATTGATATTCATCATAAATACTTTTATATTGTTATGCAATTAAATTGAATAATAATTTTGGATTTTTTTTATGCCTTTGCCTTCGTTTATTTCTATGTACCAACAGCTCATTGCAGCTCCCTCTATTAGCGCAATAGAAGATACGCTTTGTATGAGTAATAAAAACGTAATTGAACTGCTTGCACAGTGGTGTGAAAGCTTAGGCTTTACTTGTGAAATTATAGAGTTAGAAGGTGGTAAAGGTCGCTATAACTTATTAGCCAAACGCGGACAAGGTGATGGCGGTTTAATGCTTGCAGGACACACCGATACAGTACCGTTTGATGACAGCCGCTGGAACCACGATCCATTTAAATTAACAGAGCATAATAATAAACTGTATGGACTAGGCAGTATTGATATGAAAGGTTTTTTTGCTTTCGTCCTGCAAGCGATTAGTGAACTTGATGAAAAGCAACAAACACAGCCAATTTTGATACTTGCCACTGCCGATGAAGAAACGACAATGGCAGGGGCACAGCAAATTTGTAAGCACCCTAATTTAAAACCTGCACGCTGTATAATTGGCGAACCTACTGATATGACGCCAGTATTTACACACAAGGGGCATATGAGTACTGCAATAAGAGTGGTTGGACGCTCTGGTCATAGCTCCGATCCTGAACGTGGTCTCAACGCCATCGAAGTCATGCATAAAGTAACTACAAAATTACTAAACTTAAAAGAGCAATTAAAGAATAAATATTCAGTTGAGCACTTCGAAATCCCTTACCCTACATTAAATTTAGGTCATATACACGGTGGCGATAACGCCAACAGAATTTGTGGCTGCTGCGAAATGCACATAGACATGCGTCCGCTCCCAGGGTTAAGTATAAAAGACTTACAAGCACTGCTTATAGATGCAACTAAAGAGATTAATGATCAATACCCTAATGCAGTGAGCGTTATAGATTTACACGATCCTATACCTGCATTTAGCGGCAGCACCGACAGCGCCCTAGTTAAAATGGCAGAAAAAATAGCGGGACAAAAAGCGGTTGCAGTAAACTATTGTACTGAAGCACCTTTTATACAACAACTTGGCTGTGAAACAATCGTTATGGGGCCGGGCTCAATTAATCAAGCCCATCAACCTGATGAGTTTTTAGCAATGGAAAAAATAAACCCATCGCAAAAGATTATTACCGATATTATAAAGGCTAATTGCTTTAACGATTAAAATAATTACGCTTTAAAAATAACAAAGGCGCCAATTGGCGCCTTTGTTTTAGCAACTTCTAAAAGTTACTGCATATATTTGCTTAGGTACTTTTTAAATACCGGATCTGATTTTGCTAACTCTTTTTGCTCAGCTAAAATTTCTTTCAAAATTTTGCCTGAGGTAAGTGGGTTAGCAAGTACCACCCTAAATACAACTGTAGGCTGATTATCGTATTGAGCGGGTGTTAAACGCGTTCTCGATACAAACGAGCGACCCGATTCACGCTGGCGTTTTTGCATACTAGCAGTAAAACGATTGAGCGATGCAAAAATATCAATCCGTGTTTTTTCATCAGCCTGTGTAATGGCTTGCTTTATTTTTTTAGGCACATAACGATAGGTTAATAAGCACAGTTCTGGCTCTGAAATAAGCTCAAAATCTTCATCAGCTTTTATTAAATCAGCAAAGTTATGCGCTTTTTTAATACTGCGATCAATTAGCATTTCATAGCCTTTACGGCCAATAACGCGTAAGCAAGCATGCACTAACATAGCCATACCTGGTCGGCTACCTTCAAGCGTATGGCTACCTAAATCTTTTGAGCCTTTACGCAATATATACTCAGCGTGATGCTCAATTGCATCGGTAGCCGCAGGGTCTTTAAACAGCACTAAACCCGCGCCCATTGGTACATACATTTGTTTGTGTGCATCTATGGTAATAGAGTCTGCGCGCTCAACCCCTTTTAAAAGTGGGCGGTGTGTTTGCGATAAAAGAGTCGCCCCACCCCAAGCAGCGTCCACATGAAAGTGGCAATTAATTTCTTGTGCTAAGTCGGCCATATCGTCGAGTGGATCTATATTGCCTGTTTCGGTAGTACCCGCAACACCAATAATAGCCATGACTTTAATACCTTGCGCTTCAAGCTCTAAGGCTTTTTCACGCATAGCAGCAACATCGACTTTGTTATTTTTACAGGTTTTAATACCGATTAAGTTTTCACGGCCAATTCCTAGTAAATCTACAGACTTACCAAGTGAGTAATGCCCACGTTCAGAAATTAATACAGCTAACCCTTTATAACCATAATGTAACATGCCAGCAATTAAGCCCTGCGCACCAATTCCTTTAAAATCACCTTCAGGCTTTAATAAGCGATTTCGTGCAATCCAAAGCGCTGTAATGTTAGCTACTGTGCCACCAGAACAAAAAGCGCCTAAGGATGTTTTAGCGCTGTGCATCCATTTAGAATAAAAACTATCATCTTGGCCGTAAGCTAAATGGTGCATCATCCCAAGTACTTGTCGTTCAAGCGGTGTAAACGCTTTTGAAGTTTCTATTTTTACTAAATTTTGATTAAGACCAACCATTAATTTTGAAAGGGGCAATAAAAAGTGCGGCAATGCCGAGGTCATATGCCCAATAAAGCTTGGCGCAGCCGTATGCACAGAATGGGCAACTAATTGCTCCATAATGTCTTGTGCATAGGCAGAGACAAACGTTGGATCTTCTGGGATCACTGCCGATTGAAAGTCTTTTTCAATCTCGTGTAATGGTTTCTCAATTGCCGCAATATTTTCGTTTAGAAATCCTGCTAAATTACTCGAAATTTCAAGCTCAATTTTGCTTAAAGTTGAGTCTGGCGCTTCAGGTACAGTAAATATACGCTTAAGGCTTTCTTTAGAGGCGACGGCACAACGCTTTTGATCCATCTTTATACCTAGTGTGTGTGTAGCTAAAACACGTGTTTACCTATTAAAAATGTCAAACTAAGACGTTATTTTAAGCAACAGTGTTTCTTTAAAAATTGCGCTAACTTTACTGCAATATAACTAAAATGTCTCGTTTAAACCCATAAAAGCAATCAAAGCGGAGGTAAAAAAATGATAATTTAATTAATATCCTACTAAAGCGAATTATTTATTGGGCATTTTTTCATTTTGCGTATAATAAATTTGATAACAAAAAAGGGACACGTATGCTTAAAGGAAGAGTGAAAGTTAGTTGGATTATGGCCGGGTTTAGCTTATTTTTAATAAGCTTGCTTACCTATGTTTACTACACCTACCAAACTACACGTGCTGAAATAATGCAATCGGTCGATAATCGTTTACTAAATGCAGCCACCAGCGTTAAACATATTCTAGGCGAAGAATACTTAATAGCTGTAAACGAAGGTGCTAATATAAGTTTTGCTGAGTACCAAACTAAAAGTAAACAGCTTTCTGAATTTTCTCGCGCACTTGATATTGCCTATGTTTATTCAATGATACTAAAAGACGGCAAAGTATATTTTAGCTCATCAAGCTATACCCAAGACGATCAAAATGACGGCAAAGTAACTCAACTTTTAGATCTCTACCCTGAAGCTACCGACGCTAACATTAGCGCTTTTTATTCTACTGAACCCGTGTTTGAAATTTCGAGCGACCAGTGGGGACATTTCAAAACCATTTTTATCCCTTTTGTTGACCCAGTTAACGGCAAAACCTACCTGACCGGTGCCGATATAACTATCTATAACTTAAACCAACAACTTAAAGAAAGTGTATCGAAGGCCGCTGCTATGGCGAGTTTTTTCTTTTTTATCGCTATTTTAGTGGCCGCTATATATGTTTATTTACTTAAACGCTCGCTAGCGACGGATTCAAGTACTGGCTTTTCAAACCATATAGCGCTTGAATACTACATAAAAAAAAGCAATGCTCATCACATGCAATTAGCCGTAATTTGGGTTAATGAAATAGAAGATATAAATAGTTTTTACGGCACTGAAGTGGGTGATAGAGTGATGAAAAACTTGCTCACTCACTTTAAACTGCGCAGCTCTGTAAATTGCTATATATATCGTTTAGCTACCAATAAAATTGTACTACTTGCGCCTAAAGAGATGAGCAATGACGAGTTCACTGAATTTGTTAAAACCTATAACTTTAATACGCCCGTTTTAACCGACCCTTTTATTTATATAACTTTATGTGCAGGGATCGCCAGCGGTAACAAATCATTACTACTTGAAAATGCCCATATTGCAGCACTTCAAGCTAAACAGGGCCGACACAGTATCGTTAATTACTCAAAAGCCCTGCACGATGTAAAAACTCAATATCAGTACAATGTAGAAATGGCAAAAGAAGTACGCGAAGCATTTGATAACAACCGTATAGTGCCGCACTTTCAGCCAATAGTTGATACAACTACAGATAAAGTTATCCAATATGAATGTTTAGCACGCATGGTAACGGCGCAGGGAGAAATACTAAAACCAGATGCATTTTTGAATGTGGTCACTCGCTCAAGAATGGATGGCTTACTAACTCGTACTATATTTTCTCAGTGCATAAGCCGCTTTAGAAAAACCAACATTTGCTGGAGCCTAAATATAACCGCGCAAGATATGCTTGACCCCAATTTAAGCGAATTCATTGCTTATGAACTTAAACGTTATCCGCATCCAAACAATATCACCCTAGAGCTTTTAGAAACCCAAGCTATTGCTAACTTTTCAGAAGTAAAAGCGTTTATTGGTATGGTTAAAGCAAAAGGTGTAAAAGTAATTATTGATGACTTTGGTAGCGGCTATTCAAATATATCAAACGTACTAAAACTTGAAGTAGATGGCATTAAGTTAGACGGTGCATTAATAAAACAAATAGTGAACGATAAAGATATTTACTTATTTATCGAGCATATAGCAAGTTTTGCAAACAAATTAGGGCTAAAACTAGTCGCTGAGTCTGTTGAAAACACCACGATAGTCACAGCACTTAAAAAAGCAAATGTGACGCTGATGCAAGGTAATTACTTTGCTCAACCAGCGCCACACGTTAATACTATAACGGAAGAAGAAACAATACTCTAAAGGCTAATAACTAAGCGGTGACTTTGTTGGCCACTGGCCCAGTATTTACGCTCAAAGGGTGTAATTGCATCATCTGACTCATACAATGTTACATCGCAAGGGTTGCCAGTTAATGCCAGGGCCCTTGCAAATTCTTTAACATAAATATCCCAGTTACTGCGTACTTCTAATTGTCCGCCTAGTTTAACAATAAACGGAAAAATAGCTGCACCATGCCACCTACGCTGGATATGCTTAGATTTAGGCCATGGGTTAGGGTATAGCAAATAATGATGTGTAGGCTGCCAGTTAGCTGCAACCGCTAAACGCCAAAAGTCGTTTAAATCGGCTTGCACTAAAATATACTGCCCGCTATCTGTTTGCTTGTATTCTACGTCGTGTTTATCAAGTCGGTGTGACGATTTATCAATACCAATAACCAATGCATCGGGGTGACGCTTAGCTAAATTCGCACTACTTTCACCTACTCCACAACACGAGTCTAAAATAAGCGGGCCATTAAAGGCCTGCACTTTAGCGTTTACTTCATCAAACGCTTTTTGTGTGTGCTCAGCAATTGGCTTTTTAAACTCAGCGTTTAAATGTTTATTTACTATTTCATCAAGCTTCTCGTGAATACCCGCTTGGTTAGATACAATACTGCGTGAATTTGCATCGCTCATTAGTGTCTTAGCCCCACACCTTTTTTAATTAAAGTAAGCGCTAAAGTAAATAACACCGTAATAAACACTAAAATAACCCCAAGTGCTACGCTTAAATCAACATCTGACACACCTAAAAAACCGTAACGAAACGCATTAACCATGTATATAATGGGGTTGATTTGTGACACATTTTGCCAAAATTCAGGCAATAGTGTAATCGAATAAAATACACCGCCTAAGTAAGTTAATGGCGTTAGTATGAAGGTGGGGATAATGCTGATATCATCAAAACTATTTGCGTAAATCGCGTTAATTAACCCACCTAATGCAAATACAGCTGACGTTAAAATAACCGTCGCCATAATTACGAATATATTGTGTATTTGAATATCAACAAATAACAGCGATACACAGGTCACTATAAAGCCAACCATCATGCCCCGTGTCATACCACCGCCCATATAGCCAAGTACAATAATATAATTAGGTACAGGTGCAACAAGTAGCTCTTCTATACTTTTTTGAAATTTAGTGGAGTAAAAACTAGAGGCCACATTGGAGTAGGAGTTAGTTATGACCGACATCATTATAAGCCCAGGTACAATAAACTCCATGTAGCTAAAACCGCCCATGTCGCCAATGCGTGAGCCAATTAAATTACCAAAAATAACAAAGTACAAGCTCATCGTAATTGCTGGCGGTACTAGGGTTTGCACCCAAATACGTAAAAAACGAATACACTCTTTAATCCATAAACTTTTTAGCGCTACGCCATATTTAAACATTTATTCGCCCCGCCCTTGCTCTAGTAATCCTACAAATAACTCTTCTAATCTGTTTGCTTTGTTACGCATGCTTAATACCGTATTACCTTGCTCAGTAAGCGCACTAAATACTGCATTTAAGCCTTGTGACTTAGCTACTTCGACTTCAATTGTATGATCGTCCGTCATTGTAAATTTATAACCTGCAAGCGTTACTGGGTTGGCTGGCATTTTTAAATCTAAAATAAAGGTTTCTTTATCAAGCTTTGCAAGCAGCGCTTTAATCGTCGTGTTTTCAACAATGCGACCAGTATCAATAATGGCAATGTTTTTACACAACAACTCTGCCTCTTCAAGGTAATGGGTTGTTAAGATAATGGTAACGCCTTGCTCATTAATTTGACGTAAAAATTCCCACATTGAACGACGAAGCTCTATATCTACCCCTGCTGTTGGTTCATCAAGTATAAGTAGCTTTGGCTCGTGCATAAGTGCGCGAGCAATCATTAATCGGCGCTTCATGCCACCTGAAAGCGTGCGTGCCTGCTTGTCTTTTTTCTCAAGTAAACCTAGTTGCTTTAAATACTTATCAGCGCGTTTGTGCGCCTCGCTGCGAGTAACACCGTAATAACCGGCTTGGTTAACCAGTATTTGGCCTAACGTTTCAAACTGGCTAAAGTTAAACTCTTGCGGAACAAGCCCTAAATGCGCTTTAGCTGCCTCTAAGTCTGTATCAATATTGTGCCCAAATACTTCAACCTTGCCTTTTGTTTTATTAACCAAAGACGATATAACACCTATGGTGGTCGATTTACCCGCGCCATTGGGGCCTAATAAAGCAAAAAAATCGCCCTCATTAACTTGTAAATCAACCCCTTTAATAGCCTCTACGCCATTTTTATAAACCTTGGTCAGGCCTTCTATATTTAAAGCAATATTTTGCTTACTCATTATTTACCCTCACCATAACCCCAACGTTTTGTTAGGTTATGTTCAATGTTTAAATGATCTAAAATTCGCGCCACCATAAAATCAACTAAATCTTCAATGCTTTGCGGTTTATGATAGAAACCAGGCGCAGCGGGCATAATAGTCACTCCTAAACGAGATAACTTAAGCATATTTTCCAAATGGATCTCGTTGAATGGCGTTTCGCGAGGTACTAAAATTAGCTGTCCGCGTTCTTTAATAACCACATCGGCAGCACGCTCTAATAAGTTATCTGATGCGCCTACTGCAATTGCCGAAACAGAGCCTGCACTACATGGGCATACTACCATTTTTTTAGGTGCAGCAGAGCCGGAGGCTACCGGACTAAACCAGTTATCTTTACCAAATACTTTTAATTGCTCAGCTTTAGCGTTAAATAACGTGCTTAGCTGCTCTGTTGCTTTGTCTTCGTTGCCTGATAATTTAATGTTTGATTCAGTATCAAGTACCACTCGCGCTGCACTTGATATGAGTACATATACTTGAAATTGCTGTTCAATCAATACTTCTAACAATTTTAAACCGTAAGGGGCACCTGAGGCACCACTAAATGCGAGGGTAATTTTATCTTTAAATTGCACACTATTCTCCGCTGAATTTATTGGATAAACCGTCAACTAGTTGTTGATGTAAACCATTAAAACCGCCGTTACTCATAATTAAAATGTGTTGATTAGGCTGTATGTTTTCAAGCGCTATATCAACAATTGCTTTTGTGCTGTTAATGCATTGCATACCAGCCTTATCAGCTTGCTCTTTCAGTGACCAGCTTAAGTTATCTGGCTCAAATAAAAGCACATCGTCAGCATCGCGTAGCGAATCTAGCAATGTATGCTGATGCACGCCCATTTTCATGGTATTTGAACGGGGCTCTAAAATAGCGATAATTTTTTCATCGCCCACTTTTGCTCGAAGCCCAGCAAGTGTGGTTTTAATGGCTGTTGGGTGATGCGCAAAATCATCGTAAACTTTAATGTTACTTATATCTGCTTTGAGCTCCATTCGCCTTTTAGGGCTAATAAACTCCCCAAGCGCAGCAATACTATTCTCTATAGCAATACCTACATGGCGCGCAGCAGCGATAGCCATAATCGCATTTTTTACATTATGCTCGCCAATTGCCTGCCAATTAACAGTGCCCTGGCTTTCGTTATTTAACAGTACATTAAATTCACTACCGTCAGCTTTTAATAACTCGTACGTCCAATCGCCATCAAGTGTTTCACTTTCACTCCACAAGCCTTGATTAATAACATCGCTCAGTGCTATATCTTGCTGTGGCCAAATAACTTTGCCGCTTTGGGGTAATGTACGCATTAAGTGATGAAATTGTTTTTTAATTGCATTTAAATTTTCAAAAATATCTGCGTGATCAAATTCTAGATTATTTAAAATTAGCGTACGCGGTAAATAATGAACAAACTTACTACGCTTATCAAAAAAGGCGGTATCGTATTCATCGGCTTCAATTACAAAAAACGGAGTTTCGCCCACTTTGGCCGACACACCAAAATTTTGAACTATGCCACCAATTAAAAAACCTGGTTTTAAACCTGCATATTCAAGTATCCACGCCAGCATACTCGCTGTCGTAGTTTTGCCATGCGTACCAGCAACCGCAAGCACCCAAGAGTCTTGCAGTAAGTTATGCTTAAGCCACTCAGGTCCTGATGTGTAAGGTAGGCCATTATCTAACACATACTCTACACACGGGTTACCACGGCTCATTGCATTACCAATTACCACCATATCTGGCTTGGGCTCTAACTGGTTTACGTTGTAACCTTGAGTCAGCTCAATACCTAACTCTTCAAGTTGCGTGCTCATTGGCGGATAAACATTTTGATCCGACCCAGTTACCTTATGGCCAAGTGATTTAGCTATAGCTGCTATACCGCCCATAAAGGTGCCGCAAATGCCTAAAATATGTATATGCATAACTTTTATTTAATCCTTCACTGCTTTGCACATCTGCAAATTTAATGGCGCTATAATGCCAAATTTCGCGCTTAGTTACTATGCACGTATACACAATTCACTAATGCCTAAATACGGCTAATTAGAAATAAAAAAGCCCTCTTAACAAAGAGGGCTTTTACTTTTAAGCTAAACTACAGCGTTAAAAATACAATTAACCCTACACCAAGTAACAACCTGTAAATCACAAATGGCAACATTCCCATTCGCTCAATTACTTTTAAAAACATAAATATACATGCATAAGCTGATAAAAACGAAAGCACTACACCTAGTAATAATGTGCTCCAATCAACTACGTGGTCACCTAGCGCAAGCTCAGCAGTGTAATAAAGGCCCATCATAGAAATAATAGGTATTGCTAATAAAAATGAAAAGCGCGCGGCGCTTTGCTTATTCATGCCTAGCATTAAACCAGCAGTCATGGTGATACCTGAGCGAGAAGTTCCTGGGATCATGGCAACAGCTTGTGCAAAGCCGATAATAAGTGCCGTTTTCCAGTTAAGCTGATAAATCGTTTTAATTTGCTTGCCCTTAGCATCTGCGTACCAAAGCAATAAACCAAATACGATTGTGGTGGTTGCTATTACCCAAGCACTGCGAAGATAAAGCTCAACAAAGTCTTTTAAAAGCAAGCCCAATATAGCAGCAGGAATAGTACCAAGAATAATCCACCAACCTAACTTACTATCATCTGTAGTACCTTGTTCACCAAACGATTTAAACCAAGCACCCAGTATATCGGCAACTTCTTTTCTAAAATAAATGACTACGGCGATTAATGTACCTACATGTACTGCCACATCAAAAGCTAAACCTTGATCTTCCCAGCCTAATATTTGCGAAGGTAAAATTAAATGTGCTGAGCTTGAGATAGGTAAAAACTCAGTAAACCCTTGTATCAGGGCTAAAACAATTATTTCTATAATACTCATGGGTTAGAAAACTCCACCTTCCATAGCCTTTGTTTAGGGTTGTTATACTCACTCCAAAGCTTGGCTATGGTTTGCTTAGCTACAGGGTGATAAAAGTTTGGCGCCACTTCAGACAATGGCTGAAGAACAAATGCATTTTTTGTAATTTCGTCACGTGGTAATTGTGCTGGAGAGTCGCAAATAACATCATCGTAAAATAATAAGTCTAAATCGAGAGTACGAGGGCTAAACTTTTTATCATGCGCGTTACGCCCATTATCTCGCTCTATTTGCTTTAATAACTTACATACATTTTCAAGTGGCATTGACGTAGACGCAGCAACTACCGAGTTATAAAAGTTATTGCCTGCAAAGCCGACTGCCTCACTTTCATAAACAGAAGAATGCACTAAATCAGAAAAGTGCTGTTCAAGCGCCACAAGCGCACAGCGAATATAATGTGCTTTATTTATATTTGAGCCTAAGCTGATATAAATTTGCGCCATTTAGCTCATGGCCTTAGTGCGAGTAATTTCAACACCCACCGTATTGGCTTGGGCAACAGCTGCGGGCTTGCTCACTTTAATTGTTACCTGCGGCGTATTAAACTCAGTCAGTATAATTTTAGCTAATTGCTCAACTAACGTTTCGAGCAATTCAACGGGCTTAGCTGTTGTGTGCTCTATTACACGCTCACTTACTTTTGCATAATCGAGCGCTAAATTAATGTCATCACTTGCAGCTGCAGGTTTTATATCGCTGAGCATTTCAATATCAAAATAAAGGCTTTGTTTACTTTCTTTTTCAAAGTCGTACACTCCAATAATTGTGTCGACGTGTAGCTGAGATATAAATACCTTATCCATTGATACTCCAAATAACACTAAACAACTCAGCAAACATATAAAGCATCAATGAAATTAATACTGTATATGGTTTAACCAGTGTTTAAATATGTAAAAATAACTTCTACAATAGCCAAATGGCTAAGTTAACTGAAAAAATATAACAGTTATAATTTTTACGATAAATTTTGCCGCCAATAATAGCTTAAAAGTGCTACCAATGGGTATAGTAATTCAAAAATAAGGGGCCTTGTGTTAACCATTTTATTGTTTGTTTTAGCCTACTTACTAGGGTCGATTTCCTCGGCTATTTTAGTATCACGGTTATTCAAACTACCCGATCCACGTAATAGCGGTTCTAATAACCCCGGTGCTACCAACGTATATCGTTTAGGTGGTGCTTTTCCTGCATGCTTGGTATTGGTTTTTGATATTTTAAAAGGCACTATCCCTGTTTGGGGCGCTTACTTTTTAAAGCTTGAACCTTTAGAGCTTGGCTTAGTGGCTGTAGCTGCATGTTTAGGGCATATGTACCCTGTATTTTTTAGTTTTAAAGGCGGAAAAGCAGTCGCGACGGCATTTGGTTCATTGCTACCGATTGGATTATCTCTGGCTGGTTTATTAATTTGTACTTGGTTGGTTATTGTTGCAATAACACGTTACTCTTCTCTTGCTGCGCTTGTAGCAGTCTCTTTAGCGCCACTATATACTTGGTTAATAAAACCGCTTTACACCTTGCCTGTGGCGTTTATTACGCTGTTAATCATTTTTCGCCACCGCACTAATATAATTCGTTTATTTAGCGGAGATGAACCAAAAGTGGGCGCTAAAAAAGCCCCCACTGATAACAAAAAACACTAGCTTTAAATAGCTTCTAAGCTATCTATTGGCCAACGTGGTTTTGTTTTCATATCTAGGCTAGCAAATTGGCCGGCCTTTAAACGCTGCATACCTGCATAAGCAATCATCGCACCATTATCTGTGCAAAACTCTGTGCGAGGATAATATACTTGCCCTTTCATACCGTGCATTACGCGCTCTAGCTGTAAACGCAACTGTGTATTTGCACTAACCCCACCGGCAATAACTAAACGTTTAATACCCGTTTGTTTTAGCGCCCGCTTACATTTTATTACTAAAGTATCTATTACTGCAGTTTGAAATGCATGAGCTATATCTGCTTTTGTTTGCGCGTCGTCGTCATTTTCACGAATAGCAATAGAAGCAGCTGTTTTGAGTCCGCTAAAACTAAAGTCAAGGCCGGGTTTATCTGTCATTGGACGCGGAAATACAAAACGCTTTGCAACGCCTTGTTCTGCCATTTTAGCTAAGCGTGGGCCTCCTGGGTAATCAAGCCCTAATAATTTCGCCGTTTTATCAAACGCTTCCCCTGCTGCATCATCTACCGACTCACCTAGTACTTCGTATTGCCCAATGCCTGCAACTTTCACCATCATGGTGTGGCCACCAGACACAAGTAAAGCAATAAAGGGAAATTCAGGTACGTTTTCTTCAAGCATAGGCGCAAGTAAATGCCCTTCCATGTGATGCACAGCAACAGCTGGAATGTCCCAACCATAAGCTAAAGAGCGACCAATAGAAGTACCAACGAGTAAAGCACCAACCAAACCAGGGCCTGCAGTATAGGCAATACCGTCTAAATCTTCAGAGCCGCAACCAGCTTGCGCAAAAGCTGCGTCAATAAGGGGTAATGTTTTACGAACGTGATCGCGCGATGCAAGCTCTGGTACTACACCACCATAATCTGCATGTACTTTAACTTGGCTGTATAATTGGTGAGCCAATAAGCCTTTTTCATCATCGTAAATCGCAATACCGGTTTCATCACACGATGACTCAATGCCTAAAATTCGCACTGTACTTCTCCTGCCTTTTTATCACTACTTAATGTGTTTATAACGCCAAACCAATATTAGTTTGTCCATCTGCAATAGCTTGCTTTTTAAGTGCTTTAACGTTTTCTGAGGTAATACGTCCCATATTTTCAACAAAGTCGATTAGCTCCCCGAGCACGTCAATTTCGTATTGCATTAATGGGTGTTCGCGCACTGCTTTATTGTCAGCTATTTCGCCTTCAACAGTCATTTGGTACTCAATAAAACGCGCCACTGTAGCCTGCGATATTTTACTTACGCTGATAAATTCTTGCTCGTCTTGTCCCATAAGGCCATGCATAAGGCTTAATAAAGAGGTCGCCGCATCTATTGCAGGGTAAGTACCAAACATATCAAAGTCAGCAAGTTCAGGAACATTCGGCTCAATTTTTTCAACTTGTTTTTCAAGATCAATTTTACTTTTAGGTAATAATATTTTTTCCCAACAAACATTAAGTGCACTACGCAATAATGCTTCATCACCAAAACCTGTAGCCTCACTAAATAAGCCATAGTTTGGTAACATACGCTCAATTAAAGCACTTGCTAACACAGCCTTTTGTAAGTAGTTTAGCTCTCTAATACGTTGAAAATTATTCGCTTTAGTCATTCTTTACAGTCTCACATGACCAACAGAAATCAAATGTTGATCCATTATGCTCATTGCAGTTAGGGCATACCCAATCTGGAGCGGATTGTTTTACTTGCTGATAGTTTACCAATATTTCGCGCGCGTGGCGCTCTTTTATCGCATAAACCTGCACACTAACTTGGGTTTGCTCAAATGGGATTTCACCTAACGCACCTTGTAACATTTCACCTTGAATTTGACACTCTATGCCAGCACTCAAAATAAGCCCTTTTACAATATTTGCTTCAAGATTATTGTCGGCTTTATAGAGTGTTACCCAATGAAATGCATTTTGAGAATTATCTGTATTAATATTTTGCAATTATCACCTCATTTGTTTTGCGTTTACAATATCCTACGATACTCTACTAAGTTGTATAGTAAGTAACTTTTTTAGGATAAAAACAATGACGCTAACAACCCCTGGCCTACTTTTTCCGGCAATTTCACTTCTGTTACTTGCTTATACAAACCGTTTTTTAGTTTTAGCGCAATTAATTAGAGAGTTAAATTCGCGAGAAGGTGAATCAATACGTCCTGTAGTTGTTGCTCAAATTACTAACTTGAGAAAGCGAATAAAGCTAATACGTACAATGCAAGTGTATGGTGTTGCCTCATTTTTACTGTGCACGCTATCAATGTTCGCATTATTTATTGAATTTAACACTACGGGTATTATTTTGTTTGGCGTAAGTTTAGCTTGCTTAAGCTTGTCGCTATTAACTTCTCTTTTTGAAATACACATATCGTGTGATGCTATTGAAATAGAGCTACAAAGCATTGAAAACAAGCCATTAAGTAATAGAGTAAATCGTAACTTCGTAAAGTAAAACTTAGGTAGAGCGAACAACTTTTAATGATAACGATGCCTGGTGGTACTTTCCTTTTAGAAATATACTTTTTCATTATTTAGAATAGTCAGCTTGTTTTTTACTACTAACTTACTGACTAAAAATAACTTTTAAATATTATTCGTTGTATAAAAATAAATAAATAATAATGAACAACTAGCCTTTGTTAAATAAGGCAATACTATTTGGTCGCTTTTCTCTTTAATTAATACTTAAAGGGGGGTATCCTGCTTTTAAGATGCATAAATTTGCAAATGTATTTCAGTATTAGATTTTTACTTATTTTTAGTATGGAAATTAGTAACAATTTGATGCTCGTAGTAACTACGACTTACTTATAAAAAGGGACTATAAAGTGAGATTTGAACAATTAGAGCAATTTGTAGCGCTTGGTGTGTTACGTCATTTTAGACAAGCTGCTGAACAAACCCAAATCAGTACTTCCGCGCTTACGCGCAGCATTCAAACTCTTGAAGATGAAATGGGACACGAACTAGTAAAACGTTCAACCCGTTCCGTTAAATTAACGCCTGAAGGTGAACTTTTCCTAGATTACGCCAAAAACACGCTTAGCGAACTTGAACTAACTAAAAAACGTATTTTTGAATCAGTGAATGGGAATGTCAACGAAAAGCTAGTAATTGGCTATACCAACAAAGCAAGCAGTGTAGTACCTATTTCATGTGGGCAATTTTTGGCGCAGTACCCTCATATTAAAATTGAGATGCAGCTGCAAGATCAACAAGAACTAACTCGTAAACTGCAACAAGGTGAAATAGATATAAGCGTTTATTCGCAAGCCATAAATAGCATTGGTAGCGATATCCACCTTCCAGATCAACTCGTTTTATTTGTTTCAGCAAATCACCCTCTTGCACACAAAAACGATATTAGTAAGCAGGATCTTGATAGTTACCCTATGTATGGCTGCTTTTCTCAATCGAAACAAGTCCAAACTATGCTAAATGAATCTATTGACTCTTTAAATAAATCGTCAAGTATAAAAGTAGGTAGTATTGAGCAGGTAATTGCCGGTGTTGTAAAATCTAATCACTTTGCAATTGCGAGCATTGAGCATGCAAATACAATTGCTGAGCACTCAAACTTGGTGCAATTAAAAACGAATAAAGACTTAAGCCATGAGCAACTTGTGGTACAAACAAGTCAACAAACAGCGATTAGTGAGCATGTAGAGCATCTGCTGTCACTTATAAAAAAAGCGGGTACTACATTTAGCTAATAAAAAAAGTGCGGCATAATAAACAATAGCCTTTAGCTATTTTTAGGCTACACTGTCGCACCTTTTTTAAACAACTGACATGAATGAACACACTTTTTAGTTCCGATGTCTATTTAGATGATATAGAACACCAAGGTTACGTCATAATTCATAATGCGCTTGTTGCTGAATTAATTAACGAGTTAGTAGCCGATTGTCACCGAATAAACCCTCACTTTAGTCTTGCTGGTATTGGCCGTTTAAACGATTTACAAATAGATAAAACTATTCGTAAAGATAAAACCTACTGGTTTGATGGCAGCTCTCAAGCACAGCTTACCTATCAAGCCATTATGCAAAGTATAAAAACAACACTAAACCGTAATTTTTTTATGGGGTTATTTGATTACGAATGCCACTATGCAAAGTACACTTATGGGGATTTTTATAAAAAACATATAGATGCATTTAAAGGGCGATCTAATCGCGTATTTACAACGGTGCTTTATTTAAATACACCTGAGCAAGGTGGTGAACTTGTTATTTATAAACCTAAAAGTAAGGAAGTAGAAATAACGATTAAACCAACCGCAGGCACATTAGTTATGTTTGAAAGCGAGCGCTTTGCTCATGAAGTATTACCCGCCGTTGATGAGCGTTACTCTATAGCCGGGTGGTTTAGAAAAAACGCTTCTATAAGCGGTATTATAGACCCACCAAGGTAGTAATAATAAGTAGTTTAAAGCCTGCCTAGAAGCTTTAAACTGCCATTGGATAAGATACTAGTAACCCTATAAAAATAGCTAAGCCCACATAATGATTATTTAAAAATGCTTTAAAGCAATCACTTCTATCGCGCTTATGAATAAGTGTTTGCTGATAAATAAGTAAGCCTGCAGCAACACTCAATCCAACCCCAAATGCCACGCCTAAATTGTTACTTAATCCAACAAAAGCAACAATTGCGACAAATACAGCATTTAATATAAAAATAATATGGCGATCCAATTGACCAAATAAGATAGCTGTAGACTTTACCCCTATTTTTAAATCGTCATCTCTATCGACCATTGCATACATAGTATCGTAGGCTACGGTCCAGCAGATATTAGCAATGAATAATAGCCATGCTTGCGGCGGTACAAAATTAATTGATGCCATATAGGCCATTGGAATTGCCCAGCCAAACGCAGCACCTAAAACCACTTGGGGTAATTGAGTATAACGCTTCATAAAAGGGTAACAAAATGCTAAAGCAAGCGCCCCAAACGACAATAATATAGTGTTTATACCCAGTAACAGCACGAGTACAAAAGCAATGATAATAAGCAGTGCAAATAAGCTTAATGCTTCACCAGCGCTTACTTGCCCAGTAGCGAGTGGCCGCCCAGCAGTGCGCTTAACGGCTCCATCTATTTTTCTATCTGCAAAATCGTTAATAACGCAACCGGCGCTGCGCATAACAACCACTCCAAGTGTAAATACAATAAAATTAAGCAAACTAGGCATACCGCTATTGGCAAGCCATAAAGCCCAGTATGTAGGCCACAAAAGTAATAAAGTACCTATTGGCTTATCAATACGCATTAGTTGAATATAAAAAGGAATATGCTTGATATGCAATGAGGCTAATTTCATGAGTACAAATACGCTCCTGGTAAAAATACTTCGCACACTAAAAATTTATATTCGTGTAGGGAAAAAACACTACGACGCCCTAAAAGATCTCTGTTTGGTAAGTTTAGCAACGTCACTAATTGTTGTATTGAATGAGAGAAGTTGAAAGAGGCTATTTCTATTTCTGTGCGCTTTAATGCAGGGTCTTGAAAAATCACATCCCCTAACGGACGCTCCCCAATATTATGCAACGGATTGCTTGCATCGCTTTTAGGTAACCAGCTTTGAGCATATACCATAGGTACGTTATCGCACAGTAAAATAACTTCTCGATTAATTGCTGTTTGAGTAGCACAACTTAGCAAATGTTGTTGCTCAGGACTTAAAGTAAATAGTTGCTCACTTAACACTTTCACACTAAATATTTGTGATTTACTTTTTAATTTAGCGGTTAAAGAATTTGGCTCAAATAGCCATTCTTGTTCAGCAGAAGATAAATCACTTACAGATGAAGTGGACTGCCAATTAGCAGAAATAGACAAGGGATAAGTAATCACAATAGCTCGATAAAATAAAAACCAACGCGATGATAACATTGCCAAAGCATTTGAAAAAGTGATGTTTTATTGCCGATAAATAATTGCTTGGCGCTGTTTATTACCTACTATTAAGTATAAACTATTTATAACTGGTTTACGGAAACGCACTGAATTATGAAAAAAATAGTACACGCATGTATTTTTACAGTTTTAGCTAGCATAATGAGTCTGACTGCCCGTGCGGAGTCGAGCGTAGGATACTTTGGTTTTGAGCCAGATATAATCACTAACTATATTGGCGCCTCTAGTAAAAAAATGGGCTATGTACGGGTTACTATTGATTTAATGCTAACCGATACTTCAGACATTGCTATTGTTGAGCACCATACACCATTACTGCGTGATGCCTTAGTTGAAATACTATCAAAAGAGCCTGAAGAAAAAATAAAATCGTTAACTGGTCGTGAAGAGATCAGAGCAAAATGTGCTGAAAAATTAAAAATGTTACTCAAAGAAGAAACAGGTCAAGAGATCATCCGTGAAGTCTTGTTTACTAAATACCTGTATCATTAGAGAGCTATTTTTTTGCATTAAACATATTAGCGGTAAACGCATAGGCCATGCCGCTTAAAAGCCCACCTAAGTGCGCCCAGTTTGCCATACCAACAAATAACACATCAGCAAAACCAAGTACTAACCAAATTAACATAAAGCCAATAATTGGCGTACTAACAAGCGCTGGCTGCTTTGGATTTAAATAGCTATGGATCCAGCAAAAGCCTAATAACCCATATACCACACCACTTAAGCCACCAAAATTGGGGCCTACAATTAGGTACTGAGCCCAGTTGCTAATAAGCGCAGTTGCAACAAAAAGTCCTACTAAGCTAATTTTCCCACACTGTTTTTCAATATTATCACCAAGCGACATCCACCAAATTAAATTAAACACTAAATGCATAGCACTAAAATGCACGAGTGCAGGCGTAAGCCAACTTAATGGCTGAGCTGGATTAAACTGAAGTACTGTATATATTTGCTCAAAGCCACCCAATAAAAATGCAAAATAAATAATTACACTTATGATACTTACTGCTTGGTTCAACCAGCTAAGCGCTTTAAACCGAGCCATTAAATTTAGCGACTGACCTTGATAAGTAAGCCCTGATTGCGTACTTCCTACATCCCAAGAGGCTTGCTGATAGCGCACATGATTAGGGTTTTGTATAAACTCATCCCATAAAGGTTGTACTTGATGAAAATGCTCAGGATTAACGCTAATTATTACAGTGCTACCATCAGAGGAGCTTAATTGCCCTTGTAAACCTTGGCTTTTTAAATAATCTATAAAGCCTTGTGCGGCGCGCGGGTTATTTAAACTGCCAAGCTCAATCATCTCTCTACTTTCTCACTATATGCAGCTTCCCATGCAGTAAAACCGCCGTCCATACTGTATACATCTTCAAAACCTTGCTCAACTAAGTAACTTGCAGCACCTTGTGAGCTCATGCCGTGGTAGCAGACTATAATAATAGGTTGGTCGAACTCTTTTTCCATCATAAATTGAGCTATATTTGCGTTTGATAGCGCTTCAGAGCCTGGAATATGCCCTGCTTGATACGAATTTTGATCGCGTATATCTGCAATTACTACGTCTTCTTTATCTAACAGCTCATGCGTTTGCGCAATAGAAATATGTTTAAATGCCATTGAAATCTCTTTAATAAATTAAATAAAAAAGGCGGCCATAGCCGCCCTTCTTGTAATTTTTGTGGAATTAATCCCAGTTTAAAATTACTTTTCCTGACAGACCTGAAATCATCATATCAAAGCCAGCTTGGAAGTCATCTACAGAATACTGATGCGTTATGATTGGATTTAGATCAAGACCTGATTGAATCAAACTTGCCATTTTGTACCAGGTTTCGAACATTTCACGACCGTAAATGCCTTTGATCACTAAGCCTTTAAAAATAACTTGGTTCCAATCTACCGCCATATCTGATGGCGGAATACCTAACATGGCAATTTTACCACCATGGTTCATGTTATTGAGCATAGAATTAAATGCACTTGGCACGCCTGACATTTCAAGACCAATATCAAAGCCTTCTGTCATGCCTAAATCGATCATTACATCTTCAAGCTTTTCGTTGGCTACATTTACAGCACGTGAAGCCCCCATTTTACGGGCAAGCTCTAACCGATATTCATTTACATCAGTAATTACTACGTGGCGTGCACCTACATGTTTTGCAACGGCTGCAGCCATAATACCAATTGGACCTGCGCCTGTTATAAGGACATCTTCACCTACTAAATCAAACGAAAGTGCTGTGTGTACAGCATTGCCAAACGGGTCAAAAATAGACGCTAACTCATCAGAAATGTTATCTGGAATTTTAAACGCGTTAAATGCAGGGATCACCAGGTACTCTGCAAAAGCGCCTTCGCGGTTAACGCCAACACCTGTGGTATTACGACATAAATGAACACGCCCAGCACGGCAGTTTCGACAATGCCCACAAGTAATATGGCCTTCGCCAGATACGCGGTCGCCAACAGCAAAACCACGAACTTCTTGCCCCATATCAACCACTTCACCTACATATTCGTGGCCAACTACCATAGGAGTAGGAATCGTTTTACTTGCCCATTCGTCCCATTTGTAAATATGGACATCGGTTCCACAAATAGCCGTTTTGCGAATTTTAATAAGCAGATCGTTATGGCCAACTTCTGGTTTTGGCGCATCTGTCATCCAAATGCCCGGTTCTGCTTTTAATTTAGATAATGCTTTCATCATTAACACTCAACTAAAAAACCGAGGACTGGCCTCGGTTTATGAAAAATTTAAATAACACCCATTTCTTTACCAATGCGGGTAAAGGCAGCAATTGCGGTATCTAATTGCTCAATGCTATGCGCTGCTGATATTTGCGTACGAATACGGGCTTGGCCTTTTGGTACAACTGGGAATGAAAAACCAGTCACATAAATGCCTTCTGCAAGTAATTTATCAGCCATCAGTGATGCTACTTTAGCGTCGCCTAACATAACAGGGATAATTGCATGGTCTTTACCTGCACAGGTAAAGCCTGCAGCTTCCATTTGCTCACGGAAGTATTTAGCGTTTGACCAAAGCTTAGCGCGAAGTTCACCGCCATTTTCTAGCATTTCTAGTACTTTAATTGATGCTGTAACAATCGAAGGCGCCAAAGAGTTAGAAAACAAGTATGGACGAGAGCGCTGGCGTAACCATTCAACAATTTCTTTTTTACCCGATGTATAACCACCTGAGGCACCGCCGAGTGCTTTACCTAGAGTACCAGTGATTATATCTACTCGGTCAAGTACGTTACAGTACTCAGGTGTACCCTTACCGTTTTCGCCAACAAAGCCAACCGCGTGAGAGTCATCAACCATTACAAGTGCGTCGTACTTATCGGCTAAATCGCACACGGCTTCTAAATTACAAATTACGCCGTCCATAGAAAACACGCCATCAGTGGCTATTAGTTTTGTTTTAGCACCGGCTTCGTCTGCAGCAATAAGTTGTTTTTCAAGATCGGCCATGTCGTTGTTTGCATAACGAAAACGCTTAGCTTTACATAAGCGTACGCCATCAATGATTGATGCATGATTTAATGAATCAGAAATAATGGCATCTTCCGCACCTAAAATTGTTTCAAACAAGCCTGTGTTAGCATCAAAACAAGAAGAGTATAAAATGGTGTCTTCGGTTTCTAAAAATGCACTAATTTTTTGCTCAAGTGTTTTATGAATATCCTGCGTGCCACAAATAAAGCGTACCGATGCAACACCAAAACCATGGTCGTCTAACCCATTTTGAGCTGCTTTAATTAGCTCTGGGCTATTGGCTAAACCTAGGTAATTATTGGCGCAAAAGTTGATTACTTTGCCTGATGCAACTTCTATCTCTGCTTGTTGCTGAGACTTTATAATACGTTCGTTTTTATACAAACCTTCGGTTTTTACGTCTTCAATTTGCTGCTGTAGCTGGCTAAAAAAAGCAGATGCTCTCATCTGTGGTCTCCATTTAATTGAACGGGTAAACAGGTACTGTTTAATATGGTGGGTATTGTAAAAGTTTCATGAGTAAAATGCACGGTTTGCAGTTTATAGAAAACATGCGAATTGGCAGGAATTCCTGCCACTTTACACGCGAATAAACAGGTTAGGTTTATAGGGTTATAAACGCAGGTAAATCATTTATTGAATCAATTACTAAGTCAGCGTGTTGCTTTGCGTTTTCATCAAAGCATTGACCTGAACGTACAAGAACGCGTGTAGCAATATGCGCCTTTTTTGCAGCTTGCATATCGCTAAGTTTATCGCCAACCATAATGCAGTGCTTGGGGTTGATGTTATGCTCTTTAATGCCTTGTAGTAACATTCCAGGGGCCGGCTTTCTGCAATCACATTGCTTTAAATATTCGGGCAACGCTTTTTTAGGGTGATGCGGGCAAAAATAGACATCGGCAATTTTAATGTCGTGGTTACTAAATTGCGTTTTCATCCACTGGGTAAGCGCTATAAAATCAGCCTCGGTATAATAACCACGCCCAATGCCTGATTGGTTTGTAACAACTATAATTTTATAGCCCGCATCATAAAATTTTTTACAGGTGCTAAAAATACCATCAATAAATTCAAACTTTTCACTTTGATATACGTAGCCGTGATCTACATTTACAACCCCATCACGGTCTAAAAAAAGCGCTTTATTTTGTTGTAAACTCATCACAGTGACTCTTTTTTTACAACATGGTCGAACATTGCTTTAACGCTATTTATGGTTATTTGACTCATTAAATCGTCACCTTTAACGCGAGTGCCCCACGGTACTTGCTGCGCAGTTTTACCTGTTTGTTTGAGTAAATTTTGGTGATAAACCTCAACTACGTAGTCTTGATATAAATAAGGGCCTGTGCGTGCTGGGTTTGAGTGGGCATATAAACCAATAACAGGCGTGCCAACGGTTACCGCCATGTGAGCCGGGCCGGTATCTGGGGCTAGTACTAAATCAGCTCTTTTTAAAACGCATAACAACTCTTTAAGTTTTGTTTTACCAACAAGATTTAAAATAGGACTATTACAGTGTTTTATAATATTGTCTGCTAAGTTAATTTCAAGCTCGGTAGGTCCGCCCGTTAAAATAACGTTAAAACCCTGCTCGTTCGCGTAATCAGCAAGTGCGGCATAGCGTTCAGGCAACCAATTACGCTGAGCTTTACTTGCAGCTGGCGATATAACAAATAGCTTGTTGGCTAAATACTCTTGCCCTAATAACTCATCGGCTTTGCTTTGATCTTGTGCGCTATAAGGCATCTGCCAAGAAGGCATATAATCATCTACGCCAATTGCATTGGCAAAACCTTTAAAGCCCTCTAATACGTGTGCCTCATTCTGTGGGGCTATACGTTTATTTATAAATAAGCTGTGCAGCTCTTTTGAGCGCGCCCAATCAAAGCCTAATTTTACTTTAGCCGGAATACAGCGCGCAACAAAGCCTGCTCTTAGTGCCACTTGCATATTAAGAAGTACATCAAACTGCTTGCCTTTAAAGGTGTTTTTTAATTTTTTAAGTGCATCCTTACCTTGTTTTTTATCAAAAACCACCAGCTCAACACCTGGTAAATCAGCAAGTAACATGGCTTCTATTTTACCCATTACCCACGTTATATTTGCATTAGGGTGCGCTTTTTGAATTGCTTGAACAGCACTCACCGCATGACATACATCACCAATAGCAGAGAGTCTTAAAATACAAATAGAGGAGTAATTAGACACTTGAGTCACGCATTCCGTTAGGCTTTAAATAAGTATGCTGGGATCTTAAATTATACTCGCGTTAATGCAAGCACTTATCCTGCGCCATAAAACACGTTAATATAGACATCTTATTGAATTATTTTAACGAGCTATGTTTAAAACACTAACGCAAGGCAAGCACACTATTTTAAGCCACCCAGATTATTTTAACCTTATTGATATAAACTGGTTTGATGCAAATTATTGGCAACAGCAAAATAAAATAGTAGGCGCTAAAAAAGGTCGTGCTACAGCATGGTTTTTTAAACACGATAATTTAATCGCTGTACTTAGGCATTATTGGCGTGGCGGTTTGGTTGGCAAGGTATTAAGCGATCAATACTTTTATCCAGGCCTTGAAAGCACCCGAGTGTATAAAGAGTTTAGCTTAATGATTAAACTTATTGAGCTTGGCCTAAATGTGCCAAAACCCATTGCAGCTAAAGTAAGCACAAGTGGTTTGATTTACCGAGGAGATATAATTACACAAGCCATAAGCGGCGCTAAAAGCCTACTCGACATTTTAATTGAGCGTCCTTTAAATAGTAGTGAGCTTGAAAATATAGCCAACACTATTGCGCAATTTCATAAAAAAGGGGTGTATCACGCCGATTTAAATATCAATAATATTTTATTTAATGAAAAAGACGACGTATATATTATCGATTTTGACCGAGGTGAAATTAAGCAGCCAAACGCACAGTGGCAGCAAGCTAATATAGCTCGCCTTGCGCGTTCATTTTTAAAAGAACAAGGCCGTAATAATAACTTTTACTGGCAAAGTAACGACTGGGAAACTTTGCATACTCTTTATAAACAAAAACTAACGACGTAAAGCTAAATACTGCTGGGCAACGTGTTCAGCACTCACTTTTTGCAAAATTTCCGCATTTTCTACATTAGGTTTATTTGCTAAAACTTGCTTTATTTTAAGTGCTAATTGTTCGCTATTTCTTATAGGTACTAAGTAGTTCGCCAGTTCGCCAGTTAGTATTTCGCTTGGTCCAAAGGTGCAGTTAGTACTCACTACAGGCGTACCTACGGCTAGTGCTTCGAGTAAAACGTTACCAAACCCCTCAAAATCAGAGCTTAAAACTAGCGCCTGCGCGTGTTTAATCCAGTTATAAGGATTTTGCTCAAACCCTGGCACAATCAGCTGTTCTTCAATGCCATACTCTTTTGCAAGCTTAAATGCCTTTGCTGGTTTATTACATAAAAGTACCAATTTGTATTTCTTATCAAGCTTTGCAAATGCTTTAAATAAAATATCGTGGCGTTTTTGTTTAGCTAAACGACCCACATGAATTAAATAAGGAGAGTTAGGGATTTTCGTATTAAGCTCATCAGACTGACGCTTGATATCTTCTAAATTAAATGGATTATAAATAGTGGTTATTGCACTTGGCATAATTAAATCGCCTTGGGTGATTTCTTGCTCTACCCCTTTTGATACACAAACTAGTGACTTACCATTTAAGTTTTGCTTTGATTTTTTAAGATAGCGATATGAAAACGGCCCTAACTTTTTTTGCCTCGCAAGCTCTGCATTTACTGAGTTATGCATAATAAAATGCACATTTTTAACTGCACTTTTAGCGAGTAAATTATTACTTCTATCAAGGTTTGAAAGCACTAAATCTATCACGCCTATTTCCTGCTGTTTAGAACTAAACCAGGCCTCTAACTTTGCTACACTTTTATTTATCTTCCAAAAACGGTCTACTTTAGTCGCTTTATCAGAAAATAAACTTTCAACCTTTAATTGCTCACGAATTGTATATTCAAATTTATTAGCTAAAGACAATATGGTTACACAATGATCCTTAATAAGCTGCTCGGCAAGGGTAAGCATTACTTTTTCAGCGCCGCCACCCGCTAAAGAATCTATTACAATTACAACATTCACTATTTTGCCTCCATCAGCATTTTTTTTACGCCTTGGGTAATAACTTTATATCCTTGTGCGGTTTCAAACTGAGAGTATTTATTTAAAAGCTCTTCAAAATGAGGCTCTAAAAGTAGATCATTTACTTTACTCACTATGTCGCTTTTATCAAAACTAGCTTTAAGTACTACACCTGTACTTTCACAGCTAGTTAGACGTTCATTCTGATCTTTTGAAATAGCACAAGCAACAGTAGGAGTTTTCACAGCAATAGCTTGCAATAGGGTATCGCCTGCACCTAATAGTGCAAATTTAGCTTGTTCCAACAGCGATAAAAACTCACTGTTATCCATACTTGGGAGATTAATTACAGCTCTCGATTTTGGTAAAGTTTTACTATAGTTAGGGCCAAAGATCACTATACCCTTTAACCCTGTCTTAGCCGATATTTGCTCTGCAGCAGCAAAAAAAATATCTGCGCAATTTTCGCCATTGAATATATGGCCTCCAGATCCTGCACTAACAATAAAATAATCTTTTTTGTCGAGTTTATAACTATCTAAAACTTGCTGAGTTTGTTGCTTTGAAGAAAACGCGATATAAGGCCCCACATTTTGGGGCATAGCTAGCGAAAACATATCTATTTTGGTTTTTTCTGCCCAGCTAAGTGGCTCAATACAATAATCGGGTTGCACTACCCAATGACTATCTATTAAATTAATACGATTAAGTTTTAAGCCTTTAGCACGTTTTTTTGCGTGCTGAGAAATAAACACTACTTTTGCGCCGACTTTTTTAGCCGCCTTCATATGTGCAGCGCGCCCTGCGCAGTCAAAGATTACAACATCTGGTTTATATTCCGTTATAAATCGACATACCTTATCAAGCTCTTTTGTTGGCGAATGTTCAAGTAAAGTTGTGTCAAATGGGCAGCTTTTTGCGTAAATAGCATGCTTATTTAAAATAAAATGTATATCAAGGGGATTTGAGCATTCGCTTTCAAGGCTTTGAGCTAACAACAACGAGCGCATGTATTCACCAATTCCTTGCGGTGATGATACGGGTATAAATATAAGTCGTTTATTGCTCATTGCATTCTCTATTTCCTATTTGTACAGCAGTATATCAACACCTTAGTTTTTGCGATAGATAGGTTACATTTTTATACATTAAATTAACGCTATTCTTTTGATTATTTACTGCAATAGCCGCACGAGGTTGGTAAACTTAGTCGCAATCTTAATCACAAGGATCTGAACTTTGCGAAATAGAATCTTTCTACTTTCTTCTCTTTTTTGCGCTATGAGCGCATCAGTAACAGCAGAGCCCTGGGTAAAACCAGACGACTACGGTCTCAGAGCCGATATTCAACAGCTCGCTGATGCTGGTGTTATTTTAGCGCCCGTAACCACCTATCCACTAATGTGGAAAAGCTTTATTGGCGAAGTTGAATCTACCAAGCTTGAATTGTTAGCACCAAGCCTACAGGATGCTCTTCTTCGCGTAAAACACCGTTATAAATCAGAAAATAGTAGCTCGCACAGTGTGCAACTTTCTGCGTTTGCCGCATCAGACCCAATTGTAGCCACTAGTTTTGGGGCCACCAACACACAAGAATCTGAGCTTTCAGCAGCTTACGCCTACCTTGGTGATAATTTTGCAGCTAAAGTTGCTATAAACTACCGAAACGATGGTAAGCAATGCTTAGTTGTTGGCAAAACAATAGATGATATAGCCGCCAACGAGCAAGCGCTTGAAGATTGTAATGACACCTCTCTTGACGATAGCTATTTAGCATATCGCTTAGGGAATTGGATTTTTAGAGCTGGCGCAGTAGAACAGTTTTGGGGACCCGGTGTTGATAATAGCTTAATTATGTCGGGTAATGCTAAGCCTTTACCTGCCTTTAGTGTTACGCGTGAGCAAAGCACGGCATTTGAAACGCCTTGGTTAAGTTGGCTTGGTCAATGGAGCTTTACCGCCCAAATGGCAAAGCTAGAATCAACCCGTGTAATACCTGATGCGCTACTTTGGAGTAGCCGTGTTAATTTCCGCCCAGTCCAACAGCTTGAAG
This sequence comes from Pseudoalteromonas sp. MMG006, assembly GCF_018101025.1. Lineage (NCBI taxonomy): Bacteria > Pseudomonadati > Pseudomonadota > Gammaproteobacteria > Alteromonadales > Pseudoalteromonadaceae > Pseudoalteromonas > Pseudoalteromonas sp. MMG006. Next base: position 132,412 of record NZ_JAGJEJ010000009.1, read on the forward strand.
TTGCCTTAAGCTGGTCTGCGCAGTGGGCCGGTGAAGGTCAACCAAGCTCAGCAGGTGATTTTATTGATGTTATTACTGGGCAAACTAACTGTATTGACGGCAATGAAAATTGCGATAGTGCCTTAGATTCTAAGATAGGTAATCAGCTTGCCGGTATTGACGTTCGTTGGTCTGATACCTTATTTAGTCACCCGTATGCCATTTATGTCAGTACAATTGGCGAAGATGCCAGCTCTCAATTCAAACCAGCCGATCGCGCTTACTTATTTGGTGTACAAACGACCCAACGTATTTACAGCCAAAATATACTCGTGAACGTAGAATACATAGACACAGGTGTATCTTGCTCAGCAGAATCAAACAATGAAAACTGCTATTACGAACACACAGATTATAAATCGGGCTATCGTTACCATGGACGCACCATAGGTTCAACCTTTGATAACGATGCACAATCAGTGGTATTAACAGTGCTTGGTCAACTTTCAAACGGCGATGACTGGCAAGTAAAGCTTCGTAGTGTTGATTACAACAGCGATAATCGTGACCGCTATCCTAGTAATCCAGATTTAGGTAATACAATTACTAAAACGGGTTATAACTCAAAACAGGTTGAACTGCGTTACAGACAGCTTGCAATGGGTGGACGTTTAACACTGGGCACTTTTGCATCGAACAATGATGGCGCTGAAAACGACACATCAGCGTTTGCTAAGTACGAATATAACTTTTAAAAAATTGTATGCGTAATAATAAAAAGGGTTGAAAACGCAGTTTTCAACCCTTTTTATTTGAAACAAATATCTATATCACTGCTTTATTTTACTAATCACTTTTGATGTAGAGCAACCATCTAAAAACGTCAGCACTTCTACTTTTCCACCATGGCGCAGGACATGATCGGCCCCTGCTATTTGCTCTACAGTATAATCGCCACCTTTTACTAAAATATCAGGGCTAATTTGCTCGATTAATTTAGCGGGCGTGTCGTTCTCCTCAGCGCAGCCAAAGGGGATTACCCAATCAACAGAGGCAAGTGCACTTAATACCATTGCGCGCTCATCAAGTGGGTTTATTGGGCGCTCAGGGCCTTTTAAACGGGTAATAGATTCATCATTATTTAACCCTACAACGAGCCTATCGCCGCGCGCTTTAGCTTGTGCTAAGTAGCGCACGTGGCCTGCGTGTAAAATATCAAAACAACCATTGGTAAATACAATGGTTTCGCCGTTTTGTTTTGCAAACTCAATATGCTGCAGCACATCATCAAATGGGGTTTGATAGTGCTCACCATTAGTGTGTAAGTATTGGCCAAGCTTTTGGCTTAACTCTTCTGGTGACACTGTAGCTGCCCCCAGTTTACTTACCACAATGCCCGCAGCTAAATTGGCAATTTCTACCGCATCTTTAGGGGCCATACCTGCACCAAGCATTACAGCTAAAGTTGCAATTACCGTATCGCCTGCACCAGTTACATCGCTTACTTCTAACTGCTGAGCTGCAAAATCGTGTTTTTCATCGGCATCAATTAGTGACATGCCTTGCTCTGAGCGTGTAAGTAGCATGGCTTTAATACCATTTTTACTAATCAACTCACGGGCACTTTGCGCTAAAATTTCTTCAGAGCCTGTTTTACCACCCGCTAAATTAAACTCATGCAAGTTAGGCGTTATGTAGTCTGCACCTTCGTACAAGTGTAGGTCTGGCGATTTAGGATCGATAAGTACGGTTTTACCCGCCGCTTTTGCAATACTCACCATTTCTTTAATTAAACTGAGTGAGCCTTTACTGTAATCAGAAAACACTACAAAGTCGTACTCATCAAGCACCAGCTCTAAGCGATTTAATAACAGCTGACTATGCTGCTCAGTAAATGTCTCTTCTAAATCAAGGCGCACAAGTTGTTGATGGCGGCTAATAACGCGCATTTTAGAAATAGTGGGTAAATCACATACGCTCACAAGCTGTGAGCTTATTTTTTCACCTTTTAAAATTGTTTCTAAAATTTGCCCGCTTTCATCCTCACCAATTAAGCCAAGTAACCCAACTTTGGCATCAAGCCTAGCAATGTTTTTAGCAACATTGGCTGCGCCACCGGCTTTGTCTTCAAACTTACTTACCTTAACAACAGGTACAGGCGCTTCTGGCGAAATACGCCCAGTGTCACCGTACCAGTAGCGATCAAGCATTACATCGCCCACCACTAAAATACGTGCTTTAGATAAGTTTTTTAATAACGATAAATCCATTACTGCTGCTCCGCAACAACCATATCTATGGCTTCACATAACCAATGGCCAATAAACATATGCGCCTCTTGGATGCGTGCTGTTTCATCGTTTTTGATAATAATTGGCAGCTTGGCAATATCTTTTACTTTTCCGCCATCACGGCCTGTTAATGCAACAGTAAATGCCCCAATTTTATTGGCGGCTTCAAGTGCTAAATTAATATTTGCACTGGTACCTGAGGTTGTTAAACCAATGACTAAATCTTCTGGTTTACAAAGCGCCTGAACTTGGCGCTCAAACACGGTATCAAAATGGTAGTCGTTACTGTGCGCAGTAAGAATTGACGTATCGGTTGTTAATGCCATAGACGCAAGCGGTCCGCGCTCTAATTTATAACGTACTACAAATTCGGCCGCTAAATGCTGAGCATCCGCTGCACTTCCGCCGTTACCAAACCAAATAACCTTACCACCAGCTTGTAATGCACTATGGCATGCTTCTAATAACTGCATAGACTCTTGATGATAAGCCTCCATCGTTTCAAATAAGGCTTGATGACGGTTTAAACTTTCAACGTAGCTTGTTGCCACAGAATCGATAATTGACATGAAAAATTCCTCTAGGAACTGAAATGGCAGGAAAAAATTAAATCCATTATTCCACAGTTTTATTTAGTTGTGTGCATTTTATAGGAATATAGCTGAACTGGAGCATAATTTAGTGCTTCACATGTTCAGAAATTATCACTTTCGCGTTAAACTAAGGGCACTTACCTCAATAAAAGTTCAGTATGGCACGCATTTTTTACTCATTCGCATTAATTTTAATTAGCCCGCTGATTGTATTTTACTTATATGTATTAAGAGGTAAAAAAAACAAAGGCTACCGCGCACACTTTAAAGAGCGTTTTGGCTTTGTGAGCAAAAGCTTATGTACAAGTAAAGGCAAACCGTTAGTTGTGCACTGCGCTTCTGTAGGTGAGGTGCTTGCAGCTGCACCACTTATTAAAGCGCTGCAAAAACAACACCCGCAGCTCAATATACTTATTACCTGCAATACGCCTACCGGGCGCGAGCAAATAATTAATCAATTTAAAAATACCGTGGCGTGTAGTTATTTACCTATGGATTTTCCTTTTTCGACCGCTCGATTTTTAAAACGTATAAACCCACAAGCACTATGCATATTAGAAACCGAGCTTTGGCCCAACTTAATGGCAATAAGCCATAAAAAAAATATTCCGGTATTGGTACTTAATGCACGCTTGAGCGAAAAATCGCAACAAGGGTATCAAAAGGTTGCTAAGTTAACGCAAATAATTATGCGTTCAATCACGGTACTTGCAAGTCATAATAAAAAAGATGCAGAGCGGTTTATTGAGCTCGGTTTAACCCCCTCAAAAAGCCATGTTACAGGCTCAATTAAGTTTGATATAAGCCCAAGCAATGAGCAGCTAGCCTCAGTTGCAAACCTTAAAGCAGGATATAAAACCCAAGAGCGGTTTGTATGGGTAGCAGGCTCTACTCATCCACCTGAGCACGAAATGATATTAAATGCCCACCAGCAACTATTAAAAAAATACCCAAATGCACTTTTAGTTATTGCCCCTCGACACCCTGAACAGTTTGATAAAGTAGCCGACACGTTAGCTCAAAGCCCGCTGAGCTTTAGCCGTCGTAGCAACAATAACTATCAAAATGAGCACGTAATATTGGCCGATACACTTGGCGAGCTGCAATGTTTATATGGGGCTGGTGATGTAAGTTATGTAGGCGGTAGTTTAATTCGCCGCGGCGGGCATAACCCACTTGAAGCTGCAGCTTTTTCAGTTGGTGTTATAACTGGCCCTCATACGTATAATTTCGATCATGTATATCCTGAGCTTATAAAATTAAAAGGCGCTGTAGTTGTTGAAAATACCGATGAACTTGCTACACAATTAATTAATTTCAGCCAAAACACTAAGGCCTGCAAAACCTTAGGGAATAAAGCGCAGCAGTGCGTATTAAAAAACCAGGGCGCCATTAAAAAAACATTAACCATAATTAATCAGTATTTAGAGCCACAAGCATGACCAATTTAGCTATTACTCAAACCCGTGAGTGGGTATCGTCGGTTATTGTAAAATATAACTTTTGCCCATTTGCCCGCAAAGAAGTTGAGAACAACTGCATTCATTATGTGCTTAGCCCAGCAGTAAAAATTGATGATGCGGTAATGGATATGCTTGAGCAATGCACGCAGCTTGATCAAAATCCAGAGCGCGAAACCACATTAATACTGTTTGATAAAGGCTTTAGCGATTTTGAAGACTTTTTAGATTTAGTTGATTTAGCCAACGCGCTACTGGTTGCACAAGGCTTTGAAGGTAAATACCAAATTGCTAATTTTCACCCTGACTACGTATTTGCCGACAGCGATGAAGATGATGCCGCAAATTACACAAACCGAGCCCCCTATCCTACACTGCATTTAATTCGCGAACTAAGTATGAGCGAAGCGCTTGAAAGCTACGACGAGCCAGAATCTATTCCGGAGCACAATATTAAACTTGCTAGGCGAAAAGGTATCGACTTTTGGCAGCAGCTTTTAGAAGGCATAAAAAAACCGAGCGTATAATCACTCGGTTTTTAAGTAACTCAGTTAATATATTACTTTTTAACCCAACTGCCATTTACTTCAACATAATGACCGCTTTGGGTTTTTTTGATAGTTTTAGCCGCTGCGAGTGCTTCTACTTGGGCGAGCGATAAATTGTTCTTTTTAGCTAGTTTTAAATACTGAGCTTTGCGCTTTGCATTAATTTCTTCGACAACGGCTTTCGCCTCGCTATTTTGTACAACTAAGCCTAAATAACCCGAACTGTTCTCACCCACTAAGCCTTGGTTTTTAGCGTCATCTAAACTAATCGCCCACGCCGAAAACGACATACACACTGCACCAATTAAAGTGGCAATACTTAATTTATTTTTTATAGTCATCATTTAGCTCCTAAAATAATTCACTGTCGTCACTGAACAGGGTATCGAGTTCTTTATCCACCTTTACACGAATTTCGTGATCTACCTTTACATTAAGGTTGATAGTTATTGGCTCTTTAGCTGCTACTTCTACTCTGTGTGTACATGCGCTCAATGCGCTAATAGCAGCAAGGGCAATGATCGCCTTAATGCTTAACGAATTTTTCATCATTAGTTTCCTTTTTGAGAATATTGCTGCTCAACTTTTTGTGTTATTTCGTCACTTAATCTTAGCGCTCTTAGTAGCGTAAACACGTTTTCTTCGTGGTTATAGTTAAAATTAACTTGCTGCTGTTGTGGCTCATTAAAGCCTTGTAAGTTAACACCTAAATTTAACCAGCCATCACTTTTAAGTGCTACTGTACTATTAAGTTTTTGTATATCAAGGTTTTTAAGTAAGCTCAGAACAGGCTGTAGTTCTTGTTGCTGTTGCATAACAGAGTCAAACGCTTCGTTATTACTAATAATAAGCTTCCCTTGGCCTTGATTAGCTAGGCTGCCATTTTTTACCTCAACCCCTGTTTCATCAAAATAAAATGGCAACGTCCCTTTTAGCCTACCTGTTAGGGTAATACCCGACTTATCGTCAAGCGTTATTAATTTGCTGGCATCAACATTTTCAAATGTAACATTAGCTGTTTGCTGCGATTTTAAAAGCGAGTATTTATCTAATTCAAATGCCCCACCAAACACATTGCCACTTATATCAAATGCTTGCGCTCTATTACTCACCATTTTTATTTTGCCATTAATATTATTAACTACCGCGCCCGCTCTTAATTCATTAACGTTAAAGGTAGTAGGCTCAACATTAAGCTGCCATGAATCATATTGCCCACTAAGTTGCACCCTAAACTGATTAGCTAAGTAATCATTATAAAGCGCGCTGGTATCATCAACAGTTAAATTAAAATTAGCTTTTTGTAAGTTAACATCGCCACTAATTCGCCCACCAAACTCGCCTTGAGTGAGTTGAGCTAACGGCTCAAATTGGCTAATAATTGAATTTAGCGAAAGTACATTTTGCTGCGGGATTATTACTTCAAACGGGTGTTCTACTTTTGAAATATGGTGATTAGCCACCAGCTCTATACCGTTTACAAATACATGATGAGACGCTTTAAGCGCTCTGCTTTGCAAGCCTTTTGAATCCACATTTATATTTTCTAAATCAATACTGGGGCTTGTCAGTCTACTTATTTGAGTATTCGCTGATAAATGAGCAAATAACTCACCCACGCCTAAGTTTGCCTTTGCACTGAGGGTATTGTTAATGCCAGTGAGCTTATACTCATCGTATTGAGCGCTTTTAAACTCACTTTTTAAAACCACGTTTGCATCGAGCTTTTCACTCATATTTGCCACTAGCTTACCTGTGTAAGCATTAATAGTAGTGCCATAAGCAACGGCTTTGTCAAAGCTAAATGTAGTACTTACTTTACCTACGGGTTTAGAGTCAACGAGTTGAGTAAGTGTAAAGTCGCCTGCGGCTTTTACATTATTAGCATCAGCCGGTAAAAATTCAGGCAAAGCGGTAAGCGCAATATCGTAATTGCCACTTAGTTGTGCGTTTTCAAGCTGCGTATTTAGCGCTGCAACATTTATATCATCAGTGTGTAGCTGCGCTTTAAGCTGCATGCGCGCACTTTGCAACGGTGTAGTAGTATTAACAAATGTATCTGTAAAAATTATGTCTATCTCTTGCTCGCTTTGCTCATCGCTTGTAAGCGTTATTAACGGCAAGGTTAAATTATTATCTACTAGGCTTATTGGTTTAGGTAAAGCCCACTGCCAATTAAGGGGAAGTTGCTTAACTGCAAAGGCCTTGTAGTCACCTTCAGGAATAAGAGATTGACAGTTATTACCAAGCGTTACATTGTTTTTAAGCTTGCTTGGGTCAAGTGAAAGCTTTTGGGTATTTAAATTATACGCAGCGCTTAGCACTCCTTTGGTATTATTTGTAATATCACAGTTTTGAAATTTATAGTCATACCGCACCTGTAAATTACCGGTGAGGCTAGTCTCTACCCCGTTAAAGCTAAATGCCTGCGCTGCATTAAAGCTAAGCCCATTTAAAAGCTCGTTATCTGTTTTAAGTAACTGTTTAAGCAATCCATCATTAACTTTAAACTGCCCTTGTACATTATTATAAAGCATTGCGCTAGCACTTAAGTCACCACTTACTACAAACTGGTTAAGTTTAGGCTCGTTAATGCTTAGCATGAAAGGCTGATTTAAAAACTCACTGTTTATAATTAGTTGCTCAACTGTAATTGTCGGTCTTTTTTCGGGAAGGGCTAGATCTAAAATTGCTGCTGGGCTGCTTACTTTATTACTTTGAGGAAGTGGATTTATATTAAGCACCGCATGTTTAATTTCAATATAGCGAGTATTAGCGGTTATACCTGTAACAACAAGCTCTTGGTTTTGGTAACTCAAGCACGCTTTTTGTACATGCACATTTAGCTTGCTGGTAAGTGAAAAGTCTAAACAATTTAAAGTAACGCCCGCTTTTTCAAGCGCAGGCGCTACAGCCCATTGTAATAATGGCAAACGAAATACATAACCAAGCAATACTATGCTTAGCAATACAGCACCCATAATTAAACCAACGCGCTTTAACATACTATCCTTAATTAGCCTTATACCTAACAAAATATCGTAATTTTAAATCTACGCAATCAAAAAAGGCTGCGCAGGCAGCCTTTTTTATTTTACAGCTAGATTATGAATCTAGCTTGTATAGGGAGTGATTGTGATCACTAGCCTACATTTTTACGTGCATTGCGGAACATACGCATCCACGGGCTATCCTCTTTCCACTCATCTGGGTGCCAAGAGTTAGCTACAGCGCGGAATACACGCTCTGGGTGCGGCATCATTACTGTTGCACGGCCATCAGTAGAAGTAATACCAGTAATACCTTCTGGTGAACCATTCGGATTAGCCGGGTATTGCGTTGTGGGGTTACCGTAGTTATCAACAAATTTAACCGCGACAGTACCGCTTTCAAGCGCAGCTTGAGTGGCAGCATCATTTGCAAACTCAGCATGGCCTTCACCATGAGATACAGCAATTGGCATACGCGATCCCGCCATACCACTGAAGAACACAGACGGATTCTCTTGTATTTCTACTAAGCTAAAGCGTGCTTCAAAACGCTCAGATTTATTAGTTACAAAACGAGGCCAATGCTCAGTACCTGGAATTAACTCTTTAAGCGTTGATAACATTTGGCAACCATTACACACACCCAAACTAAAGGTGTCTTCACGGTGGAAGAAGTTTTGGAACTGATCGCGTGCCATATCGTTAAACAATATAGACTTAGCCCAACCTTCACCGGCGCCTAATACGTCACCGTAAGAAAAACCACCACACGCCACTAAGCCTTTAAACTGCTCAAGGGTTAAACGCCCTTCGAGGATATCGCTCATGTGCACATCAACAGCGGCAAAACCAGCACGGTTAAACGCAGCAGCCATTTCTAAATGCGAGTTAACGCCTTGCTCACGTAAAATAGCCATTTGTGGTTTAGCACCCGTTGCAATGTATGGCGCAGCTATATCTTCGTTTAAGTCAAAGTTAAGTTTGACGTTTAAGCCTGGATCTTTTACATCAAACTTGGCATCAAACTCCTGCTTAGCACACTCGGGGTTATCACGACGTGCTTGCATTTGGTACGTTGTTTCGGCCCAAATAGTACGCAATTCTGTACGAGTATGATTAAGTACCGTTTGCTCGCCGCGGTTAAATACAATGCTATCGTCGCTATTAAGCGAGCCAATCACGTGACTAATTGCAGCTACACCGTGTTGTTCAAACACTGCATTTACGGCATCTAAGTCGCTGTTAGCCACTTGAATTACTGCACCTAGCTCTTCGTTATAAAGCGCTTCTAAGTCTGAGCCTGTTAAACCATCTAAATCAACAGTCACACCGGTGTGCCCAGCAAATGCCATTTCAGTTACGGTAGTAAATAAACCACCGTCTGAACGGTCATGATAAGCAAGTAGTTTGCTATCTGCTACAAGTGCTTGCATAGCATTATAAAAGCCTTTAAGTAACTCAGGGCTGTCTACATCTGGTGTAACATCACCAAGTTGCTTATAAACCTGTGCAAGGCTTGATGCACCCATGCGGTTTTTGCCAGCACCTAAATCAACTAAAATAAGCGATGTGTCGCCTTTATCAGTGCGTAACTGTGGAGTTACTGTTTTACGTACATCGTCAACACGGCCAAAGGCTGTGATAATAAGCGATAACGGCGATGTTACTGATTGCTCAGCACTATCGTCTTCGTTTTTCCATGTCGTTTTCATCGACATAGAATCTTTACCTACAGGTATAGTTAAACCAAGTGCAGGGCAAAGCTCTTCACCTACCGCTTTTACGGCTTCGTAAAGGCCTGCGTCTTCACCTGGGTGACCCGCTGCAGCCATCCAGTTAGCAGATAGCTTAATGTTCTCAAGGCTGCCAATGTTTGCACAGGCAATATTAGTTAACGACTCTGCCACAGCTAAACGCGCTGAAGCTCCGTAATTTAATAGTGCCGCCGGAGTACGTTCCCCGAGTGACATAGCTTCACCGTGGTAAGTATCGTACGTTGCCGCGGTAACCGCACAGTTAGCAACAGGCACTTGCCACGGGCCAACCATTTGATCTCGTGCTACTAAACCGGTAACCGAGCGGTCACCGATGGTAATTAAGAATGTTTTTTCTGCAATTGTCGGTAAGCGTAATAAGCGCTGCGCGGCATCTGCTACGTCAATAGCATTTGTATCAATGGCAGTACCTGTTACTTGCTGAGATGTTACATCGCGGTGCATTTTAGGCGCTTTACCTAACAATACATCTAGCGGTAAATCAACAGGACTATTATCAAAGTGGCTATCAGCAACAGTTAAATGGCGCTCTTCTGTGGCTTCACCAATTACTGCGTACTGTGCGCGTTCGCGCTTACAAATTGCTTCAAAACGATCAAAGTCTTCAACAGCTACAGCCAGCACATAACGCTCTTGCGATTCGTTACACCAAATTTCGTGTGGTGCCATACCTGGCTCATCGTTAGGAATATCGCGTAGTTGGAATTTACCACCACGACCACCATCATCTACAAGCTCAGGGAATGCATTTGATAAACCACCTGCGCCTACATCATGTATAAATGCAATTGGGTTTTCATCACCTAGCTGCCAACACTTATCGATTACTTCTTGGCAACGACGTTCCATTTCTGGGTTTTCACGCTGTACAGAGGCAAAGTCTAGGTCTTCGTTTGATTGCCCCGATGCCATACTTGATGCTGCACCACCGCCTAAACCAATGTTCATTGCAGGACCACCTAGCGCAATTAGTTTTGCACCTACTGGAATATCCCCTTTTTGAACATGATCAGAGCGAATATTACCTAAGCCACCGGCAAGCATAATAGGCTTGTGGTAACCACGTACCTCTTCACCATTGTGGCTTGTTACTTTTTCTTCGTACGTGCGGAAATAACCTAACAAATTAGGACGACCAAACTCGTTATTAAATGCAGCGCCACCCAGTGGGCCGTCCATCATAATATCAAGGGCATTTACTATACGACCAGGCTTACCAAAGTCGCTTTCCCACGGTTGCTCGTACCCTGGTATACGTAAGTTAGAAACCGTAAAGCCAACTAAACCTGCTTTTGGCTTAGAACCACGCCCTGTTGCACCTTCGTCACGAATTTCACCACCAGAGCCGGTAGCCGCGCCCGAAAACGGTGCTATAGCCGTTGGATGGTTATGCGTTTCTACCTTCATTAATATTTCAATGTCTTCTTGGTGATACGCATATTCACCTTGCGCATTCGGGAAGAAGCGACCCGCTTTTGAGCCTTTCATTACTGCCGCGTTATCTTTATACGCCGACAATACATTTTCAGGGTTGTGCTCAAAGGTATTTTTAATCATTTTAAACAGCGATTTTGGCTGTTCAATACCGTCAATTGTCCAATCAGCATTAAATATTTTATGACGACAATGCTCTGAGTTTGCTTGGGCAAACATAAACAATTCTATGTCGTTAGGATTACGGCCTAACTTTTTAAAGTTCTCTACTAGGTAGTCAATTTCATCATCGGCAAGGGCAAAACCTTGCTCAACGTTTGCGGCAGCTAACGCTTCGCGACCACCACCTAAAATATCAACTGAGGACATTTCACGCGGAGAATCATTACGGAACAACTGCGCTGCCGCTGCAAGCTCAGTATGAGTTGCTTCAGTCATACGGTCGTGTAATAACGCCGTTACTTGTGCAAGTTGCTCTGTAGTTAGTTCACCTTCTATATAATAAGCAATACCACGCTCTACGCGGTGAACCTGTTTAAGGCCACAGTTGTGCGCTATATCGGTTGCTTTAGAAGCCCAAGGCGAAATGGTACCAGGGCGAGGTGTAACAAGTACTAATGTGCCAGCTGGGGTATGCTCGGCAATAGTAGGACCGTAAGTTAATAGCTTTTCAAGCTTGGTTTGCTCATCAACACTCAAAGGCGATGTTAAATCGGCAAAATGAGCATACTCGGCATATACGTTAGTGACAGGAAGTTGCGATTGTTTGCAACGCGCTAAAATTTTATTAACTCTGAACTCTGACAGTGCTGGTGCACCACGAAGGATCAACATAGATAATTTCATCCGGGGTTAGGGATTGAACGATATTTTAGGGCGACATTATAGTCTAAGTAGCATCCAGATTTAACTCCAAATTGCGCTTTTCATAAAATTAACTTTTTAGCTTTATTTATATTCCGTTTCAGCTAATAAAATAAAAGGGAAAGTGACGAAATGGCTAAGTTTTGCTATAACGGGTGCTGGCGCGTTAAAGGGGCTCTCAATGTTCAAAGAAAAACTAATAATAATCATTACTTTAGTTATGCTGTTATGTGCATGTGATATGCAAGAACAGTCAACCCAACTTGCCCAAATTAAAGAGCAAAACAAAATACGTGTGGGCACGCTGGCTAGTGCCAGTAATTATTATCAAGCAGTTCAAGGCGAGCAAGGCTTTGAATATGAGCTTTCTCAAGCTTTTGCCGATTACCTAGGTGTTGAACTTGAAATAGTCCCCTTTTTTAATTTATCAGACATGTTTGCTCGCCTTGAAAGTGGCGACTTAGATTTAATTGCCTCAGGCCTTACATACAATAAAGCACGCGCGCAGCAATATAGATATGGCCCCACCTACAGAACAATTAGCCAAAAACTTGTTTATAAGCAAGGGCGCGTTCGTCCGCGAGAATTTGATGATTTAGATGGTAACTTTACTGTAATAGCTAAAAGTAGCCATTCGCTTACCCTACAAAAAATTAAGAAAAACAATCCATCACTCACCTGGACCGAAAGCGAAGAATTTGATGAAGAGGAGTTACTTCAAGCCGTTATAGATGGTGAAATAGATTACACGCTAGCTGACTCCCATACATTATCGCTATTCAGGCGCTACCACCCTAATTTAAGTATTGGCTTTTCTGTATTACATAACGACCCGATCGCGTGGATACTTAATAAATCAAAAGATGACTCTTTGTACGCGTTATTGGTGCCATTTTTTGGTGATGTAAAGCAAAGTAACCAGCTTTACGTGCTCGAAGAGAAGTACTTTGGCCATGTGCGCCAATTTAACTACGTTAATACCCTTGCCTATATTGAGGCAATAAAAGAGACGCTCCCTACTTACAGACCTTGGTTTGAGCAATATGCTGGTACTCTCGATTGGCGCTTGCTTGCAGCATTGAGTTATCAAGAGTCGATGTGGAACCCACGCGCCAAATCGCCAACCGGTGTGCGTGGTATTATGATGCTAACGCGCAGCACAGCCAAGCAAGTAGGAGTTACCAATAGATTAGAGCCTGAGCAAAACATACGCGGTGGCGCTAAGTACTTGAGTAAACTCATTAAGCGTATTCCCGATCGTATTCCACAACCAGATCGCACGTGGCTAGCATTGGCGGCATATAATGTAGGTTGGGGACATGTTAACGATGCACGTATTATCACTGAGCAGCAAGGGGCAAGCCCTGATAAGTGGGCCGATGTAAAAAAACGCCTACCGCTGCTAATTAAAAAGCGTTATTACCGTAAAACACGTTATGGCTATGCCCGTGGAGATGTGGCTGTAAAATATGTTGATAATATTCGCAGATATTACGACGCACTCGTTTGGCTTGATGAAAACAATGCTATTGCTCCAGAGCCGGAACCTGAAACTGAGCCTGAGCCAGTACAAAAAGAGCCAGCGCCTACTGAACCAGCTAAAACTGAACCAGCAGCGCCTCAAAGCAAAGTAAAAGAAGAGGAAAGTAATCAGTAAGACCAAATTTCTATAAATAATCGAATTACTTTAAAAACAAAAACTAGGAAAATTAAAAAGCTGTTTACTTGTCATCAAATGATCACTAATGTGTGTTAATAGTATATCTGCACTTTTATACAGATATACCTTGTGCCTTTCTCACTTTCACGCATTAGGAGAACACATGCTAAAACGTAGACGCACGCAAAAACTAAAAAGAAATGTAATATATTCAACCGCTACTCGCCGTCGTATTATGTTACGTGGTTTACATAAAAAAATAATCTGGCGCCGCCGCATGTTTGCAATGCAGCAAATGGAAGCCCCAATATCAGAGCCACTTGCCAGTTAACTTGAGCAAGGCTTATCTATTTGAGCATCACGAGCAGCTTTTTTGGCTGCTTTAATTTGCGCTCGACGATTTTTAAAAAACTCAGAAATAGTATTCCCACATTGTTGAGCTAATACCCCACCACATACTTCAACCTGATGATTTAACCTAGGCTCTTGCAGTAAATTCATAATTGATCCTGCCGAACCCGTTTTTGCATCTGAGGCACCAAATACTAAGCGATTAATTCTGCTGTGAACTAATAAACCCGCACACATAGAACACGGTTCAAGTGTTACATATAAAGTACAGTCGATTAAACGGTAATTATTCAGTACTTTGCCCGCCTCTCTCACGGCTATCATTTCGGCATGAGCAGAAGGATCGTTATCAGTAATAGAGCGATTATACCCCGCTGCTATAAGCTTATTATCTTTTACAACAACAGCCCCAACAGGGATTTCATTAAGTGCTTGTGCTTTAAGTGCATACTCTAAGGCTAATTCCATCCAGTAGGAATCATCAATTGGCTCGTTCATTCAATCAACTTAATTAACTTTTTATGCTCTAATTATACCAACTTAGGTTAATAAAGTGCCTTTGAGATTGGTTTATTGCAAAAATAAAACAAAATAGTGTGGTTTGTCATGGCTCATAGCTAGTGATTTACGCTATAATCTCACGCTTTTTTTATTTAGCTCACAACACGGGTAGCAAATGAAATTTCCTGGACGCCGCAGGCATAAACATTATTTTCCAGTGGAAGCCAAAGATCCACTTACCAATCAACTTAACGCAACAGAGCGATTACAACGTAGTTATATTACGGGCATCGATCAAATCGTTGTTGATATAGAGGCAAAAGTTGATCAAGCTTTCCTAGACGAGTTTCAATTGCGCAGAGGTATGTCGCAAGTTATTGATAGCGATATTACAAACGCCTTATACGACCGTTTAAAATTAAACGACATGGTTGACTACGAGTTTGCAGGTGGAACCATAGGTAACACGATGCACAATTACTCAGTACTTGCAGATGACCGCTCTGTTTTACTTGGTGTAATGAGTGAAAACATAAAAATAGGTAGCTACGCTTACCGCTTTTTGTGTAATACCTCAAGCCGAGTAGATTTAGATTACCTTCAACCTGTTGATGGGCCAATAGGTCGCTGTTTCACACTTATTGATGAAACTGGCGAGCGTACTTTTGCTATTAGCGCCGGATTAATGAATCACTTACGCCCTGAGTCAATTGACAAAGAGCTAATTGAGAAATCATCAGCTTTGGTTATAAGCGCTTACTTAATGCGTACTCAAGGTAATGAGACAATGACCGAAGCGACCATGCAGGCTGTAAAGTATGCCAACGATGCTGGCGTACCGGTAGTACTCACTCTTGGTACCAAGTTCCTTATTGAGCAAGATCCTACTTGGTGGGCTAACTTTGTTAATAACCATGTAGATATACTTGCTATGAACGAAGAAGAAGGCCTTGCAATTACAGGTTGTGAAGACCCTCTTCTTGCTGCAGATAAAGCTCTCGACTGGGTAGATTTAGTTATTTGTACTGCAGGTGAAAAAGGCTTGTTTATGGCAGGCTATGTTGATGACGAACTCAAGCGTGAAACTGAGTACCCGTTATTGCCAGGAGCTATACCAGACTTTAACCGTTATGAGTTTTCTCGCGCTATGCGAAAAGAAGACTGTAAAACACCAATTAGAGCTTATAGCCATACGGCACCATTTATGGGTGGCCCTGATTCAATCAAAAATACAAACGGTGCTGGCGATTGCGCTTTAGCAGCGGTATTACATGATTTATCAGCTAACGTTTACCATAAATTAAACGTGGCGAACTCAGCGAAGCATCAGCAACAGGCCATTACTTACTCATCTCTTGCGCAAATTAGTAAATATGCAAACCGTGCAAGCTATGAAGTATTAGTTCAGCACTCTCCACGTTTATCCCGTGGCTTACCAGAGCGCGAAGACTGCCTTGAACAAGTGTATTGGGAGCAATAACATAGGGAGCTAAATTAGCCCCCCTATCGGTATTTTAAAAAATTGAAATATCGAGCTTTTTAGATAGCAGCTCTAGTGCTGCTATCCCCGCCACTGAATTCCCAAAACTATTAAGCCCCGGAGAGTACACAGCCACTGTAAATTTACCCGGTAATACCGCTAAAATAGTTCCTGACACCCCTGATTTACCAGGCATACCAACCCTATAACCAAAATCACCAGCAGCATCATATAACCCACTTGTAAATAAAAGTGAGTTAAGCTGTTTGTTTTGTCTACTTGATAGCACACGTTTACCAGAGCTAAAATCAATCCCTTTATTAGCTAAAAAGTTATACGCCTTAGCAAGCTCAACACAATTAAGCTCAATTGAACAAAAATTAAAGTACGACCAAAGCACATCATCAACGTCATTTTCAAAATTGCCAAACGATTTCATTAAATGCGCCATGGCAGCATTTCTGTGCCTAAATTCATATTCAGAGTTAGCTACTTTTTTATCAACAACAATAGTGCTATTGCCTGAGAGTAACCTAAACGTTTCAAGCATTGAGTGACGAGGAGCAGATAAACGACTATATAGCGCATCACATGTAACTATTGCACCAGCATTAATAAATGGGTTTCGTGGGATCCCTTTTTCAAACTCTAGCTGAGTTAAAGAGTTAAACGCAGTACCAGAAGGCTCTTTGCCCACCCTATGCCAAAGCTCGTCACTATAGCGCTGCAAGGCCATAGTAAGAGTCATTACTTTAGAAACAGATTGAATAGTAAAACGTTTAGAGCAATCCCCTGCACATATAGTTTCACCATCAGTGGTGTAAATGGCGATAGAAAACTGCTCAGGATCAACCTCAGCAAGCGCAGGTATATAATCAGCTACTTTCCCTTGCGATAACAAAGGACGTACTTCATGTGCTATCTCATCAAGCACCTTTTGGTAATCGGCAGTCGGCAATCTAGACCTCTATATCGTCATTGGTAAAAATTGGATTTTAGCACGCGCCAAGAGGCGCACCTAGTTTTGTTGATGAATTCAAAGGTGAGATTTTTTAAATTGAAAGCAAAAAACGCCACATCTTTGTAACGAGTTTCTCTTAATTAATTCCTGGCAATGTCGTAGTACTCACAGCGGTGGAGAGTCACAGTGAAATGGGATACTATTTTAGTATCGGGACGGCCTTGTAAGGGGCTCGCCTTCGAGCTGTATTGTTTGATGTATAGTTATACAAATCCCTCGGCGCACAAGGTGTGCAGGATAGCCCACTACTGAATACGGCATGGGGTATTGTTATCTACTTAATCCTAGATAGCAAAAAACCCGTTACATTGCTGTAACGGGTTTTCTTAATTAAATCCTGGTAATGTCCTACTTTCACATAACAAATGCTATACTATCATCGGCGCTGTTTCGTTTCACTACTGAGTTCGGCATGGAATCAGGTGGGTCCAAAACGCTATTGTCACCAAGAAAATTCTTTTCAATTTTCTTATTTTTATTAAGTTTAAAGTCCTTCGACTGA